>NZ_JAUSQM010000001.1:317005-634010 GCF_030811215.1 Nocardioides massiliensis
CTCCGCGCTCATCGCCCCCCAGTAGGTCTTGGCGATGGTCCAGGGCGCGCCGAGGTCCTCGCGGTAGGACGGGACACCAGCCAGGACGGCGGCGTACGTCGCGACGCGGTGCGCCTGGATGTGGTCGGGGTGGCCGTAGCCGCCGAACTGGTCGTAGGTCACGAGGACCTGAGGGCGCACCTCGCGGATGACGGCGACGAGGTGATCGGCGGCCTCGGTCAGGTCGGCGCGCCAGAACGCGTTGTCGTGGACCTGGTCGGCGGCGACCGCGTGACCGTCGGGGTGCCAGGCCATGCCGGAGTCGCGGTAGCGGCCGAAGCCACCGAGGTAGCGGTGGTCGGTGACGCCGAGCGCCTTCATCGCGTTGGCGAGCTCGACCTTGCGCTGCTCGGCGAGCCGGTCCTCCTGGTCAGAGGCGAGGTGCGCGAGCTCGGGGACGAGGATCTCGCCCTCCTCTCCGCCGGTGCAGGTCACGAGGGTGACGTGGGCGCCCTCGGCGACGTACTTCGCCATGGAGGCGCCCTGCCCGATCGACTCGTCGTCCGGGTGCGCGTGGACGAGCAGGAGTCGGCGGCCGGCAGTGATGGTCATGCGCGCAAGCGTAGGACCCGGCCTGTGGTCGCCTACGATGAAGCCCACTCCTTGCCCCTTCTGCCTCGGGAACCTCGTTGCGCGTATCTCGCCCCTCCGTCCGACTTGTCGTCGTGTCCGCGCTGACGGTCCTCGGCACCGCGACTGCCTCCACCGGCCTGGTGCCGGCGCACGCCGGTTCCGAGCCGGCCAGCGGGTCCGGATGGGCCTCCTTTGACGCTTACCCGTCGCGGGTATCGGCCGCTCCTGCGTTCGCTCGCGAGCCTGTGGTCGCGGTAGTCGAGGACGCACCCGACCTGGTCACGCTGCGCGAGGGCGTGGACCCTGCCGAGGTCCGCGAACTGATCGCGGAGGTCGAGGGGGCCGGCGCGACCGTGAAGGCCCGGCTGGGCAAGGACTTCCCCGGGTTCACCGGCACTCTCACACCGCGCGCCGAGCGGATCCTGCGCGACCACCCGGCCGTCGACCTGGTCGACGACAACGCCGTCTTCACCAACGCCGGGATCCAGGACGACGCCCCCTGGCACCTCGACCGGATCGACCAGGTCAATCGCACCCTTGACGGCCGCTACACCTTCGGCACCGCGAAGCGGCACAGCAACGGCAAGGGCGTGCGGATCTACGTCGTCGACTCCGGCGTACGCGCGACCCACGTCCAACTGCGCGGCCGCGTCGGCAAGGGCGCGAGTGCGATCGGCCGGCTGTCGCCGCGCAAGGATTGCAGCGGACACGGCACCCACGTCGCCGGCTTGGCGGCTGGCAGGGCCTCGGGCGTGGCCAAGTCCGCCACGATCGTGCCTGTCCGGATCTTCGGTTGCGGCCCTCAGACATCAGCACGCAACGTCATTCGCGGCATCAACTGGGTAACCAAGAACCACCGCAAGCCGGCCGTGATGAACCTCAGCCTTGCGGGCCCACCGAACCCGGCGGTCACCCGGGCGGTCCGGCGGGCCCTCAAGCGAGGCGTTCACGTGGTGGCGGCGGCCGGCAACGACAGAATCGACGCGTGCCGGGTGAGTCCGGCGCGGATGATGAACGTGATCACGGTCGGCGCACTCAACCGCCAGGACCGTATGACCTCCTTCTCCAACCGCGGGCCGTGCGTCGACGTTTGGGCGCCCGGCCAGAATCTCCGGTCGGCGACACACCGCAGGGACCGCGGCACCCGAGCGGAGTCCGGGACGTCCATGGCCGCGCCGCTGGTCGCCGGCACGCTCGCCCGGATGCTGCAGGTGCAGCGGAAGTTGAGGCCGGTCGCCGCGCGTCGTGCGCTGGTGGCGGCCACCCCCCTACAGGACCGAGGTGACGGATACCTCCAACCAGTCCTGTTCTCCGGGGTCCGCGACGATGTGCACCGAGCCGCCAACCCTGCGCGCGTGCTGACTACGAACCCGGGGTTCGAACAGGGAGCAGCCGGCTGGGAGGCGACGACGCCGGATCTCATCACCGACGATCCGATGGTGCTCGCCGCCAACGGCACCTGGAAGGCCGTGCTCGGGGGGGCCGGGGTCGAGGGTAGCTCCGGGATCCGGCAGCAGCTCACGGTCCCCGTTAACGCTCGCCGCGCTTGGGCCTCCTTCCGCCTGCAGGTGCTCACCGATGAGCCCGTCCGTGGTGCCTACGACCAACTGGCGGTGCTCGTCTACAACGCGAGCGGCGACAGGGTCATCGGCGAGCTGGGCTACTTCTCAAATCAGCACGCGGCGGGCCACTTCGCAAGGTACGAGGTGAACCTGCGCCAGTTTCGCGGGCGCAGCATCCACCTCGCGTTCGTGGCGATCGAGGACGAGTCGCTCCCCACGACGTTCGTGATCGACGACGTGTACGCCACGGTCCAGTAGCTGCCCAGTCGTCTCAAACGAAGCAGGAAGTCGGGCGAGCGAAGTCGAGTCCCTAGTCCCGCCAGTGCCCCTTCACCCGGCGCGGGGCGTCGGGCAGGGGCAGCGGCGCGGGCGGTGCGGGCGAAGCGGGCGCGACCTCCGGCTCGGCACCGACGGTCTCGACCCACCCATCGAACTCCTCGACCACCAGCTCCACCGCGGCGTACGGCGCCTGGGTGGTCACCGTCCAAGGTTGGTCCTCCTCGTCGTCCTCGCCGTGGAAGCGGCCGCGGGAGACCGTGGCCGGGTAGCCACCACGCTCGAGCCGGGCAGCGACCTCGTCGGCGTGCTCGCGCTCGTCGAGCAGGGCGAGCACGTCCACCGACGGGGCGGCTGCCGCCATGAGCTGCAGGACGAACGGCACGTCGGCCGGCAGCCAGTCGAGCTCACCGAGCTCGGCCAGCGGCACCCAGCGCAGCTCGGTGTGCTCACCGGTCCGCGGCGCCGGGTGGCCGGCGACGACCCTGCCGTGGGCGATCGCCAGCTCGAGGCCGGGCCGGACGACCTCGGTCCCCGGCAGCCACCCGGTGACCTCGATCCGGCAGCCCAGCTCCTCGCCGATCTCGCGGATCGCCGCTTCCTCCGGTGTCTCGCCGGGCTCGACCTTGCCACCCGGGAACTCCCATCCGGCCGGTGCGTGGCGCAGCGCCGCGAGCACCGTCGGCGTCGGGCCGGTCGCATGCAGGGCGACACCGACGACCAAGCGCGCACCCGGCCCGGGCTGGGGCGCGTGCGGCATGCTCGGGACCGTGGGCATGGCGGCAGGCATGGCAGCAAGTATGGCCAGGGCACGGGGTGCCTCGGTCCCGGTGGGCAGCGAGTGGTGGTTCCCGCCGAGCGACCAACGCTCGCGCTGGTTCCCCCAAGGCGTGCACGTGCTCCCCGACGTCGTCCTGCTGACCGCCTACCTGCACGGCGCGGACGGCAAGAACCACGGATCGCGCATCACCGAGGTCGACCGTGAGACCGGACGCCACCGTCACGTCCCCCTGCTCGGCCAGGACGGCGGGCCGCTGCGCATCCATGCGGGCGGCATCGCCGTGCTGGGCGATCGGGTCTACGTCGCCGCGACGCGCAAGGGACTCGCCGTGCTGGACCGGGCGACGTACGCCCTCCAGGGTTGGGTCAAGCCTGCGGGCGACCTGCGCTACTCGTTCTGCTCCGCCACCCCGGACGGGCGTCTCGTCGTGGGTGAGTACGACCGCCACGAGCCCGGCCGGTTGTGGTGCGGTGAGCCAGACGGCTCCGCCGGTCGCTGGTGGACCGGTGCGCCGCAGATGCAGGGGGCGGCGTACGACGGGCGGGAGTGGTGGATCTCCAGCAGCCGGGGGAAGTTCGGCCGTGGCTGGCTGCTCGGCCCGCGCTCACGACGGCTGCCCGCCGGCCCCGAGGACCTCGCGTGGGATCCCGACGGCCAACACGTGTGGACGGTGACGGAGTACGCCTGGCGGCGGCGCCTGCTCCGGGTGCAGGTCGAGCGTTAGCCCTTCTTCGGGACCATCGCCAGCTGCCGCGACTGCGCGACCAGGTTGCCGCTCGCGTCCCAGATCTCGGCGTCCTCCTCGAAGAGCCCGTGGCTGAGCATCCGGGTCTCGTGGGTGACGAGCAGCCAGCCCGGCACGGGCCGCGCGCGCACGTTGGCCATCAGGCTCAGCGTGGGCGCCCAGCCCGGCAGGTCGAGGTTGAAGGTGACCGGCGGCAGGCAGTCGAGCACCATCAGCATGAGGATCGGGTCGGGGTCGCGGCCGTCGGGCATCCGGAACCACGCGGAGATCCGCCCCTCCCCCGTCGGCTTGCCGTCGATCCAACCGACGGTGTCGGGCGTCATGCGAACGTCGAGCTGACGTTGCAGCGGCACGAGGTCGAGGAACCCGGGCGGTGCCTGCTCCTTGCCCCAGCACTCCTCGGGCGGGGCGAGCTGCGGCATGGTGCGGGTGAGCAGGTTGCGCTGGGCGTCGTCGGGGTCGGCCAGCGCGTCGAGGTCGGCGTACGTCGCCGTCGCCCGCAGCCGCTCGACCGGCACCCCGTCGACCTCCTGGGTCAGCGCGACCTGACCGGTGGAGACCGAGCGGCCGGTGCGGATGACCTCGGTGTCGAGGTAGGCCGGACCCTCCACGGCGGCGGAGAGGTAGGTCGCGCTGATGCTGACCGGGTCGGGGTGCTTCGAGCCCGCGCTGGTGAGCGCCTGCTGCAGTGTGCGTCCCAACAAGGACAGCAGGAAGCCGCCGTTGAGGGCGTTGCCGATCGACCAGTCGTTGGTCAGCGCCGCCCGGAAGTGTCCGGGGCGCTCCGGATCGGGGGTCGCGGTGATGGCCTCGTCGAACGTGCTCACGATCGGGCACGGTATCCCTCCGCGGAAACCCGTCTCCGACCGGCTCTCACGTCGCGGCGAGCCCGTGCACCTCGAGCACCAGCTCCCCCTGCTCCTGGGTCTGCTCGCGGTCGATCGTCGCGGTGATCCGCCAGTCCCGGTCGCCCTCGGGGTCGTCCAGGATCTGCGCGACCTCGTCGCCATCCATCACCAACAGCGCGGGACCACGCGCCTCGGCGCCGGTACCGAGGTCGGCATACTCCGCGAAGTAGGCCTCGACCTGCTCGGCCCACTCCCCCTCCGACGGACCGTCGGGGTGCAGCTCCACCAGGCCCGCGGCGTCGCGACGAGCCACGAGCTCGACCAAGCGGAACATCGCGTTGCGCACCAGCACCCGCAGCCCGCGCTCGTCGATCTTGGGAGCCGGGGGCCGGATGTCGTCCTGGGCCGCGGCTGCCGCGAGCACGGCCTCCGGGTGGACGAGCGCCTCCCACTCGTCGAGCAGGCTGGAGTCGGTCTGGCGTACGACGGCCCCGAGCCAGGCGGTGATGTCGGCGACCTCCTCGGTGCGCACGGACTCCGGCACCGTCTGGCGCAGCGCGCGGTAGGCATCGGAGAGGTAGCGCAGCAGCACGCCCTCGGAGCGGGCGAGCTTGTAGGCGGCGACGTACTCCCCGAAGGTCATCGCGCGCTCCCACATCTCGCGGACCACGGACTTCGGCGACACCGGCGTCTCCAGCACCCACGGATGGGTGCCGGCATAGAGCTCGTACGCCGCCTCGAGCACCTCCGCGAGCGGCTTGGGCCAGGAGACCTCCTCGAGCAGCTCCATGCGCTCGTCGTACTCCACGCCGTCGGCCTTCATCTCCCCGATCGCCTCGCCGCGCGCGACGTGCTCCTGGGCGCGCAGCACCGCCCGCGGGTCGTCGAGCGTCGACTCGATGATCGAGACCACGTCGAGGGCGAAGGTGTCGCTCTCGGGGTCGAGCAGCTCGAACGCCGCCAGTGCGAACGTCGACAGCGGCTGGTTGAGCGCCAGTCTCAGCGAGCCCTCACCGGTGTCCTCGACGACCCGGCAACCGTCGTCGTCCTGCACGACCACGCCGGCGGCCAGCAGCGTGCGATAGAGCGCGACCGCGCGGCGTACCAAACGCACCTGCGCGCGACCGTCCTCGTGGTTGTCGCGGAGCAGGGTCCTGAGGCGTGCCCACGGGGTCTCGACTCCGCTCGACCGGCTTCCGGACAGGAGGTTGAGCAGCATCCCGTGGTCGATCCGCATCCGCGAGACCAGCTGCTCGGGCTGCGCGGCGACGAGGCGCTCGAAGGCGTCCTCGGTCCAGGTGATCTGCCCCTCGGGCGGCTTCTTGCGCTGCACCCGCTTCAGCTTCTTGGGGTCGTCGCCGGCCTTCGTGACGAGGCGGTGGTTCTCGACGACGTGGTCCGGCGCCTGCACGACGACGGTGCCGATGGTGTCGTAGCCCGCCCGGCCGGCGCGCCCGGCGATCTGGTGGAACTCGCGCGCCTTGAGCAGCCGCTGGCGACGGCCGTCGTACTTCGTCAGACCGGTGAGCACTACGGTGCGGATCGGGACGTTGATGCCGACGCCGAGGGTGTCGGTGCCGCAGACGACCTTGAGCAGACCGTCCTGGGTGAGGCGTTCGACGAGTCGGCGGTACTTCGGCAGCATCCCCGCGTGGTGCACGCCGATGCCGTGGCGCAGCAGTCGCGACAAGGTCTGGCCGAACCCCTTCGCGAACCGGAACTCCCCGATCGCCGCCGCGATCTTGTCCCGGTCCTCGCGGCTGGCGACGTTGATGCTCGTCAGCGACTGCGCACGCTCGAGTGCCGCAGCCTGGGTGAAGTGCACGACGTACACCGGCGCCTGGTGGGTCGTCAGCAGCTCCTCGAGCGTCTCGTGCAGCGGCGTGAGTGCCCAGGAGAAGGTGAGTGGCACGGGACGCTCGGCCGTCGACACCTCCGCCACCGGCACTCCGGTACGCCGTTCGAGGTCGGCCTTGATGGTGGTGAGGTCGCCCAGCGTCGCCGACATCAGCAGGAACTGCGCGCGTGGCAGGAGCAGCAGCGGCACCTGCCAGGCCCATCCGCGGTCGGGCTCGGCGTAGAAGTGGAACTCGTCCATCACCACCTGGCCGACGTCGCCGTCGTCACCGCGCAGCGCGATGTTGGCCAGCACCTCGGCGGTGCAGCAGATGATCGGGGCGCTGGCGTTGACCGCCGCATCGCCGGTGAGCATGCCGACGTTCTCCGCCCCGAACACCTCGCACAGCGCGAAGAACTTCTCGCTGACCAGCGCTTTGATCGGCGCGGTGTAGTAGGTGCGCCGACCCGACGCCATCGCGATCGCGTGCGCCCCGATTGCCACGAGGCTCTTGCCCGACCCGGTCGGCGTGGCCAGCACGACGTGCGAGCCCGTCGCCAGCTCGAGCAGCGCCTCCTTTTGGTGGGGGTAGAGGCTCAACCCCTCGCCGGTCGCCCAGTCGGTGAACGTCCCCAGCAGCTCGTCGGGGTCGGAGGGCAGGGGCAGGGGAAGGGGGCGCATCGGGGTTCATCCTCGCAGGTCACCTGCCGGGCGGGCTGTCCACAGGGCGTCCGCGCCGATCCGGCGATCTCGGGCAGGGTCTGCGGATGGACCAGGAGATCCGGGAGCGGCTCGACGCCCAGGCGGGGGTGATCGCGCGACACCAGCTGCGGGAGCTGGGTGCCCGGCCGTGCGACCTCGAGCGCATGGTGCGTCGGCGCGACCTGAGTCCGGTGTATCGCGGGGTGTTCGTCAACCACACCGGCGAGCTGTCGTGGGCCCAACTCGCGTGGGCGGCCGTCCTCGCTGTCTGGCCCGCAGCGCTCTGGGGACCGACCGCGTTGCGCGCCCA
The DNA here is from genome assembly GCF_030811215.1 of Nocardioides massiliensis. NCBI lineage: Bacteria > Bacillati > Actinomycetota > Actinomycetes > Propionibacteriales > Nocardioidaceae > Nocardioides > Nocardioides massiliensis. The sequence continues at coordinate 324,679 of NZ_JAUSQM010000001.1, forward strand.
CCGAGATCACCGCGTCCGCGCCGCAGGTGAGTCCGTCGAGGACGGCACGCTCCATGTGGCCGTCGAACACGGACGCCGGCTGGTGGCGCCCACCGGCGTCACGCTCCACCGCGTGCGCCGACTCGACGATCAGGTGCGGTGGAATCTCGGCCCGCCGCGCCAGCACGTCGAGCAGGCGGTCCTCGACGCCGCAGGGTGCGCCACCACGCGCACCGGACGGATCGGGGTGATCACCGCCGTCGCAAACGCCGGCGCCAGCACCGCGGAGCGGATCCGCCGAGCGCTGGACGCACGCTCCCGCATCCGTGATCGGGAGTGGTGGCGGGGAGTGCTGACCGACCTCGCCGAGGGCACCAACTCGGTGCTCGAGCACGCCTACCTCGTGAACGTGGAGCGAGCCCACGGCCTGCCCGCCGGTCGGCGCCAGGCGCGCGTAGTCACCGAACGCGGCGTGACCTATCGCGACGTCGACTACGACGGCCTCGTCGTCGAGCTCGACGGACATGCGTTCCACAACAGCGCGGTGGACCGGACCCGGGACCTCGCGCGTGATCTTCGGACCGCCGTCGCAGGGGTGCGCACCGTGCGGTTGAGCTATGGGCAGGTGTTCGACGACCCGTGCGGCGTCGCTGCGAGCATCGCCGCGATCCTCCACGCGCCCGTCCGTCCGTGCGGCCCTCGGTGCGCCGTACCCCGGTCGGCATGATCGGGGTGGGTCTGACGCACCAGGCACGTCAAACCCACCCCGTTCATGCCCGTCGCGCGCGCCAGTCGGCTCGGAGCGGGGGTACGGCGGCGACGAGCAGGACGACGGCGACCGGGATGAGCACCGCGAAGCCGAAGGTGAGGTAGCCCGCCGCGCCCACCATCCCGCCGAGGGTGAACAGCCCGACCAACGAGGTGAGGAGGGCGAGCTTGCGCCGGTCACCACGCACCGGGTCGTGGCCGTCGCGGCGCGAGCGATAGCCGAGCTTGCCCAGCTCGATGCCGATGTCGGTGATCATCCCGGTGACGTGCGTGGTGCGGATCTGGGCGCCGGAGATCTTCGTGATGAGCGCGTTCTGCAGACCCATCGTGAAGCACAGGACGACCACGATCAGCACCGTCCGCCACCCCGCGAGGTCGGTGTCGAGTCGATCGGCGAGGAGCCCCACGAGCAGGATGAGGGCAGCCTCGATCGCCAGGACCGCGGCGTACCTCCCGTGCAGCTCCCGGCGCCGGCACCAGTTGAAGACGACCGCGCAGGCCATCGCCCCCGCCAGGAACGCGACGATCGCGCCGGCGGCGAGCGCCACCACGTCCCACTCCCCGATCACCGCGGAGTCGGCCAGCGCGGCGGTCACGCCGGTCATGTGGGAGGTGTAGAGCGCGACCGCCACGAAGCCGACGGAGTTGAGGATCCCGGCGACGGCAGCCAGCAGCGCGGCGAGCTGCCAGTTGCGGCGCGTGGTGCGCACGGGTCCGACGATCACCGGGCCATCCTCCCTGGTCTCGTCTCCGCTCGAGCGACTACCCAAGACTCGACCGACGGGGTTGGGTGGACCCATGACCCGCCCGTTGCGCTCCCTGTCCCTGGACGATCTGCGTCGGCGTACGTCGATGAAGTGGCAGACGTACGGCGCGGACGTGCTGCCGCTGTGGGTGGCGGAGATGGACGCCCCGATCGCACCGGCGGTGCAGCAGGCACTGACCGAGGCGATCAGCACGGGCGACACCGGCTACCCGATGCTCGAGCCGTACGCCGAGGCCTTCGCCCAGTTCGCGACCGACCGCTGGGCTTGGACGCCGGACGCCGCGACGACCCGGGTGGTGAGCGACGTGATGGGCGGCGCGGTCGAGGCGCTGCGGCTGGTGGCGCCGCCGGGGTCGGTCGTGGTGCTCAGCCCGCCGGTCTACCCGCCGTTCTACGGGTTCCTCCAGGCGGCCGGCTGGGAGGTGCGCGAGGCACCGCTCGGCAGCGACGGACGGCTCGACCTGGTGGCGGTGGCTGACGCGCTGCCGGGCGCTGCGGCGTACTTCCTGTGCAGTCCGCAGAACCCCACCGGCGTCGTGCACACCGCCGAGGAGCTCGCGGCCGTCGCGCAGCTGGCCGACCGCCACGGCGTGCGGGTGGTCGTCGACGAGGTGCACGCACCGCTGACCCACCCGGGCGAGACCTTCGTCCCCTACCTCGCGGTGCCGGGCACCGACGACGCCTTCGTCCTCACCTCCTCCTCGAAGGGCTGGCACCTCGCGGGCATGAAGGCCGCGCTCCTCATCGGTGGTGCCGCCACGAGCGAGGACCTCGCGCGCCTCCCCTGGGTCGCCGACCACGGCGCATCCCACCTCGGCGTCCTCGCCCACACCGCCGCGCTGCGCGACGGCCGCGACTGGCTGGACGCCCTGCTCGTCGACCTGGTCGAGAACCGCGAGCTCCTCGCGGATCTCCTCGCCGAGCACCTCCCCGCGGTTCGGTACGCCGCGCCCCGGGCGACCTACCTGGCCTGGCTCGACTGCCGGGACCTGGCGCCGGAGGTGGCCCGGGCTCCGGGCGCCTGGTTCCTCGAGCACGCGAAGGTGGCCCTCAACGAGGGCGCGGACTTCGGCGCCGGCGGGGCGGGGCACGTGCGGCTCAACCTCGCCACCACGCCGGGGATCCTCGAGCGTGCGGTGGCGCAGATGGCGCATTCCGTCGGTCGAGCGGGGTCGAGACCGCGCGACGTGTGACCCGCGGGACCTCCGGGCACCCTGCGCGCGTGACCACCTTCCGCGCCACCAACGACAGCCAGGGCGTCGTCCGCGCACCGCGCGAGGTCCTGTGGGAGACGCTGACCGACCCCGCGACGCTGACCAAGCTCACCCCGATGCTGCAGCACATCGAGGTGGTGGGCGAGCAGGACGGGCACCCGCTGTGGCGCTGGACGATGAGCGGGATCGACGTGCTCGGGGTCAAGTTCCGCCCGGAGTTCACCGAGCAGATGATCTTCGACGAGCCGTCGTCGATCGACTACCGGCACGCGCCGCCGGCAGGCACGACGGAGAAGGCGTCGGTGCAGGGGTGGTACCGCCTCACCGACGCCAGCGACGACGACGGACCCGCGACGCACCTGCAGATCAGCATCGAGATCCGGGTCGACCTGCCGCTCCCCCGCGTCGCGAGCCGCGCGGTCACCGCGGTGATGAGCCGGGTCATCGACTTCACCGGGGAGAAGTTCGAGGCCAACCTCTACGCCCACCTCGGCACGACCGGCACGACCGACCGGCCCTGAAGCGGACCCGGACTCACCCCACCTGCGCGGCCGCGGCCCTCCCCGCCGTACGCCCGGAGAACAGGCAGCCGCCGAGGAACGTGCCCTCGAGCGCGTTGTAGCCGTGCATGCCACCGCCACCGAACCCGTTGACCTCGCCGGCGGCATACAACCCCGGCAGCGGCTCACCCTCGCTCGTCAGGCACCTCCCCGACAGGTCGGTCTCGAGCCCGCCGAGGGTCTTGCGGGTGAGGACGTTGAGGCGTACGGCGATGAGCGGGCCGTGCTTGGGGTCGAGGAACTTGTGCGGCGAGGCGACGCGGATCAGCTTGTCGCCGCGGTAGTTGCGGGCTCCGCGCAGCGCGGTGATCTGCGCATCCTTCGTGAACTCGTTGTCGATCTCCCGGTCGCGCTTCTCCACCAGCTCCCGAAGCGCGCCGGCGTCGATGTGCAGGCCGGCGTCACCGACGCGGTTCATCCCCTCGACCAGCTCCTCGAGGGTGTCGGCGACGACGAAGTCCTCGCCGTGTTGCTTGAACGCCTCGACCGGCCCCGCCGCGCCCGCCCTGACGCGCGACAGCAGCAGCTTGACGTCCTTGCCGGTCAGATCGGGGTTCTGCTCCGAGCCCGACAGCGCGAACTCCTTCTCGATCACCGCCTGCGTCAGCACGAACCACGAGTAGTCGTGGCCGGTGGAACGCAGGTGGGTGAGCGTGCCGAGGGTGTCGAAGCCCGGGAAGTACGGCGCGGGCAGCCGGTTGCCCTCCGCGTCGAGCCACAGCGACGAGGGACCGGGCAGGATGCGGATGCCGTGGTTGTCCCAGATCGGGTCCCAGTTGCGCAGGCCCTCGACGTAGTGCCACATCCGGTCGGGGTTGATGATCCGCGCCCCGGCCTCGCCGGTGATCTGCAGCATCCGCCCGTCGACGTGGGCAGGGACGCCGGCGACCATCCTCTTCGGCGGCGTGCCGAGCCGCGCCGGCCACGCCTTGCGGACGAGATCGTGGTTGCCGCCGATCCCGCCGCTGGTGACGATCACGGCCTGGCCGCGGATCTCGAAGTCGGCGATCTCCTCGCGGTTGCTGGCCATTCCGCGCGCGACGCTGTCCGGGGCGAGCACCGTGCCCTGCACCCCGACCACGGCACCACTCTCGAGCACGAGGGCGTCGACCCGGTGGCGGAACCGGAACTGCAGTCGCCCCGTGCCGGCGTGCTCGCGCACGCGGCGCTCGAACGGCTCGACCACGCCCGGCCCGGTCCCCCACGTGATGTGGAAGCGCGGCACGGAGTTGCCGTGGCCCTCGGCGCGACCGTCACCGCGCTCGGCCCAGCCGACGATCGGGAAGACCCGGTGCCCCATCTGGCGCAGCCACGCCCGCTTCTCCCCGGCCGCGAAGTCGACGTACGCCTCCGCCCAGGCGCGCGGCCACCGATCTTCCTCGCGGTCGAACTGCGCGCTGCCCAACCAGTCCTGCCAGGCGAGGTCGCGGGAGTCCTTGACACCCATGCGCCGCTGCTCGGGGCTGTCGACGAGGAACAGCCCGCCGAGACTCCAGAACGCCTGCCCGCCCAGTGACTGCTCGGGCTCCTGGTCGATGAGGATCACCGACCGGCCGGCGTCGGCCGCCTCCGCCGCCGCGACGAGGCCCGCGAGGCCCCCGCCGACGACCACGACGTCTGCCTGCTGTCCCACCGTCCGCTCAGCCATGTGCCGAATGCTTCCATGCCGGCCCCGCGATGTGGCTAGTGTCCGCGACCATGAGGCATCTCGAGGGACGCGTCGTCGTCGTCACCGGGTCCAGCCGCGGCATCGGGTACGCCGTCGCGGCCGAGCTCGTCGCCCAGGGCGCGCGCGTCGTGGTCAACGGGCGCGACGCGGCCGTGGTCGACGCCGCGGTCGAGGAGCTGGTCGCCGATGCGCCCGGCGCAGCGGTCGGGGTCGCCGGGTCGGCGGCCGAGCCGGCCGTCGCGCAGGCGCTCATGGACGCCGCCGCCGAGCTCGGCGGGCTCACCGACCTCGTCGCGTGCGCCGGCACCGCCGAACCGACCGGATCCTCGATCCTCACCGTCACCCCCGAGCAGTGGCAGGACCTGATCGATGCACACCTGACGTCGGCGTTCCAGGTCGCGCGACTCGCCGGACCCCTCCTTGTCGAGCGCGGCGGCGGATCGATCGTGCTGACCGGCTCCCACGCGTTCACCGGGTCGTACGGCGGCTCCGGCTACCCCGCCGCGAAGGGTGCGACCGTCAGCCTGGGACTCGCCATGGCCGCCGAGCTGCGCGACCACGGCGTACGCGTCAACACCGTCTGCCCCGGCGCCCGCACCCGGCTCTCGACCGGTGACGACTACGAGGCCCAGATCGAGGACCTGCACCGCCGCGGCATCCTCGACGACCTCACGCGGATGGGATCACTCGACCCGGCGGGACCCGAGTACGTCGCGCGGCTGTATGCGTTCTTGCTCTCCGACCTCGCCGCCGACATCACCGGTCAGACCTACGTCGGCTCCGGGTGCTTCCTCGGACGGTTCGCGCGACCGGAGGCCGAGATGATCACCTGGGCCGACCACCACACCACCCCGCCCCTGACGCTCGAGCAGATCGCCGAGCACCTGGCCTGAGACCTGCGCGTGGGCGTCAGCCGCGGGTGCCGCGGGTGCCGTGTCCGCTCCCGTGGCCGCTCCCGTGGCCGGTCCCGTGACCGGTCCCGTGCCGCGACCCGCGGGTCTTGGCGGTGCCGCCGGTCTTCTTGGTCTTGCGGGTGTGGACCGTGGCGGGCGGTGGCTCGGGGTCGGGCTCGTCGGTCTCCTCGACCACGTCGTCGTCCTCGGCGGCGTCATCGAGCCGGGCCCGCAGCTGTTCGGCCGCGGCGAGCACGTGCTCGGCGTCCCCGTCCTCGAGCCTGCCCTCGTCGCGCGCGTCGGTGGCGAGGGAGGTGAGCCGGTCGAGCGCGGTCCGCGCGGTGTCCTCGTCACCTGCGACAAGCGCCGCATCCACCTCGTCGAGTGCGGTCGCGAGTGCGGGCACCTGACTCGCCGGGGTCGTCGCGCCTCCGCAGGCGGCGACCAGCACGACTCCCGCCACGACCACCGCAATCCGGGCCAGGGCACTCATCGCCGTACCGCGTCGTGGAGGCGGCCGAGCGGCTCTCGGAACTCGGCCGGCAGGTTGGTCGGGAGGCCGTCGGCATCGCGTTCGACCGTCGCGGACGGGGTCCGCTCCGACTCACCGGACCCGGCCGTCGCCGCCACGGCGACGCCACCGAGCGCCACCAGCACACCCGCACCGGCGAGCAGGGCCAGCGCCGGCTGGCGTCGGACCCACTCCCGCACCCGGTGCACGGTTGCGGCGGCGGGCCAGGCGGGACCGGACGGGGTCTGCGTGAGTACGACGGTCCGCGGGTCCAGCACCGCGGTCTGCTGCTCGAGCACGGCTGTCGCTGTCGGCAGGTCGTCGGTCTCGGCACTTCCGGTGTCGGCGAGCGCGCGCAGCTCATCAGCGACCTCGGGAGCCGCAGGGCGGGCGGGTGCTTCGCGGGCAGTCATCGCCGCCACCAGTGCTCGCCACGGCGCGGGGAGGTCGGTCGGCACGGTCACGGGCTGGTGGAGCCGGGCCAGCGCTGCCTCGGCCGGCACGCCCGAGTAGGCCCGCGTGCCGGTCAGCACCTCCAGCAGCACGAGGCCCAACGCGTAGACGTCAGCGGCTCCGGTGACGGGGTCGCCGGTCAGCTGCTCGGGAGCGAGGTAGGCGGCTGTCCCGATCGTCATGCCGGTGCGGGTGTGGCCGGTGACGTCGGAGAGCAACCGCGCGATCCCGAAGTCGGTCAGCCATGCACGGTCGCCGTCGACCAGGATGTTGCCCGGCTTCACGTCGCGGTGGACCACGCCGGCGCCGTGGACCGCTGCCAGGGCATCGGCGACCTGGGCACCGATGCGCGCCACCCAGCGCGTGTCCGAGCACGGCTCGGCGCAGTGCTCGCGCAAGGTGGTGCCGGGCACGAGCTCCATCACGAGGAAGGGACGCTGCTCGTCGAGCGCGGCGTCGAGCACGGTGACCAGGCCTGGGTGGTCGAGCCGCGCGAGCGTCCGCGCCTCCTGCACGAACCTGGCGCGCTCCCCCGCGTCCAGCGTCGGCTCGCGCAGGACCTTGACCGCGACCTCCCGGTCCAGCACGACATCGGTGGCCCGATAGACGTCGGCCATCCCACCGCGACCGAGCACGGACTCGACGCGATAACGCCCGCCGAGCGTGACGTCGTCCGCCTCGTGCGGTGGATCGATCTGCTGGACCATCGCGGCCCCCTCTCCCCACGCCCGTGGGCTCACCGCTCAGCCGTTGCCTTTGCCCGTGCCCGGACCGCCGCCGGGGTCGCCACCACGCCCGCCGGGCGTGCCCGCCCACGGCGGCGGGCCGCTCTTCGCGGGCCCTCCGGTGCGCGCGGGCTTCTCGTTCTTCTTCGGTGCGGGTGCCGGGGCGCGCGTGGATGCCTTCTGCGTCGCCGCTCGCTCTGCAGCCGCCTTCTGCGCCGCTGCCTTCTGCGCGGCTGCCTCCGCCGCGGCCGCCTTCTCCGCGCGCGCCTGCGCCCGGGCCCGCCGCTGGCGTTGTTGCTGTCGTTTGTCGGCGAGCGCCTCCAGCTGCTTGCCCCACCCGACGACGACCGCGAGGCTCGAGGAAGGGAACGTCGACCCCGCCCCGCCGGCTGCGGCTCCGGCCGTCGCCGCGGCCGTGGCCTCAACCTCGCCCTGGAGGCCGGCGGGCAGGTTGAGCCCGAGCACCAGTGCGAGCACCGCCGCCGCGCTCACCAGCACCGCCGCTGCCGGTCGTTTCGCCACCACCCGACGAGCGCGGGCGAGCACGGCCACGCCCGTGCGCGGCTCCGGGCGGTCGTCTCGGGCCGCGGTCGGCGCAGCCGGCACCGGGAGGGGCACCGGCATGAACGTCCTCGTGGTGGTGGCCGAATCGGCGTACGCGTCGGCGACGGCCTGCAACCGGCGCGCGACCTCCTCGGCCCCGGGACGATCGGTCGGCTCCATCGCCGTCATCGCGTGCAGCAGGCTCTGCCAGCCCGCCGAGAGGTGGGCGGGGACCTCGGGCGGCTGGGAGATCCGCGCGACGGCGGCCTCGATCGGCGTACCGACATACATCCGCCGACCGGTCAGGAGTTCCAACAGCACCAGCCCCAGCGCATAGACGTCCGCGGCGGGCGTGACCTCACTGCCGGTGACCTGTTCGGGGGCGAGGTACGCCGCCGTCCCGACCGCCATGCCGGTGTGGGTGTGGCCGGCCGGGTCCTGCAGGAGCCGGGCGATGCCGAAGTCGGTGAGCCAGGCACGCCGGGACTCGTGGTCGACGAGCACGTTCGCGGGCTTCACGTCCCGGTGGACGATCCCGCGGTGGTGCACGGCGGCCAGCGCCTGCGCCACCTGGGCGCCGATGCCGGCGACCCACCCGGGCGCGCCCGGCGGGCCATTGCAGAAGTCGCGCAGCGTGCGGCCCTCGATGAGCTCCATGACCAGGTAGGGCTTCTCGCCCTCCAGGCCGGCGTCGAGCAGCGTCACCAACCCGGGGTGGGCCAGCCGCGCAAGGGTCCGGGCCTCGGTGATGAACCGGGCCCGATCGTCGTCAGCGGCGGCGGTGTCGCGCAGCACCTTGACCGCGACGTCCCGGTCCAGCAGGACGTCGGTGGCGCGGTGGACGTCGGCCGCTCCGCCACGGCCCAGCAACGGGCCCAGCGCATAGCGGCCACCCAGGACGACCTGCTCCTGGGTGGTGCGGGGGACGGGATCGGGTGACGGGGGCATCACGGCTGTGATGCCCGGTGCCGGGTGGTCTGACACCTCGGGGCGGCGTACGGCGATCCCCCGTCGCGGTTCGCTTCGTCGAGACGGGCGTACCCTCGATCCCATGGTCGAGCCGATCACCGCCGGGCAGTTCCGCGCTGCCGCTGGCGTCGAGGACTGGCAGGTCGACGCCACCGCGGCCGTCGCGACCTTCGGCACGGCGTCGTTCGCCACCGGGGTCGCGCTCGTCAACCGCATCGCGAAGCTGGCCGAGGACGCCAACCATCACCCCGACGTCGACCTGCGCTACACGACGCTCACCGTGCGGCTCACCACCCACCAGGTGGAGGCGCTCACCGAGCGCGACGTGGCGCTGGCGCGGCAGATCTCCCGGGCCGCCCGCGACCTGGGCATCTCGGTCGTCCCGGCCTGACCACGGATCGCCGCAGGCTCACCCGGCGGTCAAGCGGATCGTCAGCCGGGCAAACGCGTGCCCGAACGGCGAGATCGGCCCGATCGCGGCACGTTTGCCCGGTTGAGGAGCACGGCGCAAGATCAGAGAACCTTCTTGACCACGCTCGACTTGAGCTGCATGCGGCCGTGGCCGGGGACGGTGGCGTCGATGTCGTGATCTCCCACGCCGTCGGTGATGAGGCGGATGCCGCGGAGCATCGTCCGTCTCGGCCGCGAGGCCCTCACCGGCGGTCCACTCGTGCCCGCACATCGGGCACACCAGGAGGGCGCCCTGCTCGTAGGAGTACTCCTCGGCGCACGCGGGGCAGGGAGGGAGCGCCTCAGACATTGAAGCGGAACTCCACCACGTCCCCGTCGGCCATGACGTAGTCCTTGCCCTCGATCCGCACCTTGCCGGCCGCCTTGGCCGCGGCCATGGAGCCGGCATCAACGAGGTCGTCGAACGAGACGACCTCGGCCTTGATGAAGCCGCGCTCGAAGTCGGTGTGGATGACGCCCGCCGCCTGCGGGGCGGTGGCGCCCTGCGGGATGGTCCAGGCGCGAGCCTCCTTGGGCCCGGCGGTGAGGTAGGTCTGCAGGCCGAGGGTCTCGAAGCCGACCCGGGCGAGGACGTCGAGCCCTGGCTCCTCGACGCCCATCTCGGCCAGCATCGCGCGCGCCTCCTCGTCGTCGCCCAGCTCCACTAGCTCGGACTCGAACTTCGCGTCGAGGAAGATCGCCTCGCTCGGGGCGACCAGGTCGCGCATCTGCTGCTTGAGCTCCTCGTCGGCAAGCTCATCGGCGTCACAGTTGAAGACGTAGAGGTACGGCTTCGCCGTGAGCAGGGACAGCTCGCGCAGCAGGGTGCGGTCGATCGTGGTGGCGCTGACCGGCGTACCGGCCTCGAGGGACTCCTTCGCCTCCCGGACCGCCTCGAGCTGCGCGGCGTACTCCTTCTTCATCCGCGCCTCCTTCTCCAGGCGCGGGATCGCCTTCTCCACCGTCTGCAGATCGGCGAGGATCATCTCGGTCTGGATCGTGGAGATGTCGCTGGCCGGGTTGACCTCGCCGTCGACGTGGGTGACGTCCTCGTCGCGGAAGACGCGGGTCACCTGGCAGATCGCAGCCGACTCGCGGATGTGGGCGAGGAACTTGTTGCCCAGGCCCTCCCCCTCCGAGGCGCCGCGCACGATGCCGGCGATGTCGACGAACTCCACCGTCGCGGGCAGGATCTTCGCCGACCCGAAGATCTCGGCGAGCTTCTCCAGACGCGGGTCGGGCACCCCGACGACGCCGACGTTGGGCTCGATCGTCGCGAACGGGTAGTTCGCCGCGAGCACGTCGTTCTTGGTCAGCGCGTTGAAGAGGGTCGACTTGCCGGCGTTGGGGAGACCGACGATCCCGATGGTGAGAGCCACGGGGGTCAAGCCTACGAGAGGAATGGGGAGCCGGCCGCACGGGTAGCGTCCCTCCCATGATCGGATTCCTTGTCGCTGGCCTCATCATCGGCGCCCTCGCGCGCCTCATCAAGCCCGGGAAGCAGCACCTCAGCCTCCTCGCCACCCTTGGCCTCGGCCTCGTGGGATCCCTGATCGGCGGCACGATCGCGTGGCTGATCGGGAGCGGAAGCATCTGGGAGCTCAACATCCTCGGCTTCATCCTCGCCGTGGTCGCCGCCGTGCTGCTGGTGGGCACCGCCGAGGCCATGGTCGGCAAGAAGGACCGCGTCTGACCCTCTGACTCGGACGAGCATCCCTGGGGCCCGCTGGTCGCGCCGATTAGTCGAGTCCCGCCGGCTTAGATCCGGGCCACCGCCATTGCCAGGGTCGCGGCGTCGGTCACCTCGACCGACGGCCGCGGCCCTGTCTCGTCCACGACGTGGCCGGGCCGGACGAGCCGCACGGTCACCAGGCCCGCCTCGAGCGCACCGCGTACGTCGCGCGCCGACGCCGCGACGTGCACCAGCGGTCCGGGCGCCACGGCCTCGGCCGCCGCGCGATAGATCGCCGGGCTCGGCTTGTAGGCACCGAGCCGCTGCGACGTGAGCACGAGCTCCGGGTCGACCAGCGCATAGGCCTGTGTGCGCCGCGCCAGGTCGTCGTCGACGTTGGAGAGCAAGCCGACGCGGTGCTGCGCGGCGACGGCCGTGACGCCCGCCGCGACATCGGGCCACAGCGGCCACTGCCCCACCGACTCCTCGAGGCGCGCCAGGTCCCGCTCGGCGTACGCCGGGTCGTGATCGAGCTCCGACCACGCTCGACGTACGGCCGCGAGGGAGACGTCGTGGAAGGTCGCCGGCGGCGCAGCGCTGCGCTGCAGCGCCTTGTTGTGCCCGTCCCAGCGCTCGTACAGCTCCTCACCGGACTGCGGCCAGCCACGCTCGGCGGCGAGCTCGGCCAGGACCGTGGCTGCACCGGTGCGGCTGTCGGTGAGAGCGCTGAAGAGGTCGAACGTGACGATCACGTCGACGACGCTACCGACGCGGTCGGAGGCCGCCCCTAGGGTGGCCGTCGTGCGCATCGCCACCTGGAACGTCAACTCCGTCCGCTCCCGCATCGACCGCCTCGAGGCGTTCCTGACCCGTCACGAGATCGACGTGGTCTGCCTGCAGGAGACCAAGGCCCGCGACGACCAGTGGCCGACGATGGGCCTGCAGGCGCTGGGCTACGAGGTCGCGACCTACGGCCTGAACCAGTGGAACGGCGTCGCGATCGTCTCCCGCGTCGGGCTGGCCGAGGTCGAGTCCGGGTTCCCCGAGATGCCGGGGTACGGCGACCCGGTGGCGCCCGAGGCGCGTGCCATCGGCGCGACCTGTGGCGGCGTACGCCTCTGGTCGATCTACGTGCCCAACGGCCGCAAGGTCGGCGACCCTCACATGGACTACAAGCTCAGCTGGCTGGACGCGCTGCGTGTCCAGGCCGCGAGCTGGTTGGACGCCGACGCCGAGGCCCAGGTCGTCATCGCCGGCGACTGGAACGTCGCCCCCACCGACGACGACGTCTTCGACATCACGCAGTTCCGCACAAGCACCCACGTCACCGAGCCCGAGCGCGCGGCGTTCCGCGCCTTCCTCGACGCCGGGTACGCCGACCTGGCCCGCCCGCACACCCCCGAGCCGGACACCTATACCTACTGGGACTACTACCGGCAGCGCTTCGAGCGGAACCGCGGCATGCGCATCGACTTCCTGCTGGGTACGCCGGCCGTGGCCGCGCGGGTCACGGGCGCGTTCGTCGATCGCGAGGAGCGAGCCGGCAAGGGTGCCAGCGACCACGCGCCCGTCGTCGTCGAGCTGGGCGACTGACGTCGGCTGGCTCCGTCAGCAGCCCCGGCCCGCGACGTACCGGTTGGTGGTCGCCGCCTCGAAGCTGTCCCCGCCGCTGGTGTAGCCGAGGCGGATGCCGCCCACCTCGCCGGAGCCGCCGTGGCGCAGGTGGACGAACAGGTGGTAGCCCCGATCGGCGGTCAGCTCGGCGCCGACGGCCGGCTGGCGCTCGGCCCAGGCGTAGCCGGGCTGGACCCCCTCACCGCTGGGCGGCATCGTGTCGAAGAAGCCGCCCGGGTCCTGCTCGGCGGCCGAGACCCAGGCATCGACGAGCTCGAAGCCGTCCGCCCCGACCGCGTCGACGGACTCGAGGGTGACGTCCTCGCTGGGCTCGAGGTACTCCTCGCGCAGCAGCACGTCCTGACCGAGCGGCCCGATCGGCAGGCAGACCTGGTAGGTCTCGATCGCCAACGGGTCGGTCTCGTCCTCCGGGAGGGGAACGGCGTCGCCCGAGCCGCTCGGGGTCGCGAGGCTCGGCTCGAGGTCGTCGTCGGGCGCCTCGTCGGCATCGCCGCTGCACGCGGCCAGCGCCACCGCCGCGGTGAGCGCGAGGGCGGGGGCGAGGAGCCGGGCCGGGAGGGGGGCGCGTCGATGCATGCTCTCAGTTCTAACCCATGTGTGGGCAGCGCGGCGATCCCGCCCACTGTCGGTGCCAGGGTCCACCATCACTGCATGGGCATCTCACAGGTGACGTTGGTGGTCGTGGTGATGGTCGTGGTTGCTGCGCTGGCGGCCGCGGTCGGCTACCTCCTCGGTCTCCACCGGGGCGCGCGGACGCCGGGCGCGAGTGTGCCCGACGTCCACGCGGGGCTGGAGCGGCTGAGCGCGCAGATGCAGGCCTTGGAGCGGGAGCGGGCGGGCCTGCAGGGCGAGCTGCACGCCCAGGTCGACCTGCTCCGACGCGAGACGGCGACGCTGTCGACCGCGCTGCGGCGACCGGCGGTCCGCGGCCGCTGGGGTGAGCTCCACCTGCGCCGCACCGTCGAGCTGGCCGGCATGGTCGCGCACTGCGACTTCACAGAGCAGGTGAGCGTCGCTGACGACGAGGGCGCCCGGCAGCGGCCTGACCTGGTGGTCCACCTCGCCGGCGGACGCAGTGTCGTGGTCGACGCCAAGGTCCCCCTCGACGCGTTCTTCGACGCGACGTCGGCGATCGACGAGGACGAGCAGCTCGCCCACCTGCGCCGCCACGCCCACCAGCTGCGCCGCCACGTCGACCAGCTCACGGCGAAGGCCTACTGGCGCGGGCTGCCCGACTCGTGCGAGTTCGTCGTCCTCTTCGTGCCCGGGGAGTCGTTCCTGTCCGCCGCGTTCGAGGGCGACGACGGACTTCTGGAGTACGCCGCGGCGCGCAACGTCGTCATCGCGACGCCGACGACCCTCATCGCGCTGCTGCGCACGGTCGCGCACGCCTGGACCCAGGAGTCGCTGGCGCAGACCGCACGGGAGATCCACGCCCTCGGCAGCACGCTGCACGCGCGGCTCGCGACGCTCAACGGGCACTTCGAGCGGCTCGGCCGCGCGCTGGGCTCGGCCGTGGGGAGCTACAACGACGCCATCGGGTCCTACGAGCGCCGCGTCCTGGTCACCGCGCGGCGCTTCGGCGAGCTCGACCCGAGCGCAGAAGATCTCGACGCGCCTGCGCCGATCACGCAGGTCACGCGCGTACGGTGAGCCGCGTGAGCGTCCTGGCGCACGCCGCCGCCGTCCTCGTGACCGTTGCTGCGCTCGACATCACCCTGACCGACCGGATCGGCATGCTCTTCGACCTGGTCTTCATCACCACCTGCCTGATGACCGCGCTGGCGGCCCGGCCGGGCGACTTCTTCGTCGTCGGCATCGCTCCCCCGCTGGCACTGCTCGCGCTGTGCCTCGTCCTGGCCGCGTTCGCGCCCGCGACGGTCGCCGATGCCGGCGACGGCCTCGTCCAGGCGACAGTGAGCGGACTTGCCGGGCACGCGGTCGCCCTGACCGTCGGCTACGCGCTGACGCTGGGTGCCCTCGTCGTACGCCGACAGGGTCACTCGAAGCGGCTGGTGTCCCCCGCGCCCTGACGCACGACCTCGGGGACGCCGTCGGAGAGGTCGACCACGGTGGTCGGCTCCGCCCCGCAGTCACCGCCGTCGATGACGGCGTCGAGCAGGTGGCCGATCTCGTCGTCGATCTGCCACGCCTGGGTCATCGGCTCGTCGGCGTCGGGCAGCAGCAGCGTCGACGACAGCAGCGGCTCCCCGAGCTCACTGAGGATCGCCTGGGTCACGCGGTGCTCGGGGATGCGGACGCCGACGGTGCGCTTCTTCGGGTGCATCAACCGCTTCGGCACCTCGCCGGTGGCCGGGAGGATGAAGGTGTACTGCCCCGGGGTGGCCGCCTTGACCATCCGGAACGACGCGTTGTCGACGTGGACGAACTGCCCGAGCTGGGCGAAGTCGGCGCAGACCAGCGTGAAGTGGTGCTTGGCGTCGAGCTGGCGGATCGAGCGGATCCGCTCCAGTCCGTCGCGGTTGTCCAGCGCGATGCCCAGCGCGTAGCAGGAGTCGGTCGGGTAGGCGATGAGGCTGCCGTCGCGCAGCAGCTCGACGACCTGTCCGATCAGCCGCGGCTGTGGGTCGACCGGGTGGATGTCGAAGTAGCGCGCCATCGGGGCCGCTCAGCGGATGCCGGCGGCGCGCATGTCGCGGCGCAGCTCCGGCGGAAGGGCGAAGATGAGCGACTCCTCCGCGGTGCGGACGGCCTCGGCGTCGGGGAAGCCGCGCTCGCTGAGGTAGGCCAGCACGCCGTCGACCAGGTCGTCGGGGACGGAGGCGCCCGAGCTCACCGAGACGGTGCGCACGCCGTCGAGCCACGCCTCGTCGATCTCGCCGGCGTCATCGACGAGGTACGCCGCCTTGGCGCCCTGCTCGAGGGCCACCTCGACGAGGCGGACGGAGTTGGAGGAGTTCGTCGAGCCCACCACGATCACCAGGTCGGCGTCGGGGGCGATCGTCTTGACGGCCTGCTGACGGTTCTGGGTGGCGTAGCAGATGTCGTCGGACGGCGGGTCGAGCAGCGCAGGGAAGCGCTCGCGGATCGCGGCGACGATCGTCATGGTCTCGTCGACCGACAGCGTGGTCTGCGACAGCCAGGCGACGCGCTCGGGGTCGCGCACCTGGATGGTCGCGACGTCCTCGGGGGTCTGCACGAGCTGGATGTGCTCGGGGGCCTCGCCAGCGGTGCCCTCGACCTCCTCGTGGCCCTCGTGGCCGATGAGCAGGATGTCGTAGTCGTCGCTGGCGAAGCGGCGCGCCTCGTGGTGGACCTTGGTCACCAACGGGCAGGTGGCGTCGATCGTCTTGAGGTTGCGCTCGGCCGACTGCCGATGCACCTCGGGTGAGACGCCGTGGGCGGAGAAGACGACGGTCGCGCCCTCGGGCACCTCGGCGACCTCCTCGACGAAGATCGCGCCGCGCTGCTCGAGGTTGGCCACGACGTGCTTGTTGTGGACGATCTGCTTGCGGACGTAGACCGGTGCGCCGTACAGCTCCAGCGCCTTCTCGACCGTGATCACCGCGCGGTCGACACCCGCGCAGTAGCCCCGGGGCGCGGCCAACCGCACGGCGCGGTCAGCGTGGACCGGGTCGAGGACAGGCGGCATGCCGAGATCTGCGGAGGTCATGACTCCATCGTAGGTCGCGGCTGGCCACGCGCCATCTCGTAGGCTCCGCGCGTGGCCCTCGAGACCTCGCTCGCCGCTCCCGCCCCCGTCCGCCAGATCGCCCTGGCCGTCGGGCAGTGGGTCGAGCGACTCGGCGTCGTCTGGGTCGAGGGCCAGGTCGCCCAGGTCAACCGCCGCCAGGGCACGCAGACGGTCTTCATGACCCTGCGCGACCCGATCGCCGACATCTCGCTGACGGTGACCTGCCCGCGCTCGTTGTACGACGCCCTCAACCCCCCGGTGGTCGAGGGCGCGAGCGTCGTGATCCAGGCGAAGCCGTCGTTCTACCCCAACCGCGGCACCTTCTCGATGGCCGCGCGCGACATCCGCACGGTCGGACTCGGCGACCTGCTCGCCCGGTTGGAGCAGCGCCGCCAGCTGCTCGCCGCGGAGGGCCTCTTCGACCGCGCCCGCAAGCGGCCGCTGCCGTTCCTGCCCGGCACCGTGGGGCTCGTCACGGCACCCTCGTCGGCCGCGGAGCGCGACGTGCTCGAGGTCGCCCGGCGCCGCTGGCCGGCGGTGCAGTTCGCCGTGCGGTACGCCGCCATGCAGGGCCCACGGTCGGCGGCCGAGGTGATCGAGGCCGTCCGCGCGCTCGACGCCGACCCGTCCGTCGACGTGCTGGTGATCGCCCGCGGCGGCGGCTCGGTCGAGGACCTGCTGCCGTTCTCCGACGAGGGGCTGTTGCGGGTGGTCTCGGCCTGCCGCACCCCGATCGTCTCGGCGATCGGCCACGACCAGGACAACCCGCTGCTCGACCTCGTCGCCGACGTGCGTGCCTCGACGCCGACCGACGCCGCCAAGCTGGTCGTCCCCGACGTCGTCGAGGAGCTCGCGCGCGTCCGACAGGCGCGCGACCGGGTGCGGCGCGCCGTGGTGACCCGCCTCGACCGAGAGCAGCGTGCGGTCGCCGATCTCCGCAGCCGACCCGTCCTCGCCGACCCGCGGGCGGGACTCATGGAGCGCCGACAGGCCGTGCGCGACCTGCGCGACCGCGGGCGCCGGGCCCTCGGCGTACGCCTCGAGGCACGCGCCGCCGATCTCGAGCACCAGCGTGCCCGGGTCCGGTCGCTGTCGCCGCTGGCCACCCTGCAGCGTGGGTACGCCGTGGTCCGCACCGCCGACGGCCACCTGGTCGGCGCGGACGCCGAGCCGGGCACGGGTGTCCGCATCCGGGTCGCCGGCGCCGAGCTGGGCGCGACCATCGACGACGTCCGACTGATCGAGGAGAGCACCGATGAGTGAGTCCCCCAGCGAGCTGGGCTACGAGCAGGCCCGCGACGAGCTGGTCGAGGTGGTCCGGGCGCTCGAGGCCGGCGGCACCGACCTCGAGGAGTCGCTGCGGCTGTGGGAGCGCGGGGAGGAGCTGGCGCGCATCTGCGAGCGCTGGCTCGAGGGCGCACGCGCGCGGCTCGACGCAGTCCTCGCCGAGGACGCCGCCGACGACTGACGTCCCACCCGTCACAAGTTTCACCGCCCGACTAACGAAACCGGGCGCCGGAGGCGTCAGTTTCGTTCGACGAGCGGGCGTGTCGTTAGTCGGGCGGTGAAACTGCCGCCACTCAATCCGTCGTGAGGGAGGCGGCGAGGGCGGTGATGGTGTCCGCGCCGGCGGTGCCGACGACGAGGACGGTGGTGTCCTCGAAGGTCCGGGTCAGGGCGAAGTCGCCGCCGTCGTCGGTCCACGACTGCCAGGTGCCGGCGAGCTCGCCGTCGGTGACCTCGACGTCGTCGCCGGGCACCGCATCGGCGTCGACGTGCGTGCTGACCATCCGCTCGACCGCGGCCCGGGACTGCTCGACGCCGACGTAGCGGCGCTCGTCGGTCAGCATCCCGAGGTGGAAGCGCGGTGTCGGCTCCGGCGTGAAGCGCATGCTCGTGGTGATCCAGTCCTCCGGCAGCGCGTTGGGCGCGACTGCGGGGACCTGGTCGCGTGCGGCCGAAAGGACCGCGGCGTACTCCTGCTCGTTCAGCGCCCGCGGGTCGACCTGCACGTCGTCGCGCACCAGGCTGCGGAAGCCGACGAAGAGCCCGACGCCGGCGAGCACCACGATCAGCGACCCGATCAGCGCCGGGGTCGACCGTTGGTAGCGGCCGGGACGCCCAGCGGGCTGCGGTGCACTCACGGCGGCGATCCTAGCCCGACGCGCACAGGGGTCCGCGTCAGCGCAGCCGCGGAGCCAAGGCAGCCGAATACCTTCCGCAGATGCGGTAGTTTCAGCCTGTGTACTACCGCATCTCCGAGACTGCCGACCTGCTGGGCGTGAGCGACGACACCGTACGCCGCTGGGGTGAGGCCGGGCGGGTGGAGATCGCTCCCGGCCCCGATGGGCGGGCCAGCGTGCACGGCCCCGACCTCGCGCGCCTCGCCCGCGAGCTCGCCGACGACCCCCACGCCGCTGGCCTGCGGCGCGGGTCGGTGAGCGCCCGCAACCGGCTGCGCGGCATCGTGACCGACGTCCGCAAGGACACCGTGATGGCGCAGGTCGAGCTGACCTGCGGGCCCTACCGCGTGGTCTCGCTCATGAGTGCCGAGGCGGCCGACGAGCTCGGTCTGGAGCCCGGCGTCGTCGCGATCGCGTCGGTCAAGTCCACCAGCGTCGTGGTGGAGCGCCCGTGAGGTCCGTACGCCGCGGGCCCGTCCTGGCGGCCACCCTGCTCGCCGCCCCCCTGCTGGCCGCGCTCACCGGGTGCGGTGGCACCGGTGGGTCCGGCACCGACGACCGCACCCTGGTCGTGCTCGCGGCCGCCTCGCTGAGCGAGAGCTTCGGCGAGCTGGCGGAGGTCTTCGAGGACGCGAACCCCGGGGTCGACGTGCGGCTCTCGCTCGACTCCAGCGCCACCCTGGCCCAGCAGGCAGTGGAGGGTGCGCCTGCCGACGTGCTCGCGACCGCTGACCTGCGAACGATGCGGACCGCCGCGGACGCCGGCGCCCTCGCCGCCGAGGCGGAGGTCTTCGCGACCAACGCGATGGTGCTGGTGACCCCCGCCGACGCGGACATCGGGATCACCGAGTTCGCCGACATCATGGGCACGACGTACGTCGTCTGCGTGGAGTCGGCGCCCTGTGGTGCGATCAGCCGTGAGCTGCTCGACGTCAACGGCATCGAGTCGGACCCCGCGAGCCTCGAGGTCGACGTCAAGGCGGTCCTCACCAAGGTGCTGCTCGGGGAGGCCGACGCCGGGATGGTCTACGCCACCGATGCGGCAGCAGCGGGCGACGCCGTGCGGACCTTCGAGGTGCCGGGCGCGGCGGGCCTGCTCAACGACTACCCGATCGCGGCGCTCGCCGAGGCACCCGAGCCCGACCTCGCCCGCGCGTGGACGGACCTGGTCCTGTCGGCCGAGGGGCAGCGGGTGCTGGCGCGCCGTGGGTTCGGACCGGCTCGGCCGTGAGCCGCGACGTCCCTCCCGCCCTCGGGCGGATCCCCCCGCTGCTGCTGGTCCCCGCCCTGCTCGGCACGGCCGTGGTCGTGCTGCCGATGGTCGGCCTGCTCGCCCGCAGCCCGTGGCGCGACCTCTCCTCCCTGCTGGGCGAGCCCGACGTCCGCCGAGCACTGCTCCTGTCGGTCACCACCTCGACCCTCACGGCGGTGGTCTGCCTGCTCCTGGGGCTGCCGCTGGCCTGGCTCCTGGCCCGCGGGCGGTTCCGTGGATGCCGGCTCCTGCGCGCCGTGCTCACCGTGCCGCTCGTACTGCCGCCCGTGGTCGGCGGTGTCGCCCTGCTCGGAGGCTTCGGTCGCAACGGCCTGCTCGGCGGACCGCTGCGTGACGCCTTCGGCGTCTCCCTGCCCTTCACCACCGCGGCCGTCGTCGTCGCCCACACGTTCGTGGCGCTGCCGTTCTTCGTCCTGGCGGTCGAGGGCACGCTGCACACGCAGGGCGAGCGGTACGACGCGGTGGCGGCCACCCTGGGCGCCCGGCGGTGGACGACCTTCCGACGCGTGACCCTCCCCCTCGCGCTGCCCGGCATCGCTGCCGGCACCGTGCTCGCCTGGGCCCGCTCGCTCGGCGAGTTCGGCGCCACCATCACCTTCGCCGGCAACTTCCCCGGCGCGACCCAGACGATGCCGCTGCTGGTCTACACCCGCCTCCAGGACGACCCGAGCGCGGCGTACGGACTGAGCCTGGTGATGCTCGCGCTCAGCCTCGCCGTGCTGGTCCTGCTGCGCGACCGCTGGCTCGGAGCAGGCCGGTGAGCAGACCGACGAGCACCCCCGACAGCCACGCCCTCGACGCCCGCGTCGTCGTCGCGCGCCCCGGCCACCGCACGGATGTCCGGCTGCGCGCCGACGCCGGCGACGTCGTCGCGGTCATCGGCCCCAACGGCGCGGGGAAGACGACCGTGCTGAGTGCCCTCGCCGGCCTCGTCGGTCTGGACGACGGCTGCGTGCGCGTCCACGACCAGGACTGGACCCACCGACCCGTGCCGGAGCGCGATCTCGGGGTGGTGTTCTCCGGCCAGCAGCTCTTCCCCCACCTCGATGCCGCCGCCAACGTCGCCTTCGGGCTGCGCTCGCGCGGTGTCCGGCG
This sequence comes from Nocardioides massiliensis, assembly GCF_030811215.1. NCBI lineage: Bacteria > Bacillati > Actinomycetota > Actinomycetes > Propionibacteriales > Nocardioidaceae > Nocardioides > Nocardioides massiliensis. The sequence continues at coordinate 345,692 of NZ_JAUSQM010000001.1, forward strand.
CCGCGACGCGGCAGCGACGGCCCACGCGTGGCTGGAGCGCTTCGGCGTCGCCGACCTCGCCGACCGTCGCCCGCACGAGCTCTCCGCCGGCCAGGCCCAGCGCGTCGCCATCGCCCGCGCGCTCGCACCCCGCCCAGCGGTGCTGCTGCTCGACGAGCCGCTCACCGCCCTCGACGTGCGCGTCGCCACCGCCCTGCGCATCGAGCTCGCCGCCCACCTCACGGCGTACGACGGGGTGTGCGTCCTGGTCACCCACGACGCACTCGACGCCCTCACCCTCGCCACCCGCGTGCTGGTCCTCGACGGAGGCCGGGTCGTGCAGGAGGGATCACCCACGGAGGTGTCGCGTCACCCCCAGACCGCCCACGTCGCGCGATTGGTCGGCCTCAACGTGCTCCGCGGCGAGGGCACCGGCGACCGGCTCGTCCTGCCCGGCGGCACCGAGCTCGTCGCCGTCGAGACCCCGCGCGGACCGTCCCTGGCGTCCTTCCCCCCGGCCGCCGTCGCCCTGCACCACGACGAGCCCGCCGGGTCCATGCGCAACCGGTGGCCGGTGGAGGTCCGCTCGCTCGCCCCGCACGGCGGTGCGCTGCGGGTCCAGCTCACGCTGGCCGGCGAGGAGCAGGACCTCATCGCCGACGTGACGCCCCTGAGCGCGACCGACCTCGGGCTCGTGCCCGGTCGGCGCGTGTGGGCGGCGCTCAAGGCCACCGAGGTCACGACGTACGCCGCGGGGTGAGCGCGCCGCGTGCGGCCAGTAGGGTGCGGCCATGCCGCCCGAGACGAACGACGCGACGACGCCCCCCGGCCTGGCCACCCCCACCCACGCCCCGGACCGCAACCTCGCCCTCGAGCTGGTGCGCGTCACCGAGGCCGCCGCGATGGCGGCCGGACGGTGGGTCGGACGCGGTGACAAGAACGGCGCCGACGGCGTCGCAGTCGAGGCCATGCGCCAGCTGATCGCGACCGTCGGGATGAACGGCACCGTCGTTATCGGCGAGGGCGAGAAGGACGACGCCCCGATGCTCTACAACGGCGAGCGCGTCGGCGACGGCAGCGGACCGGAGTGCGACGTCGCCGTCGACCCGATCGACGGCACGACGCTCACCGCCAAGGGCATGACCAACGCCGTGTCGGTGATGGCCGTGGCGCCGCGCGGCACGATGTATGACCCCTCGGCCGTCTTCTACATGGAGAAGCTCGTCGTGGGCCCCGAGGCCGCCGACGTCGTCGACATCCGGCTGCCGGTGGCGGAGAACATCGACCGCGTCGCCAAGGCCCGCCGCTCCAGCGCCTCCGACATCACCGTCTGCCTGCTCGACCGCCCGCGCCACGAGCAGCTGGTCGACGAGATCCGCGCCACCGGCGCACGGATCAAGTTCATCAGCGACGGCGATGTCGCCGGCGCGATCATGGCGGCCCGTGCCGACACGGGGGTCGACATGCTGATGGGCGTCGGCGGCACGCCCGAGGGGATCATCACCGCCTGCGCCATGAAGGCGCTCGGCGGCACCATCCAGGGCCGGTTGTGGCCCATCGACGACGAGGAGCGCCAGCGCGCGCTCGACGCCGGCCACAACCTCGACGCCGACCACGTGCTCACCAACGACGACCTGGTCAGTGGTGACGACGTCTTCTTCGTCGCCACCGGCATCACCGACGGCGAGCTGCTCAAGGGCGTGCGCTACTACGCCGGCGGCGCCACCACCCACTCGCTCGTGATGCGCTCGCGCAGCGGCACGATCCGCACCATCACCTCCGAGCACAAGCTCACCAAGCTGCGGGCCTACGCGGCGGTCGACCTGGAGCACTGAGCCAATGCCGGTGCCCGCGCCGGACCCGCTCGCCCTGGTCGTCGGTGAGGCGCTCGTCGACGTCCTCGGCCCCCACGGCCGGGACCGGGTGCCGGGCGGCTCGCCGCTCAACGTCGCGGTCGGCCTGAGCCGGCTGGGGGTCACGACCACGCTGGTGACCGAGCTGGCGGCAGACGCCGACGGCGAGCGCATCCGTGCGCACGCGCGGGCCTCCGGTGTCACCGTCCGCGCCGATGACGCCCGGCGGACCAGCACCGCGACCGTGCTCCTGGACGCCGACGGCGTCGCCGGCTACACGTTCGACGTCGCCTGGTCGCTCGCGCCCGACCCCGACCGAGACGCCGCCGACCTCGACAAGGTCGGCCTCTTCCACTGCGGCTCGATCGCGGCCTACCTCGCCCCGGGCGCGGCGGGGGTCGACGTACTCCTCGAGGAGGCGGTGGCGCGCGGCGCGTTCACCAGCTTCGACCCCAACATCCGCGCCCCCTTCGTCGGTGACCCGGACGCCGCCTGGCGGCGCACGCAGGCGGTCGCCGCACGCTGCGACCTCGTGAAGCTCAGCGACGAGGACGCGTCCTTCCTCGCGAGCGCGCTGGGCGTCCCCGGCGACCCGGTCGAAGCCGTCGCGCGAGCGCTGCTTCGCGGACGGACCCAGTTGGTCGTCGTCACCGCCGGGCCGCGCGGATGCGTGGTCGCCGACCGCGACGGCGTACGCCGATTCCCGGGCGGCCCGCCGGTCGAGGTCGCCGACACCGTCGGCGCCGGCGACTCCTTCATGGCCGCGCTGCTCGCCCACGTCGCCGGGCGGCTGCGTCGCGGCGCATCAGCCCTCCCCCAGCCCGGGAACTTCACGGAGCTGGAGGACCTAGTCGCGTACGCCGACGCCGCGGCGCGCGTGACGGTCACGCGGGCGGGCGCGGACCCGCCGTGGCACCACGAGCTCTGAGCGTGCCTGCTCAGACGACTCAGCGACTCAGCCGGCGCAGGCGATCCGGGCGGCGGGCAGCTCCGGCATCTGGCCGGGCACCTCGGTGGCGAACGAACGCAGCGCGGTCGACACCTCGTCGAAGACCCGCGGGTCGAGGATCATCCCGAGGTGGCTGGCCCAGACCTCGACGGCCTCGGCGGACGGGTCGATGCAGCCGCGCCAGTCGACGATGCCATCGCGCTTGGAATAGATCGCAGTGAAGCCGACCCCTCCGGGAAGCTCGAGCCGCGACTCGTTGAAGCTGCCTTCGGCGCACGCGCCGGCGACGCACTCGGCGCGCATCAGCCCGCCGATGCCGGCGCGGCTCAGGGTCAGCAACACCTGCAGGTCCCAGGCCAGCGCCTGGTGGACGGCGGCGGGCGCGAGCATCGGGCTGCCCATGGTGACGATGCCGCTGACGAGGTCGGGGCGGCGCGCGGCGAGACCGCGGGCGATCATCCCGCCGAGGCTGTGCCCGACGATCGCGACCTTGCGGTTGCGGCGCAGCGCGATCGCCTCGATGCGGCGCTCCAGGTTGTCGGCGGCCTCACGGGTGCACCCGACGTTGGCGTGCACCTGCGCGCGGTAGGTCCGGTAGCCCTCCTCCCGCAGGCTGCGGCCCAGCAGCGCGAGCGTGGCATCACCGGCCATGAAGCCAGGCATGAGCACGACCGGCTGCGCGGCACGCGCGACCTCCCGGCCGGCGTACGGCGTGCCCTTGCGCGCGCGGGAGGTGGTGCGGCGACGGGCGACGTAGTGCCCGAGCTCGACGAGGAACCCCTCCCGCGCCAGCGCGCGCAGCCCGCGCGGGCCTGCGAAGCCTTCGGGCAGGAACTGGGCACCGATCGGGTTCACCATGGCCGGACGCTACCCAACTGTGACCGCGATCACGCGCAGAACTCCCGCCCTGTGACCGTTCGGTGACCTGCGCCCGCCCCCTAGGCTGACGCCATGTCCCCCGCATCCGGACCGGTCCCGGCGTCCGCCGAGCTGGTCGCGCCCCTGAGCACGGGCGTCGACCTGTGCTACCAGAGCTACGGCGACCCGGACGGCGACCCGCTGCTGCTCGTCATGGGGCTGGGTGGCCCGATGAACTGGTGGTCCGCCGAGCTGTGCGAGCAGCTGGCCGACCGCGGCTTCCACGTGGTGCGCTACGACAACCGCGACACGGGCCGTTCGACCGTGCTGACGCAGAAGGTGACCCGCGCGATGCTGGTGCGGGCGTTCCTGGGGCGCCGGGTGCGTGCGCCGTACGGCATCGGGGATCTGGCGTCCGACGCGGTCGCGCTCATGGACCACCTCGGGTGGGACTCCGCCCACGTCGCGGGCGTCTCCATGGGCGGCATGATCGCCCAGACGGTCGCCGTTCAGCACCCCCGCCGCGTGCGCAGCCTGACCTCGATCATGTCGACCACCGGGCGCCGGACGGTCGGTTGGCAGGACCCGCGGTTGCTCCCGGTGCTGATCGCCCCGCGCAGGGCGGGCGAGGAGGCGTACGTCGAGGGCACGGTGCGCATGGACCGGCTGATCGGCTCGCCCGGCTTCCCCGCCGACCCCGAGGTGTCCCGCGCGATGGCGCGCGAGACCTACGCCCGCGGGATCCACAACGACGGGGTGCTGCGGCACATGCTCGCCGTGCTCACCCAGTCCGACCGCACCTCCCAGCTGCGCTCGCTGCGCATTCCGGCCGCGGTCATCCACGGCCTGTCCGACCGGATGATCCACCCCACGGGCGGGCGCGCGACGGCCCACGCCATCCCGCACGCCGAGCTCGTGACCATCGAGGGCATGGGCCACGACCTGCCGCCGGAGCTCTACGACACGTTCGTCGACGTCATCCGGCGTACGGCGGACCGGGCCTGAGACTCAGCGGGGCTTCCCGAGACGGCGCTGCTTCTTCTCGCCCGGCATCGGCCGACGCTGGACGGTGACCGCTCCCATCAGCGCCATGCCCTTCACCCGCACGGTCGGTGAGTCGGCCGTGAGCTCCGCCGGCACCTTGTCCCGGGCCTCCGAGAAGTCACCCATGATGCCGACGCCTTCGACGATCACGCGGGTGTGGGCGTTCACGTAGATGTCGATGCCGGCCATGATCGAGGTGGCGTTGATGACGACCTCACGCTCGGCGAAGACCGCCTCGCGCAGGTCGATCGTCGCGCCGGCCATGATCGCGACCGCGTTGTGGGTCTCCGGCATCAGCCAGACACCCTTGCGCGTGACCTCGCCCATCATCGAGAACGACGAGTTGTAGGAGGGCTCCAAGCCGGTCGCCCGCTGACGCGGGGCGCTCCCGGGCCGGACCACCGGCAGGCTCACCGCGTCGGGACCCGGCAGATCGGCGGTGATCGGGACCAGGTCGCCGTACGTCTTGGCGGCGTAGGTCTGCTCCAGCCGCTCCTCGAGCTCCTCGAGGTCGATCCGGCCCTCGGCAGCCGCGTCGCGCAGTGCTTCGGAGACGGCGTGCCGGTCCGCGTCGGAGATGCGGAGGTTCGCGGGATGGGGTTCGAGCGGGCCGGACATGAGAGCAGCCTAACGATCAGGGCGCCGCGGGCGAGGACTACGCTCCGCTCTCATGAGCACCGCCCCCGAGTTCCGCTACTCCGACCTGCTCCCGATCGGCGAGGACCCCACGCCCTACCGGTTGCTGACCACCGAGGGTGTTCGCACCATCGACGTGGGCGGCCGGCCGTTCCTCCAGGTCGACCCGGAGGTCCTGCGGATGCTCACCGCCGAGGCGATGCACGACATCGCCCACTTTCTGCGCCCGGCCCACCTCGCGCAGCTGCGGCGGATCATCGACGACCCGGAGGCCTCGGGCAACGACCGCTTCGTCGCGATCGACCTGCTCAAGAACGTCAACATCTCCGCCGGTGGCGTGCTGCCGATGTGCCAGGACACCGGCACGGCGATCGTCATGGGCAAGAAGTCCGAGGGCGTGCTCACCGGCGCCGACGACGCCGAGTGGATCAGCCGCGGTGTGCACGATGCCTACACCAAGCTCAACCTGCGCTACTCCCAACTCGCGCCGCTGACGATGTGGGAGGAGAAGAACACCGGCTCCAACCTGCCGGCGCAGATCGAGCTCTACTCGACCCCGGCGGCCGAGGACCCGGCCTACAAGTTCCTCTTCATGGCCAAGGGCGGGGGCTCGGCCAACAAGTCCTTCCTCTACCAGGAGACGAAGGCCGTCCTGAACCCGCAGCGGATGCTGGAGTTCCTCGACGAGAAGATCCGCTCGCTCGGCACGGCCGCGTGTCCGCCGTACCACCTCGCGGTGGTCGTGGGCGGCACGTCGGCCGAGCACGCCCTGAAGACCGCCAAGCTGGCCTCGGCGCACTACCTCGATCATCTGCCCACCGAGGGCTCGATGAGCGGGCACGGCTTCCGCGACCTCGACCTCGAGCAGCAGGTCTTCGAGCTGACGCAGAACTTCGGCATCGGTGCGCAGTTCGGCGGCAAGTACTTCTGCCACGACGTCCGCGTGGTCCGCCTGCCGCGCCACGGAGCGTCCTGCCCGGTCGCGATCGCGGTGTCGTGCTCGGCCGACCGCCAGGCACTGGCCAAGATCACCGCCGAGGGCGTCTTCCTCGAAGAGCTCGACCGCGACCCGGCGAAGTACCTGCCCGACACCACCGACGAGAAGCTCCAGGTCTCCGGCTCCGACGACGTCGTGCGGATCGACCTCAACCGGCCGATGCCGGAGATCCTCGCCGAGCTGTCGAAGCACCCGGTCAAGACGCGGCTGTCGCTGACCGGGCCGCTGGTCGTGGCGCGCGACATCGCGCACGCCAAGATCAAGGAGCGCCTCGACGCCGGCGAGGAGATGCCGCAGTACCTCAAGGACCATCCCGTGTACTACGCCGGTCCGGCCAAGACGCCCGAGGGCTACGCGTCCGGCTCGTTCGGTCCGACCACGGCGGGCCGGATGGACTCCTACGTCGACCAGTTCCAGGCGGCCGGCGGCTCGATGGTGATGCTGGCCAAGGGCAACCGCTCGGTGCAGGTCACCCGCGCGTGCCAGACCCACGGCGGTTTCTACCTCGGCTCCATCGGTGGCCCCGCCGCCCGCCTCGCGCAGGACTGCATCAAGTCCGTCGACGTGCTGGAGTACGCCGAGCTCGGCATGGAGGCGGTCTGGAAGATCGAGGTCGAGGACTTCCCCGCCTTCATCGTCGTCGACGACAAGGGCAACGACTTCTTCGCCGAGACCCAGAAGCCGATCGCGCTCACCGTCCGCACCCGCTCCGCGGAGAAGGTCTGAGGCGCGGTCGGGCACCGTGCGAGCCCGCGCCGGTCCCGGTAACCTGCCCGCTGTGATCTCGGATGCCACTCGGGTGCGCCCGCTTCGCGGCCTTCTCGGCCCCCTCCTCCTGGTTCTGCTCCTCGCCTTCGTGGTCGCCTGCTCCGGTGACGGAGAGTCGGCACTGGACACGCAGCCGACCGCTTCCGCCGAGCCGTCGCCGCCCGACTCCGACGACGCGGAGGCAGCGGTGCTGGCCGCATGGGAGGCGTACTGGACGGTGCACGTCGCTTCGGAGAACAACGCCGATGACTCCCCCGAACCGTTCAAGGACGTCGCAACCGGGTCGATCGTCGAACGCCAGCTCAAGAGCGTCGGTGACTACAAGGAGATGGGCTTGGTGCGCGTGGGAGCGCCCGAGTTCCGGGACGCCCAGGTGACCGTCGACGGCGACACCGCGGAGGTCGAGTTCTGCATGAACGAGGACACCTGGGGTGCCGAGGTCGACGGTGAACCGGTCGCCCCGCCCGACCTGGGCTTCCGGCCTCGGTTGAACCGGCTCGAACTGCACGATGACGCGTGGTTGGTCGTCGAGAGCGCGCCCGGTGAGGAGATCACGTGCTGACGCACCCACGCCTTCGCGGCATGCTCATCGTCGGAGCCGCCGCACTGCTGGCCGTCGGCTCCGTAGGAAGCGCGTCCGCCGACCTCGTGTGCGAGTGGGTCGATGTCGGCGAGGACGAGCTGCGCTACGTCTGCACGGAACCAGGCAGTCCAGGGACCCCGGGCGGGCCGCGCCCCGGTGGCACCGCACCACCCCCCTGCGACCTGACGCAGTCGCCCTACAACGAGTTCTGCGAGGGCACGAGTGCCTGCTGGGGCAACAACCCGGCCGCGGTCCAGGAGCCCAGGGAGCTCGAAGGCGTCCCGCAGCCGTCGGAGGACGCCCACGTCGCCTACAAGTCCTGCCGGCGCGAGGACGGGTCGACCTACGACGAGTGGTACTGGGCCACCGAGCCCAACCCCGGACCGACTCCCGCCGAGGCCGCCGCGCAGGCGTTCGGTCAGCTCGCCACCCCGGCCTTCCAGGCGTCGTTCAACCCCGAGACCCGCACGCTGGTCAACCTCGACACGTGGTGGTGGGCCGAGGGCGCGACTACCGGCGAGATCGTCGGCACCGGCGCCCTCGGCGTACGCGCCGTCGGCACCCCCGACCGGATCGAGGTCGACCCGGGCGACGGGACGGGGACGTTCACGTGTGACTTCGTCACCACGCAGTCCGACGCGTGCAGCCACGTCTACCGCCGCGCGAGCAGACCGACCTACGACGCCCAGATGCGGCTCGTCTACACCGTGCGCTTCGAGCGCAACGGCAACCCGATGGACCTGCCGGGACTGCCCACGCAGCTGGAGAGTCCCTGGGTGGGCACGGTGGTCGACGTCGACGAGGTGCAGAGCATCGTTCGCCCCTGATCCTGCGCGGGTACGGTCGATGCCATGAGCGAGGCGACCAACGAGCAGGAGTTCCGCACCGAGCACGACTCGATGGGCGAGGTCCGCGTGCCGGCCGATGCACTATGGCGTGCCCAGACCCAGCGGGCGATCGAGAACTTCCCGATCAGCGGCGCAGGTCTCGAGCACCGCCACATCCAGGCGATGGCCCGGGTGAAGGCGGCCGCGGCCAAGGCCAACGCCTCCCTCGGCGTGCTCACCACCGAGCAGACCGACGCGATCGTCGCCGCCGCCGAGCAGGTCGTCGCCGGCGGCCTGGAGTCGCACTTCCCGGTCGACGTGTTCCAGACCGGGTCCGGCACGAGCTCCAACATGAACATGAACGAGGTGCTCGCCTCCCTCGCGGCGCGTGCCGGGGTGGAGGTCCACCCCAACGACCACGTCAACGCCAGCCAGTCGAGCAACGACACCTTCCCGACGTCGATCCACGTCGCGGCTGCCGAGGCCACCACCAGCGACCTCGTCCCCGCGCTCGACCACCTCGCCACCGCGCTCGAGGCGAAGGCCGAGGAGTTCGCCGAGGTCGTCAAAGCGGGGCGCACGCACCTGATGGACGCCACCCCGGTCATGCTCGGCCAGGAGTTCTCCGGGTACGCCGCCGCGATCCGCTACGGCATCGAGCGGGTCGAGGCGTCCCTGCCCCGCGTGGTCGAGCTGCCGCTGGGCGGCACCGCGGTCGGCACCGGGATCAACACTCCCGACGGCTTCGCCGCTGCGGCCATCGGCCACCTCGCCGACGACACCGGGTTGCCGTTCGTCGAAGCGCGCAACCACTTCGAGGCCCAGGGCGCGCGTGACGCGCTCGTGGAGCTGTCCGGGCAGCTGCGGGTCATCGCGGTGTCGCTGACCAAGATCTGCAACGACCTGCGCTGGATGTCGTCGGGTCCGACCGCCGGCCTCGCCGAGATCCACCTGCCCGACCTGCAGCCCGGGTCGAGCATCATGCCGGGCAAGGTCAATCCCGTGCTGCCCGAGGCGACCTTGATGGTGTGTGCGCAGGTGGTCGGCAACGACGCCGCGATCGCCGCCGGCGGCGCGGCCGGCAACTTCGAGCTCAACGTGATGCTGCCGGTGATCGCGCGCAACCTGCTGGAGTCGATCCGGCTGCTGTCGACCAGCACGCGGGTGCTCGCCGACCGGTGCATCGAGGGCATCACCGCCGACGTCGAGCGGATGCGCACCTACGCCGAGTCGTCACCGTCGGTCGTCACGCCGCTCAACAAGTACATCGGCTACGAGAACGCCGCCAAGGTCGCCAAGCGGGCGCTGGCGGAGGGACGCACCATCCGCGAGACCGTCCTCGCGATGGGGTACGTCGAGGACGGGTCACTCACCGAGACGCAGCTCGACGAGGCGCTCGACGTGGCCGCGATGACCCGCCCCCGCTGAGCGCCACGAGGACCACCAGCACCACGAGCGCCAGGCCCATGCAGACGGTCATCCCCAGGGCCATCGCCAGGGCGCTGCCCTCGCCCGCGAGCCCGACGACCGCGGCGGCGACGCCCGCGGTCAGGAACTGCACCATCCCCTGCAGCGACGACGCGGCGCCGGCGGAGGCGGCGTGCTCGGCGAGGGCGAGGGAGGTGGCGTTGGCGACGACCATCCCGAAGACCGCCACCGCCGGGAAGAGTGCGGCGACGAGGACCGCGACCGTCCAGTCCTGCACCACCGCAACCAGCACGGTGAGCACGGCCGCGACCCCGACCACCACGCCCAGACCGAGCAGCCGGAGCTCACTCGCGAAGCGCCCGACGAGCACCCGGTTGAGCTGGCCGGCGGTGACGATTCCCGCGCCGTTGACCGCGAACACCAGGCTGAACTCGCGGACGCTGAACCCGTACGCCTCCTGCAGCACGAAGGGCGAGGAGGAGATGTAGACGAACAGCGAGGCGAACATCAGACCCCCGATCGCGATGTAGGCCACGAAGCGCAGGTCGCGCAGCAGGTGCGCGTAGCGCCGCAGATGGGCCAGGAGCCGCGCCTCCTGGCGCCGCGCGGGCGGGAGCGACTCGGGCAGCCGGAGGGCGACCGCGATGAGCAGGACGACACCGAACAGCACCAGCACGCCGAAGACCACGCGCCAGTGACTCACCGCGATCACCTGGGCGCCGAGCACGGGCGCGAGCACCGGCGCTGCCCCGGAGACCAGCATGAGCGTGGAGAAGAACCGGGTCATGGTCGTGCCGGAGTACAGGTCGCGCACGATCGCCCGGGAGAGCACGATCGCGGCGGACGCCCCGAGGGCCTGGATGACACGACCGGCGATGAGCACCTCCACCGTCGGCGCCGCGACACACACGAGCGAGCCGGTGACATAGACGACGAGACCGGTCAGCAGCGGTCGCCGCCGGCCCCAGGCGTCGGAGAGCGGGCCCACAACGAGCTGGCCGAGCGCCAGTCCGATGACGAAGACGGTCAGCGTCAGCTGGACCAGCGACACGCGCGTGTCGAGGTCGGCCGCCATGGCGGGGAGGCCCGGAAGGTAGAAGTCCGTTGCCATCGGCGCGAAGGCCGAGAGACTGCCGAGGATCAGGACCAGCCCGAGGGGCGCCTTGCCCGCCTCGCGCCGGACCGCCTCACGCTGGCCCTCCGCCGCCGTCGAGGCGGTCACGGGAGTCGCGGTCATGGCGACGATTGTCTCATCAACCAATGACCGGACGGCCGCCGGTGGCGACGGAGCGGAACCGCTCAGTACCAGTTGTTGGCCTGCTTGAACGACCACGCCGAGCACGGCGTGCCGTAGGCGTCACGGATGTAGCCCAGGCCCCACCGGATCTGGGAGACCGGGTTGGTCATGTAGTCGGCCGGCAGGTCGTCGTGGGTGCCGCCGGTCAGCGCCTGTGGGATGCCGTACGCCGACGACGTCGGGTTGTCGGCGTCGACCTCCCAGTCGCTCTCGGAGATCCAGAGCTGGTCGAGGCATCCCCACTGGTCGGATCCGAAGCCGAACTCCCCCAGCATGCCCTGGGCGATCTCGCGCGGGTCGGCGTCGGCGAGGTCGTCCACGCCGGTGACAGCGCCACCGGCCGGCGGGGCGAGCGTCAGCATCTTGGTCTCGTCGGGCTCGCCGCCTGCTGGCTGGCCGTCTGCTGTCTCGCCCTCTGCCGCCTCGGCCGACAACGACGCACGACCGCCGGCACGCGACGCGCGCTCAGCGACCTGCTCGCGCTCGGCACGCAGCGTGGCGGCATCCTCGTCGCTGACCGCCGACGCCACCACGGCCGACGTGCCTGCCGGCTCGCCGGACCCGGCCAGGACGCCGGCCGAGATCGCACCGCCGGTGCCCAGGGTCGCCAACGAGACGACGGCGATCCGCGCGGCCCGACGGGGCGGACGTGCGGGCGCCTCGGCGCGGTGGCGCGGGACGTAGCGTGGAGGGAGCAGCAACCGGGGACCTTCGGTGTCTCGACGGGGTCAGAGCAGGGACCCGTTCACTGTCCCCGACGGACCCGGCCCAGACAAATCCGAAGTGACCCAGATCACTGCGCGGCGGGCGCCTCGGCGTGCTTGCCGCCCTGGGTCGGCGTCTCCTCGGACTTCTGCAGCGTCAGGTTGTCGCCGGTCTCGGGGTCGAAGATGTGCAGGTGCGCGGTGTCGACCCAGATCTCGGCCTCGTCGCCGGCCGCGACCGTCGACGCCGCGTCGAGCGACACCACGATCTGGGTGCGCAGCGACTCCCCGTCGAGGTCCTTCTCGAGCTGCTCGAGCTGCTTCTGCACGGCCTCGGGCGCCTCGAACGGCAGGTAGGCGAACGCCTCGCTGCCGAGCCACTCGGTGAACTCGACGGTCGCCCGGAAGGTCGAGCCGGAGCTCAGCTTCGCGTCGTCCAGCACGCTCGCGTCGTCGAAGTACTCCGGCCGGATCCCGGCGATCAGGGTCTTGCCGGCGTGGTCGGCGACGAGGTCGGCCTTCTCCTGCGGGATCTCCACCGTGCCGAACGGCATCTCGACGGACGTGCCGTCGACGGTGGCCGGCAGGAAGTTCATCGGGGGCGAGCCGATGAACCCGGCGACGAACAGGTTGACCGGCTGCTCGTAGAGCTCGCGGGGGGTGGCCAGCTGTTGGAGCACCCCGCGCTTGAGCACCGCGACCCGGTCACCCAGCGTCATCGCCTCGGTCTGGTCGTGGGTGACGTAGACCGTGGTGATGCCGAGCCGCTTCTGGAGCCGGGCGATCTCGGTGCGCATCTGCCCGCGCAGCTTGGCGTCGAGGTTGGACAGCGGCTCGTCGAAGAGGAACGCCTGGGCGTCGCGCACGATCGCGCGTCCCATCGCCACGCGCTGGCGCTGACCGCCGGAGAGGTTGCCGGGCTTGCGCTCCAGGTGCTCGTCGAGCTCGAGCGTCTTGCTGGCCTCGCGGACCTTCTGGTCGACCTCCTCGTCGGACGCCTTCGCCAGACGCAGGGGGAAGGCGATGTTCTCGTAGACGCTGAGGTGCGGGTAGAGCGCGTAGTTCTGGAACACCATCGCCAGGTTGCGCTCGCGGGGCGCGAGGTCGTTGACCTTCGTGCCACCGATGATCAGCTCCCCGGAGGTGATGTCCTCCAGCCCGACGATCATCCGCAGCAGCGTGGACTTGCCGCAGCCGGAGGGGCCGACGAGGATCACGAACTCGCCGTCCGCGATGTCGATGCTCACGTCGTTCACGGCCGGGAAGCCGTCGCCGTACTTCTTGACGATGTTCTTCATCTCGATGGCAGCCATGTGGCATCAACCCTTCACGGCGCCGGAGGTCAGTCCGGCCACGATCTTGCGCTGGAAAATCAGGACGATGATGATGATCGGGATCGTCGCGACGACGGCTCCCGCAGCCAGCAGCGACGCCGGCCGGTTGAACGGGTCGGGCCCGACGAAGAACGACAGCGCTGCCGGGATCGGTCGCGCGTTCTCCGTCGACGTGAGGGAGATGCCGAAGACGAAGTCGTTCCAGGCGAAGAAGAACGTCAAGATGGCGGCGGTGAAGACACCCGGTGCCGCCAGCGGCACGATCACCTTGCGGAAGGCCTGCCAGGAGGTGGCGCCGTCGACCTGCGCCGCCTGCTCCATCTCCCACGGGATCTCCCGGAAGAAGGCCGACAGGGTCCAGATCGCCAGCGGCAGCGTGAAGGACATGTAGGGGATGATCAGGCCGGGCCAGGTGTCGTAGATGCCGAGCGTGCGCCACATGTCGAACAGCGGGCCGACCAGCGACACCACCGGGAACATCGCGATGACCAGCGCGGTGGTGAGCACGAACTTCTTGCCCTTGAACTCCAAGCGGGCGATGGCGTACGCCGCCAGCGTGGCCAGGATGACCGAGAGCAGCGTGGCGATCAACGAGATGCCCAGCGAGTTCAGGATGGCGCGGCGGAACTGGTCGTCCTGGATGACGTCCACGTAGTTCTGCCACCCGGCGAAGCCCTCGGCCTGGGGCCAGAACCCCGGGCTGCCGTTGGTGATCGCGGCCTGGGACTTGAAGGACAGCGAGATGATCCACACCACCGGCAGCAGGCACCAGATCAGGATGAGTGCCACGCCGATGACGAGACCGATGCGGTTCTTGGTCATGTCAGTTCTCCTGTCGCGCCTGGGCGAGGTCGACGCGGAAGAGCTTCACGATTCCGAAGGCGACCACCAGGACCGAGAGGAACAACAGCACCGACAGGGCCGAGCCGATGCCGAGCTGGAACTGCTCGATCACCTGCCGGTAGGTGAGGAACGAGATCGACTCGGTGCCGTTGGCACCGGCGGTCATCACGTAGATGTTGTCGAAGATCCGGTAGGCGTCGAGGGCGCGGAACAGGACCGCCACCATGATCGCGGCCCGCATGTTGGGCAGGATCACCTTGGTCAGGCGCTGCCACCACGACGCCCCGTCGACCTTCGCCGCTTCGAGCATGTCCTCGGAGACGTTGGCCAGACCCGCCAGCAGCAGAAGCGACATGAACGGTGTGGTCTTCCAGATCTCGGAGACCATGATCGCGATCATCGAGGACTCGTACTGGGCGAACCAGTTGAACCCGTCACCGAGGAACGGCAGCCAACCGTTGACGAAGCCGTTGGTGTTGGAGAACGCGAACTGCCAGGCGAAGCCCGAGACGACCGTGATGATGCCGTAGGGGATGAGGATCGAGGTGCGGATGACCCCCCGCGCGAAGATCACCCGGTGCATCACCATCGCGAACGCGAACCCGATCACGAGCTCGACGGCGACGGTCACCACCATGATGAAGACCGTGTTGGCGGTGTCGCGCCAGAACAGCTCGTCGGTGAGCGCCGTCCAGTAGTTCGCTGCCCCGACGAACTCGCGCTCGTCGGGTGCGGTGAGGCTGTAGGAGAACAGCGACAGGTAGAGCGCGCGCAGCATCGGGAACGCCGTGACCAGCAGCATCAGCACGATCGCTGGCGCGACGAGCATGCGGCCGAGCTTGTTCTCCGCGCGTGCCCGGTCGGAGGCCTGGGGCGAGGGCGTCTTGTCGTCGGGGTCCGCCGTCGCGGTCTGCACTGCGGTGGTGCTCACAGCAACGACTCCTCTCGGAGGATGGAGGTCACGAAGTCCTGCGCCTCCTCAGGCGTCCGCTCCGGGCTGACCGTGGTGGGCGAGTGCCAGACCGACTGCAAGGCGCTGGAGATCTGGCTGTAGAACGCGCTCTTGGGTCGAGGTCCGCCCTCGTCGATGCTCGTGGAGTAGAGCTCGAGCAGGTCGGAGGGGTAGGCGTCCTGGAGCTCGGGGTCGTCGTACACACCCTCGCGCGCCGGCATGAGACCGTCGTTGACGGCGAGCTGCGCCTGCGCCTCGGGGCTGGTGACGCACAGTGCGGCCTCCTGGGCCTGGTCGACGTCGGGGGTGAAGGCGCCGACGCCGATCACGATCCCGCCGACCGGGGGCTTCGACGGCTCGTCGGGCAGGGTGCGCGGGTAGCGCGCCCAGCCGAGGTCCTCCAGCGCCTGCTCGTCGGGCGGGCCGCCGGGCTGTCCGACCGCGTCGGCGTAGTTCTTGAAGACGAACGTCCAGTTCACCATGAACTGACCGGGACCTTCGCCGGGCCACATCCGGCCGAGGCTCGTGCCCTCGTTGGAGGTCGTGTAGTCGTCGTGGGTGGCGTCGGAGTCGGTGAGCTGCTCGATCACCTTCGCCGCCTCACGGACCGGGTCGGTGTCGAGGGTGACCTTGGCGTCGCGGCCCTCCTCGACGGTGTCGGGGTCGAGGATGTTGCCGCCCGCGCCCTGGATGAGGGCGTTGATCCAGACGACGTACGCCTCGTAGCGGTTGGCCTGGACGCCGACCGTGCCCCCCTCCGCATCCGCGGCCTCGATGATCTCCTGCCACGTCACCGGCTGCGACATGTCGAGGCCGGCGGCCTCGGCGAGGGACTTGCGGAACCACAGCACCTGGGTGTTGGCCCACTGGGGTGCGGCGACGACCTCGTCGTTCCACTGCACCGACTCAGCCGCGCCGTCGAGCACGCCCTCGAGCGCCTTCTCCCCGCGCTCCCCCTCGAACGGCGCCAGCCACCCGGCGTTGGCGAACTCCGGGACGAAGACCGGGTCGAGGCTCATGAGGTTGGTGGTCGCGTCGTCCGCGGCGAGCCGGCGTGCGAGCTGGGTGCGCTGATCGGTGGCACTGGTCGGGAGGAGCTGGATCTGGATCGTGTAGTCGTCGGTGCTGCACTCCTCCGCGAGCGCGGTGAGTGTCTCCTGCCCGTCGGGGTTGATGTACCAGTTCAGGATCGCGCGACCCTGGTCGTCGACGGTCGGGACGCCGCAGGCGGCGACGGTGCTCGCACCGACCACCGCCGCCAGCGCGAGCGCGCCGCGCCGCCGCCATCGATGCCGTCCACGTGGCGCACGACGCGCTCGCTCTGGTCGCAGCATGGGGCCCTCCTCCTCGACCGCCGGAGGCGCCACTCGGACCGCGCCCCCAGTGATCCACGTCACTCAACCACACCGCTGTGATTGCCGCCATCGACTACCCGGGAGCGCGAGTGCTCACACCTCGGCCGCGCGCGGCCGCCCACCTCGGCCGCGCGCGGACCTTCACACGGTGAGGTTCTCCAGCATCTCGGTCACCAGCGCCGCGATCGGGGAGCGCTCGGAGCGGTTGAGCGTCACGTGGGCGAAGAGCGGATGGCCCTTCAACCGCTCGACGACCGCGACGATCCCGTCGTGGCGGCCCACGCGGAGGTTGTCGCGCTGCGCGACGTCGTGCGTGAGCACCACCTTGGAGTTGGCTCCGATGCGCGACAGCACCGTGAGCAGCACGTTGCGCTCCAGCGACTGCGCCTCGTCCACGATCACGTAGGCATCGTGGAGCGAGCGTCCGCGGATGTGCGTCAGGGGCAGCACCTCGAGCATCCCGCGGTCGAGCACCTCGTCGATGACGTGGGGGGAGGTGAGCGCACCGAGCGTGTCGAAGACGGCCTGCGCCCAGGGCGACATCTTCTCCGACTCGCTGCCGGGAAGGTAGCCCAGCTCCTGACCGCCGACCGCGAACAGCGGCCGGAACACGACCACCTTCTTGTGCTGGCGGCGCTCGAGCACGGCTTCGAGACCGGCGCACAACGCCATCGCGGACTTGCCCGTCCCCGCCCGGCCGCCGAGGGAGACGATGCCGACCTCCGGGTCGAGCAGCAGGTCCAGCGCGACGCGCTGCTCGGCGGAGCGGCCGTGGATGCCGAAGGCCTCCCGGTCGCCGCGCACCAGGTGGACGCGCTTGTCCTGCTTGACGCGTCCCAGGGCCTTCCCGCGCTCGGAGAGCAGCACCAGCCCGGTGTGGCACGGCAGCTCGCGGGCCTCGTCGAGGTCGATGACCTGGTCCTCGTAGAGCTCGTCGACGACCGCGGCGGCGACGTCGATCTCGGCCATCCCCGTCCACCCGGCCTCGGAGTCGGAGGCGAGCTCCGCGCGGTACTCCTCCGCGTCGAGGCCGACCGCGCTCGCCTTGATCCGCAACGGCAGGTCCTTCGAGACCAGCGTGACGAGGTGGCCCTCGTCGGCGAGGTTGCGCGCGACCGCGAGGATGCGGGTGTCGTTGTCGCCGAGGCGGAAGCCCGACGGCAGGGCGGCGGGGTCGGTGTGGTTGAGCTCGACCCGCAGCGTGCCGCCGTCGTCGGTGATCGGCACCGGCTGGTCGAGACGCCCGTGGGCCTGCCGCAGCTCGTCGAGCATGCGCAGCGCCGAGCGGGCGAAGTAGCCCAGCTCGGGGTGGTCGCGCTTGCCCTCGAGCTCGGTGATCACGACGACCGGCAGGACGACCTCGTGTTCGCAGAACCGTCGGCAGGCGCCGGGGTCGGCGAGCAGCACGCTGGTGTCGAGGACGTAGGTACGCCGGGGGGCGGGTGCGGTGCGCTCCTGTGCAGCCATGCGGTGCATCCCCTCACGGACCGGCGCGCGCACTCCGCTGCCCGGTCCGACTACTCGTTGGACCGGGACCGGGCCCGAGAGTCCGAGTGCAGACTCCCGGTGGTGCTGTGCTGGTCGTGACAGGTCACGAACGGGCCTCCCGAACGGCGGGCTTCCCCACCCGCCATGGGGCAGAACGTACGCCGTGGCAGGCCGCGATCCGGGGCGACACGCCCGACAGCGCGGTGAACGCGCGGTGAGCGGTCGGAGGGAGCAGGGCGCGCGGTCAGGCCCCGAAGCGGCGCTCGCGCTCGGCGTACGCCCGGACCGCGCGCAGGAAGTCGACGCGGCGGAAGTCGGGCCAGTAGGCCTCGCAGAAGTAGAACTCGCTGTGGGCGCTCTGCCACAGCAGGAAGCCGCCGAGGCGCTGCTCGCCAGAGGTGCGGATGACGAGGTCCGGATCCGGTTGGCCCTTGGTGTAGAGGTGCTCGGCGATGTGCTCGACGTCGAGGGTGGTGGCCAGCTCCTCGAGGGAGGTGCCGCGCTCGGCGTGCTCGGCGAGGAGGGCGCGTACGGCGTCGGCGATCTCGCGCCGTCCGCCGTACCCGACCGCGATGTTGACGATCATGCCCTCGACGTCGCGGGTCCGCTCGGCGGCGCTCTTGAGCCGGGCGGCAGTGGGGTCAGGCAGCAGGTCGAGCGCCCCCACGGGATGCAGCCGCCACCGGCCGGCCACCGCCAAGGCATCGACGACCTCCTCGATGATCTCCAGCAGCGGCTCGAGCTCGCGCGGCGGACGGTTGAGGTTGTCGGTGGAGAGCAGCCACAGGGTCACGACCTGGACGCCGACCTCCTCGCACCACGCGAGCAGCGGCTCGATGTTGGCGGCACCGGCACGGTGACCCGCCGCCGAGTCGCGGCCTACCGCGCGCGCCCAGCGTCGGTTACCGTCCAGCATCACCCCGACGTGGCGCGGGATCCGATCTGCCGGCAGCTTGCGGGAGAGGCGCGCCTCGTAGGCCGGGTACAAGACCCGACGTACGCCCCTCTTCCAGTCGACCACGATCCCCGATCGTACTCGTGTCGTTCGTTCTCGTGCCCTCGTTAGGATTCCCTCCGTGAACGCCGCTGCCCGATTCGACGAGCTGAAGGGTGAGGTCCGCGAGGCGATCGCCGACGTCAAGCCCAAGCTCCGCGGCTGGCTGCACGCCGTCACCGCCCCGCTCGCCCTGGCCGGTGGGATCGTGCTCGTGGTGCTGTCGCCCGACACGACCACCCGCATCGGGTCGGCCGTCTTCGCGGGCACCGCGCTGCTGCTCTTCGGGGTGTCGGCCGTCTACCACCGCGGCACCTGGTCGCCCAAGGTGTGGGCGTTCCTGCGCAGGTTCGACCACGCCAACATCTTCTTGCTGATCGCCGGCTCCTACACCCCGTTCACCCTCCTCCTGCTCGACGACCCGCAGCGCACGATCCTGCTCGTCACGGTCTGGACCGGCGCCATCCTCGGGATGCTCTTCCGGGTGTTCTGGGCCGGCGCGCCGCGTTGGCTCTACACCCCGATCTACATCGCCCTCGGATGGGCGGCCGTCTTCTTCATCGGCGACTTCGCCGCCAGCGGGGGTGCTGCGGTGCTGACCCTGCTCGTCGTGGGCGGTGGTCTCTACACCCTCGGCGGCATCGTCTACGGACTGAAGCGGCC
This sequence comes from Nocardioides massiliensis, assembly GCF_030811215.1. Taxonomy (NCBI): domain Bacteria; kingdom Bacillati; phylum Actinomycetota; class Actinomycetes; order Propionibacteriales; family Nocardioidaceae; genus Nocardioides; species Nocardioides massiliensis. Next base: position 365,244 of record NZ_JAUSQM010000001.1, read on the forward strand.
AGACCCGTCGCCGCGGTGGTTCGGCTTCCACGAGGTGTTCCACACGCTGACGATCGCGGCCTTCATCACGCACTACATCGGGGTGTCGATCGCGACGTACGCCCAGCGCTGAGCACCCTGGCCACAACGATGTCGTGGGGTGTCACCGGGTGACAGCAGACGACATCGTTGACGTCAGTCCGGCGCTCCGACCTCCCGCGCGGGCCAGTACGAGCCGTCGAGCACGACGCGGTCGCCCAACGGCTCGGCGAGTGCGACGGTACGGCGGACCACCGGGTTGCCGGGACACGTCACGGCGACGCCGGGGGGCTCTGACGAGAAGACGTCGTCGCTGGTCCAGGAGATCGTCACGGACTCAGCCGTCTCGACCACCGTCGGCTCGTGCAGGAAGCGGTCAGGATGGCGGGCGCTCGCGCACTGACGCTCTGAGACCCACACCGAGAGTGTGGACGACCTGCGGTCGAATCCGCCGCGGGGTGCCGACACCTCCACCCAAGAGACCTTCGGGTCCAACGCGGGCCCGAGCGTCGCACAGTTGCCCCACCCGACCACCTGCCAGCTGCCGTCGGAGCGCTCCTCGAGCGACACCGTCATCGCCCGGGCGCCGGGTCCGTCCTCGCCCCACTCACCGGTGGCGATCTCGACCCGCCGGGTGCCGCGCTCGCCCTCGGTCGCCAGCAGCATCCAGTCGTCGAGGGAGACGTCGCGCTCGGGGAGCCCCGCCGGCCGGTCCATCGGGTGGCGCCGCACCAGGTCCTCGAGCGCCTCGGTGACCGGCTCGGCTAGATCGGCGATCTCACCCCCGCCCGTCCGGAGGGTGAGCGCGGCGAAGGTGAGCCCGCCGCAGGTCAGGGCCGGACCCCCCTCCGCCGTCGGCAAGTCCCGGTCCGGTGGCGGGTCGGTGGCTGTCAGGTGGCCGGGGACCGACGCCGAGTCCGCCGTGCCGCATCCGGCGAGCAGCAGGGCGGCGGCACCGACGGCCACCCACCGACCAATTCGTAGGGCACGCATGTCGTTGCGACGTCGCCCGTCAGGATCCGGTTCCCGTGACCGGCGTGAGCACGACGACGGGGATCTCCCGGTCGGTCCAGCGGGCGTACTTCTCGAAGTCGGCGTAGAGGTCGACGAGCTTCGGCCACAGCCGCGCGCGCTCGTCCGCGTCGGCGACGTGGGCGACGACCTCGAGGTCGCGGCGCCCCTTCAGGTGGACCCGCGTGCGCGGCGTGGCCTGCAGGTTGCGGAACCACTGCGGGTGCTGCGGGAGCCCGCCCTGGGAGCCGACGACCACCAGCCGCTCGCCGTCGCCCAGGTAGAGCAACGGCGTGGTGAAGAGCGTTCCGGACTTGCGCCCGCGGTGCTCGAGCAACAGGGTCGGCACGGGCCTGCGGAAGCCGGCTCCGATGCGCCAGTGGGATCCGATGCGTCCGTTGGTGAGCCGGAACGCCTTCACCTGCGCGCGGGACCCGAGCTTGATCAGCCGCGTCGTCCAGCGGGAGTCCAGGCCGGGCGGGCGCTCCTCGGGGAGCGCGAAGCGACCCATCAGCCCTGCTGGTAGGTCGCGGCGGTGCTGCCGCCGAGCGGGATCGGGTCGAGGCCGAGCTTGCGGTGGTCCCAGGAGCGGACGCGCTCGACGTCGAGCCGGACGGCGACGCGCTTGTGGAGCATCATCTCCACGAACGGCTTGGCGTCGTCGGTGTAGGGGCCGGTGTAGCGCTCCCAGACGTCGACGCCCACGGCGAAGAGCGCCTCGGGGTCGTCGACGACCTCGGCCCGGCCCTCGAAGGAGACGCCGCGCAGGGTGTCGTAGGTCAGACCGTCCTCGACGAGCACCGTCACGCGGGGGTCGCGCTGGAGGTTCTTGACCTTCTGCGCCTTGGCCTTGGTCTCGAACCAGATCGTGCCGTCGATCCAGGCGAACCACATCGCGACGGAGTGCGGGTGCCCCGTGGGGCCGATCGTGCTCAGGATCGCCGTACGCCGGCTGCTGACGAACGCGTCGATCTCCTCGTCGGACATGGTGATCTGCGAACGCTGGTTGACACCCATGCGGGAGGCTCTCCTCGTACGTCGGGACGGCTTGGGCTCAACCTAGCGGCGAGACGTCACTGCGCGCAGGTGCATCGCTCCTCGGCCGGCACCCCGGCGAGGGCCTCCTCGACGTGCTCCCCGCAGCCCGTCCACGTCGGCTTGCCGCAGCGGGAGCAGGTCACGCGCTGACACATGGGTCCTCCGATCCGCCGGCCCGATGCCGGCCACTGTCCTGTCCACCTCGGCTGCCCCCTCGGCTGTCCACCTTGGCTGGGGCGGTGCTCGCTCCTACGGTAGTCAGATGGCCACCACCGACCTGACCGCAGCCACCTTCGAGCAGACCGTCATGGACAACGACATCGTCCTCGTCGACTTCTGGGCGTCCTGGTGCGGCCCGTGCCGCCAGTTCGCACCGACCTACGAGGCGGCGTCGGCCACCCACACCGACGTGGTGTTCGGCAAGGTCGACACCGAGGCGGAGCAGGCGCTGGCCGCCGCGGCCGAGATCAGCTCGATCCCGACGCTCATGGCGTTCCGCGAGGGGATCCTCGTCTTCTCCCAGCCCGGCGCCCTCCCCCCGGCCGCGCTCGAGCAGGTCGTCACGGCCGTCAAGGAGATCGACATGGACGACGTACGCGCGCAGATCGCCGAGCACAACGCCCAGCAGGGCGACACGCAGCCGGAGGCGTGAGCCCCCTCAGGAGCCCGAGTCGCCCTCGGACCGCCGGTCCGGGAAGCGCGGGTCGGGCTCCTCAGCGACCTTGTCGGCGTCGACGTCGCCGTAGTGGTCGCGCGCGTTGCGCAGCCGGTGCACGAGGCTGAACGCCAGCGCCACCACGGCCACCGCCATGCCGATCCACAGCAGCAGCGCGGTCCAGCCGGCCTTGACCTCCGTGTCCTCGGGGACGGGGTCGAGCTGCGCCTGGTCCATCGGAACCCACGCGAGCACATCAACGCTCGTCTGGGCGAGCAACGTCAGCAGACCGTGAGCGATGACGGGGTCGAGGGCCATACCTCGATCATCCCACGCAGGACCAGGGGGCAGACCCGGGGTCAGGCCGGCAGACGTCCCTCGGCGAGCAGCTCGCGCACCCCGGCGAACAGGTCGTCCTCGGGCAGGTCGACCTCCACCATGGTGCGGGCCAGCTCGAAGTCCTCGGTCGACCACGCCTCCTGGTGCACGTCCAGCGGGCAGGCGAACCACGCGCCGTCAGGGTCGATCTGCGTGGCGTGCGCGAGCAGCGCCCGGTCGCGGATCGGGAAGAACTCCGCGCACGGCACCTTCGTGGTGATCCGGGCCGCGTGCACCGGGTCGGGCTTCCAGGTCTCCAGCCGCTCGGCGTACGGCGACTCCAGCCCGCGCGCGACCATCGCGTCGTGCAGCGCCTGGGTGCGCTCGCGGTGGAACCCGTGGTGGTAGTAGAGCTTCAACGGCTGCCACGGCTCGCCCGCCTCGGGGTACGCCGTCCCGTCGCCGGCCGCCTCGAACGCCGCGACGCTGATGAGGTGGCACATGATGTGGTCGGGGTGCGGGTAGCCGCCGTTCTCGTCGTACGTCGTCATGACGTGCGGGCGGAACTCGCGGATCAACCGCACCAGCGGCGCGGCGGCCTCGGCGACGTCCATCGCCGCGAAGCAGCCCTCGGGCAGCGGCGGCTTCGGGTCGCCCTCGGGCCAGCCGGAGTCGACGAAGCCCAGCCAGTCCTGCTGGACGCCGAGGATCTCGCGGGCGGCGTCCATCTCCTCGCGCCGGATCTCGGAGATGTTCTCCCACACGTCGGGGCGGTCCATCTTGGGGTTCAGCACGGACCCGCGCTCACCCCCGGTGCAGGTCACCACGTGCACGTCGGCACCCTCCGCGACGTAGCGCGCCGTCGTGGCCGCACCCTTGCTCGACTCGTCGTCGGGATGGGCGTGGACATGCATGAGGCGCAGCCCCGTGGAGGGGCCGGACGGCTTGAGGGACATGTGGCAATCCTAGAATCGGACCCATGACGACCAACGAGGCCCTGCTGCGCGAGCGCTACGGCCGTCGTCCCCGACGCCGGGCGTGGGTGCCGTTCGCCGTCGTCACCGCGGTCGTCGGACTGGGCTGGCTCGCCTGGACCGTCATCTTCCACAGCACCCCCGAGGTGCGCTCCGACATCGTCACGTGGTCCACCGGAGACGGCCGCACCGCTGATGCGCGCGTGTCGATCCAACGCCGTGACGCCGACGTCGAGGCCGAGTGCCTGCTGCGCGCGTCGGCCGTCGACCGCAGCGTCGTCGGGGAGACCAGCTTCACCATCGGGCCGGGCGGGCGGGAGAAGGACACCTACTCCGTCGCGATCCGCACCGAGCGCCCAGCGACCGCCGTCGTCCTCGTGGGCTGTCGGACGAAGGACCAGCCGATCCGGCGGTGAGGCTGGTAGCCTCGGCTACTTGGCCCCCGGCTTGCCGGGGGCTTTATCAATCGCCCGCACGTCTGTCGCACTCGCGCAGATGGCACAGATCGCACCACCACAGGCAGCGACTCGCTGCTTCGTCAACGTCAGGAGCTACCCGTGACCCAGTCGACGTCGGAAACCATCTGGCTGACCCGCGACGGCTACGACAAGCTCGTCGCCGAGCTCGAGGAGCTCAAGGGCCCCCGCCGTGCCGAGATCGTCGAGCGCATCAGCGCCGCGCGCGAGGAGGGCGACCTCAAGGAGAACGGCGGCTACCACGCTGCGCGCGAGGAGCAGGGCAAGCTCGAGGGCCGCATCCTGCAGCTCGAGGACACCCTGCGCCGTGCGCAGGTCGGGGAGACCCCCGCCGACGACGGGGTCGTCGAGCCGGGCATGAAGGTCACCTACCGCTTCGTCGGGGACGACGAGGACGAGACCGAGGAGTTCCTGCTCGCCTCGCGCGAGCTCGAGACCGGCTCCGGCCTCACCGTCTACTCGCCGCAGTCCCCGCTGGGCTCGGCGATCACCGGCGCCCGCAAGGGCGACACCGTCAGCTACCTCGCGCCCAACGGCAAGACCCTCGAGGTCGAGATCGTCGACGCCGTTCCCTACACCGGCTGAGCCTCACGCCACGGCGTACCCACGGGCCCGCAGTCTCGCCAGCACCTGCTCGGCGTGCTGCGGGCCTCGTGTCTCCAGCTGCAGCGTGACGACGACCTCGTCGAGGTGCAGCGAGGCCGAGGTGCGCTCATGGACGACGTCGAGGACGTTGGCCTGCGCCTCGGCCAGCTCCGCCAGGAGCGTCGCGAGCCCACCGGGGGCGTCGGGGATCCGCACCGTGCAGCCGAGGTAGCGACCGGCGGACGCCATGCCGTGGCGGATCACCCGCATCATCAGCAGCGGGTCGATGTTGCCGCCCGAGAGCACGGCGACCGTGGGCCCCTCCCAGCGACCCGGATCGTCGAGCAGCGCGGCGACCGCGGCGGCCCCGGCCGGCTCGAGGACGAGCTTGGCCCGCTCGAGCGTGGAGAGCACCGCACGTGACAGCGCCTCCTCCCCCACGGTGACGACCTCGTCGACGTGCTCTCGGATCGCGGCGAACGGCACGTCGCCGGGCAGACCGACCGCGATGCCGTCGGCCATCGTGCTCATCTGCTCGACCGCGATCGGGTGGCCCGCGGCCAACGACGCGGGGTACGCCGCAGCACCCGCCGCCTGCACGGCCACCACGTGGACGTCGGGGCGGCGCAGCTTCACCGCGGCGGCGATACCGGCGACGAGGCCCCCGCCGCCGGTCGGGACGACCACGGTGCGCACCTCGGGCGCCTGCTCGAGGATCTCCAGTCCACAGGTGGCCTGGCCCAGCACGATGTCGCGGTGGTCGTAGGGATGGACCAGCACGGCGCCGGTGTCGGCGGCGTACGCCCGGGCGGCGGCGAGCGCCTCGTCGACGGAGGCGCCGTGGAACTCGACCTCGGCGCCGTAGCCGCGGGTGGCGTTCTCCTTCGGGATCGGCGCGCCCACGGGCATGTAGACCCGCGCGTGGATGCCGAGCAGCCGGGCTGCGAGGGCGACACCCTGCGCGTGGTTGCCGGCACTGGCGGCGACCACGCCGTGGGCGCGCTCCTCGTCGGTCAGCCGCGCCATCCGCAGGTAGGCACCGCGGATCTTGAACGACCCGGTGCGCTGGAGGTTCTCGCACTTGAGCAGCACCGGGCTCCCAGCCAGCGCCGAGAGCCAGCGCGACTCCTCCATCGGCGTCTCGATGGCCACACCGCGCAGCGCCTCGCGTGCCTGCTCGATCGCTGCGAGGTCCAGCCCGGCCGACGCGCTCACTGCGTGACCTCGGCTCCCACGGCTCCGTCGTCATCGTCGACCGAGTGATCGAGCGGGTCCTCTCCGACCGCCACGTCGGCGGCCAGGTGCTGGGCGACGGCGTTGATCGCGGCCACCAGAGGTACGGCGATGAGTGCCCCGGCCACCCCGGCGACGAGCACACCGGCGGCGATCGCGAGGAGCACGCCGAGCGGATGGACGGAGACGAAGCGCCCCATGAGGAACGGCTGGAGGATGTGGGACTCGATCTGCTGGACGACCACCACGCCGAGCAGCATCAGGAGCGCGACCACCGGCCCCTGGGCGACCAGCGCGACCAGCACGGCGACCGACCCGGACAGGAAGGCGCCGATGATCGGGATGAAGGCGCCGAGGAAGACGACCACGCCGATGGCGGAGACCAGCGGCACGTCGAGGATGGCGGCGACGATCATGATGCCGATCGCGTCGACGCCGGCGACGAGCACGGTGGCCCGCACGAACTGGGTGAGCGAGCGCCAGGCGACCCGGCCCGAGGAGTCGGCGCGCTCGCGCGCAGCCCGGGGGAACAGCCGCACGGCCCACGCCCAGATGCGCGCGCCGTCGGCGAGGAAGAAGTAGGTCGCGAACAACGCCAGGAAGAGTCCCGCGATCAGGTGCCCGAGGGTCGCGCCGACTTCGGTGGCACGCCGGACCATCTCCTCGTTGCTGTCGATGAGGGTGCGCTGGACGTCGCGGATCACGTCGTTGATCTGGGAGTCGCTGGCCTGCAGGGGGCCTTCGCGCAACCAGGTGCGGATCTTCTCCAGCCCGTCGACGACCTGGGCGGTGAGGTCGGAGAAGCCGTCGATCACCTGCTGGCTGACGAAGGTGATCAGCAGCGCGACGAAGCCGAGCCCGGCGAGGACCACGGTGATGGCGGCCAGCGGTCGGGGCACGCCGACGCGCTGCTGCAGGGAGACGGCCGGGGTCACGAGCGCGGTGATGAGCAGTGCGATCGCCAGGGGCAGGGTGATGACGACGAAGTGCGCGAGGGTCCACAGGATGGCCAGGCCGGCGGCGGCGATGACGAGGAAGCGCCACGACCACGCGGCGGCGAGGTCGAGCGCCCACGGCACCTCGGCGCGGGTGAAGTTCGACGGACCGGCCTTGATCCTCGGCAGCTCGTCGCGGTCGGCCCGGATCTCGGCGCGGACCTCGGACCACTGCTGGGCGACCCGCTCCCGCTCACGGCGCAGTCGTCCGGTGCTGCCCGTCAGTCGCTTCCCGGTCCCCTTGGCCACTGCGTCAAGGTACCCGCTCCTGTGAGCTCGGTCCGCAGCAACGCAGCGGCTGTCACCGGGTCGTCATCCGCCAGCAGGCCCGCGGCCGCCAGGACATAACGATGGTCGACGAGCACCCGTGGGTGCTCGGGGAGCTGCCACCCGTCCGCGGAGCCGCCGGTGTGGGCCGCAGCGAGCACCCGCTTGGCCGTCGCGGCGTCGACGTGGCGCAGCGCACCGCCCGAGCCGACGACCAGCTCCACCTCCCGCAGGTCGCGGCCCGAGCTGACGAGAACCCGTCCGCGCTCGTCGTACACCACCTGGCTGCGACCGGCGTGGCGCCGCAGCGCCGTGGTGACGGCGAGGGTGGCGATCCGTTCGTCGTCGGCACGGTCCGCGGCACTGCCAGGCAGGTACGCCGGCTCGGCCTGGCGCCGTCGGGCGGCCGCGTGCAGGTCGGGGGACGCCCCGGGGTCGGTCGCGACGGTCGTCGGCGCGCTCCACCGCATGCCGAGGTCGCCCTCCACCGTGCGCTGGGCGCGTGCCTGGGCCACGACGTCGCGCGCCTCCGGGTCGGGCTCGACGCAGGAGTGGACGTCGGTGGTCGCGCCGCCCACATCGACGACCACCACGTCTCCCACGAGGGACGCGAGGAGCTCGACCCCGCTGAGCACGACGTCGGGGGTCGCGCCGCGCACCAGTGCCGCGAACGCGGGATCGGCACTCAGCTGCTTGCCGCCGATGACGTGGCGCAGGAACACCTCCCGCACCGTGGCGCGGGCCGGCTCGGGGGCGAGGACCCCGATCCGCGGGACGACGTTGGCCGCCAGCACGTGCGGGACGCCCCCGTCCGCCAGCGTCGCCGCGACCTCCGGCTGCACGACCGCGTTGCCGGCCACGACGACGGGCAGGTCCCAGCCACCCGCGGCGAGCGCCGTCGCCGAGGTCCGCAGCGAGTCCTCCTCGCCCCCGTCGGTGCCCCCGACGAGCAGCACCACGTCGGGGTCGCACGCACGCAGCGCGGTGAGGTCGCGCAGCCCGCCCGTGTCCGCGGTGGCCAGCACCGCGACCACCGTGCCGCCGCTGGACAGCGCGACGCGCCGGCCCGCCTCGGCGGTCACGAGCGCCTCGTTCCCGACGACCGCGATCCGCAGGCCGCCGCCCGCCGACGAGCAGGCCAGGACCTGCGCGTCGGCTGCCCTCGGGTCGGCGGCCGTCAGGTCGTCACGACAGGCGCGCCAGCCGTCGAGGACGTCCGTCGCCAGTGTCGTGGGGTGGTCGGCAGTCGCGACGAGTCGCCCCGTCCCGCGCTCCACGAGCGCCGCCTTGGTGAACGTCGAGCCGAAGTCGACACAGGCGACGAGGGGTCTCGACAAACTCGACCGCCTACTTTGCGTAGGGCGCGAGCGCCTGCTCGAGGTCCGCGACCAGGTCCGCGACGGTCTCGATCCCGACGCTGAGCCGGATCAGGTCTCCAGGCACCTCCAGGTCGGTGCCCGCCACCGAGGCGTGGGTCATCCGACCCGGGTGCTCGATGAGGGACTCCACCCCGCCGAGCGACTCTCCCAGCGTGAAGACCTGGGCGCGAGCACAGACGTCGAGCGCGGCCTGCTCACCTGCCGCGACGCGGAACGACACGATGCCGCCGTACCGCTTCATCTGCCGGGTGGCGACGTCGTGCTGGGGGTGGTCGGGGCGACCGGGGTAGATCACCTCGCTGACGCCGGGGTGCTGCTCGAGGAAGGCGACGACCTCCTCGGCGTTGTCGCAGTGCCGGTCCATCCGCACGCCCAGCGTCTTCAGCCCGCGCAGCACCAGCCACGCGTCGAACGGACCAGCGACGGCGCCGATGGAGTTCTGGTGGAAGGCGAGGTTCTCGGCGAGGTCGTGGTCCTTGACGATCAGCGCGCCGCCGACGACGTCGGAGTGGCCCCCGGCGTACTTCGTCGTCGAGTGCACGACCACGTCGGCACCGAGCGTCAGCGGCTGCTGGAGGTACGGCGAGGCGAAGGTGTTGTCGACCACGAGCAGCGCGCCCGCGTCGTGGGCGATGCCGGCGAGCGCCTCGATGTCACCGATGGTGAGCAGCGGGTTGGTCGGCGTCTCGACCCAGACGATCTTCGTCCTGCCCGGGCGGATCGCTGCGCGGACGGCGTCGAGGTCCTCGCTCTTGGCCGGCGTGTAGTCGAGCCCCCACGGCTCGGCGACCTTCGCGAAGAGCCGATAGGTGCCGCCGTACGCGTCGCCGGGGATGACCACGTGGTCACCGGGGCGGCAGACCGCGCGCAGCAGGGTGTCCTCGGCCGCCAGGCCGCTGGCGAACGCGAAGCCCCGCTCCCCCTCCTCCAACGCAGCGAGACACTCCTCCAGCGCGGTGCGGGTGGGGTTCGCCGTACGGGAGTACTCATAGCCTCCGCGCATCCCACCGACGCCGTCCTGCTTGTAGGTGCTGGTGGCGTAGATCGGGATGGTGACCGCCCCGGTCGTCGGGTCGGCCTCCTGGCCGGCGTGGATCGCCCGGGTCTCGAAGCCGGACTTCTGGGCTGCGCTGTCGGCGCTGACCTGCTCGCTCATGGCTCCGAGCCTACGGCCGGAGGGAATCAGCCCCGACTTGCCGTGGTTGGAGACGATGGACATCCCCGCCCGACCAGGAGATCGCCGTGCTGTTCAACCGCAACAAGTCCACCCTCCCCACCCCGGAGGAAGCGCTGCCGGGCCGCACCGAGCGCTGGTTCAACCTGCGCGACGAGCACGTCGTGCTGAAGACGCCGGTGGTCACCGACGAGACCAACATCCCGGCGGGCTTCGAGGTCGCCGTCTTCGGACTCGGCTGCTTCTGGGGCGCGGAGGAGATCTACTGGCAGACCCCGGGCGTCTGGTCGACCTCGGTCGGCTACGCCGGCGGCCACACCCCGCACCCGTCGTACGACGAGGTCTGCTCCGGCCGCACCGGCCACACCGAGGCCGTGCGCGTGGTCTTCGACCCGACCCGGGTCGCCTATGCCGACCTGGTCAAGACGTTCTTCGAGGTCCACGACCCCACCCAGGGGATGCGGCAGGGCAACGACGTCGGCACGCAGTACCGCTCCGCGCTCTACACCCTCTCCGAGGCCCAGGACGCTGCCGCGCGCGAGCTGACGCGGGTGTACGGCGACGAGCTCGCCCGACGCGACCTCGGGGAGATCACGACCGAGATCAAGCCGGCGCCGACGTACTACTACGCGGAGGACGCCCACCAGCAGTACCTCGCCAAGAACCCGTTCGGCTACCGCTGCCACGCCAACACCGGCGTGAAGTTCCCGGCCACCGCCTGAGGCCGCGGCCCGGGGCCGGCACCCGCCGGGTTTCCGCCTGCGCCGGTTCGGGCAGGGGCGGGGACCCTGTCACCTCACGAACGGAGCTGCAGCCATGGGTTGGGTCATCGCCCTCATCGTCGTCGCGATCATCCTCGGCGTGATCGGTCTGGTCGTCGAGGCGGTGAAGTGGCTGCTGATCATCGCGGCCGCGCTCTTCGTCATCGGGCTGGTCCGCGCCTTTTTCGCCGGCCGCGGCAGTGCCAAGAACACCACCTGACCGTCCCGCGTCTGCTGCCCTCAGAGGCGCTTGACGAAGATGTGGTCGGAGGCCTCGGGGAGGATCTCGGCGGTCTCTCCACCGCTGCCGACGAGCACGCCCTCGGGGGCGGTGGAGACGGTGACGACCTTGTCGGGGAGTGCGCCGACCCGGCGGAGGGCTCCCATGAGCAGCTCGTCCTTCTGCATCTCCTCGCTGATCCGACGCACCTGCACGCGGGTGCCGTCGGTCGTGGCGACGCGGGTGAGCGGCTCGACCCCGTCCATGAAGTCCTCGGGCACGGTCGTGTCGCCGAGCTCGTCGAGGCCGGGGATCGGGTTGCCGTAGGGCGACTCGGTGGGGTGCCCCAGCAGCTCGAGCAGCCGGCGCTCCACCGTCTCCGACATCACGTGCTCCCAGCGACACGCCTCGGCGTGGACGAGCTCCCAGTCGAGGCCGATCACGTCGGTGAGCAACCGCTCCGCGAGGCGGTGCTTGCGCATGACGCGGGTGGCGATGCGGTGGCCCTCCTCGGTCAGCTCCAGGTGGCGGTTGCCCTCGACCGTGACGAGTCCGTCGCGCTCCATCCGCGCCACGGTCTGGCTCACGGTGGGGCCGCTCTGGTGCAGGCGCTCGGCGATGCGGGCGCGCAGCGGGACGATCCCCTCCTCGATGAGCTCGTAGATGGTGCGGAGATACATCTCGGTGGTGTCGATCAGGTCGCTCACCTGGCCATTGTGGCCCATCGGGGCCAATCGGGGGCACCTGGCAGAGTGCAGGGATGGCCCCGTCGGTGTTCTGGTTCCGCCGCGACCTGCGCCTGCAGGACAACCCCGCGCTGCTCGCAGCGGCGGCCGCCGCCGCAGGGGACGACGGCGTGGTGCCGCTCTTCGTCGTGGACCCGAGCCTGTGGGGTCCGGCCGGCCGCACCCGTCGCGCCTACCTGTCGGCGTCGCTGCGCGCCCTCGACGCTGCCCTGCAGGACCGCGGCGGCCGGCTGGTCGTCCGCGCCGGCGACCCGGTGCAGGTCGTCACCGACGTCGCGCGCGAGGTCGGGGCCGCCTCGGTGCACGCCAGCTCCGACTTCGGCCCCTACGGCCGCGAGCGGGACACCCGCGTCGCCGACGCGCTGGCCACGCATGGCATCCCCCTCGAGCGGCTGGGGTCGCCGTACGCCGTCGCGCCGGGGACGCTGCAGACGGGCAGCGGGTCGCCCTACCAAATCTTCACGCCCTTCGCCCGCGCCTGGCACGACCACGGTTGGCGCGAGCCGGCCGAGGCGCCGCCGGACTCGACGCGCTGGGCCAGCGTGACGGGCCGCGGGTTCCCCGACGAGGCCCCACCGGACGGTCTCGAGCTGCCGGACGCCGGCGAGGACGCTGCTCACCAGCGATGGCAGGAGTTCCTCGAGCGCGTCGCGGACTACGCCACCGACCGCGACCGGCCCGGTGTCGATGGCACCTCGCGGATGTCGCCTCACCTCAAGTGGGGCGAGATCCATCCGCGGACCCTGCTGGCCGACCTGGCACGGCTGCGCAGCGAGGGCGCCGCGACCTACCGCACCGAGCTGGCCTGGCGCGACTTCTACGCCGACGTCCTGTGGCACCGCCCCGACAGCGCCCGCGACTACTACAAGTCCGAGTTGGCCGCGATGGCGTACGACGATCCCGACGGTGAGCTGTTCGCGGCGTGGGCCGAGGGGCGCACGGGCTACCCGATCGTCGACGCCGGGATGCGCCAGCTGCGTGCGGTGGGTTGGATGCACAACCGGGTGCGGATGATCACCGCCAGCTTCCTGGTCAAGGACCTGCACATCGAGTGGCAGCACGGCGCGCGGCACTTCATGCGCTGGCTCGCCGACGCCGACCTCTCCTCCAACCAGCACGGCTGGCAGTGGACGGCTGGTTCCGGCACCGACGCCTCGCCGTACTTCCGGGTCTTCAACCCGACCACCCAGGGCAAGAAGTTCGACCCCGACGGCAGCTACGTCCGGCGCTGGGTGCCGGAGCTGGCCGACGTCGACGACCGTCACGTCCACGACCCGTCGGCGGCCCCGGGCGGACCCCCGGCAGGCTATCCGGCGCCGGTGGTGGACCATGCCGAGGAGCGCCGCGAGGCGTTGGCCCGCTACGAGGAGGTACGACGGTGAGCACGCTGACGGTCGCAGCACGGTTCCGCGGACCGGACGACTCGGGCAACGGCGGGTGGGTGTCCGGCGCGCTCGCGGCACGGCTGCCGGCAGGCGTGCCGGTCGAGGTGACGCTGCGTCGACCGCCTCCGCTGGACCGCCCGCTGCCGGTGGAGGTCTCCGCCGGCGGCGTCCGCCTCCTGGACGACGCGGTGGCCGACGCACGTCAGGCAGCGGTCGTGGGCGAGGCGCGCGTCGTCGAGGACGACCTCCCGACGCTCGGAGTCGTCTCCGCCGCCGACGCCCGTGCGGCCGAGGCCGGCTACCACGGGCATCGCGAGCACCCGTTCCCCGGGTGCTACGCCTGCGGACCCGACCGCGAGGTCGGTGACGGCCTGCGGATCTTCCCCGGCCCCGTCGCCGGCCTGCCCGACGACAACGTCGCCGCGACCTGGCGGCCGGCCGCCGACGTCGACCTGCCCCAGGTCTGGGCCGCCCTCGACTGCCCGGGCGGATGGGCCGCAGGGCGGCTGGGCCTCGCCGACCGTCCGATGGTGCTGGGGCGGATGACCGCCGTCGTCGAGACCGTGCCTGAGTCCGGCGCGGAACTCGTGGTCGTCGGCACCGTGCTCGCCCGCGAGGGACGGCGGACGATGACTGCGACCACGCTGCGGCGTACGGACGGCACGGTGCTCGGGCGCGCGAAGCACACCTGGATCACGCTGCGCTGAAGCCAGGCCCGGGCACCGGGACTCGCGTCCCCGGTCGGACGAGCACGGTGATACAAACGACGCCTATGGCGCCGATCCGTGTGTTTGTCCTCGACGACCACGAGATCGTCCGCCGGGGGCTGCGTGAGCTCCTCCAGTCCGAGCCCGACCTGGAGGTCGTCGGCGAGGCCGGCACCGCCGCGCAGGCACTCACCCAGATCGCCTCGCTCCTGCCCGACGTCGCCATCGTGGATGCCCGGCTGCCTGACGGCAGCGGGGTGGAGGTCTGCCGGTCCATCCGGTCGGCGCACCCGAGCGTGCAGGTCTTGATCCTCACCAGCTTCGATGACGACGAGGCGCTCTACAGCGCCATCTTGGGCGGCGCCGGCGGCTACGTCCTCAAGCAGGTCCAGGGCGAGGCGCTGATTCACAACGTGCGCCGAGTAGCCCAGGGATACTCCGTGCTCGACCCTGCGCTCGTCGAGCGCGTCGCGGCGCGGATGCGGAGCCGCCCAGCGAACGACCAGGATCCGTTGGCCGGGCTCAACGAGCAGGAGCGCAAGATCCTCGACCTGATCGCCGAGGGGTTGTCGAACCGGCAGATCGGCGAGCGTCTCTTCCTGGCCGAGAAGACCATCAAGAACTACGTCTCTGCCATCTTGGCGAAGCTGGGACTCGAGCGGCGTACACAGGCGGCGATGCTGGTGGCACGGCGGACATCGCGGGACTCGTCGCGTTAGTCGACCCTGGAGAATGCGCTGGGGACCTCCCACTGCAGTCGGGTCCCCCCGTCGTCTGGCGTGGTCACCTCGAAGGTGCCGCCGAGAGCCCGGGCCCGGCGCTCGGCGTTGCGCAAGCCGGTGCCGCGGCGGCGCCCCGACGTGCCGACACCGTCGTCGGTGACGGTCAGTCGGAGTCGTTCGGCGTCGACGGCCACCTCGACCCGGCAGGCGCGGGCGCCGGCATGCCGCGCGACGTTGGAGAGCGACTCGCGCACGACCGCGACCAGGTGCTCGGTCAGCTCCTGGCCCACCGCTGCGTCCACGGGTCCGTCGAACCGCAGCTCCGGGACGGATTGCAGCACCTCCGCGTACTCCCGCACGACCGCGGCCACCGCCCCCCGGACGGAACGGGAGTGCGGTCGCTCGAGGTGGAAGATCGTGCGCCTGATCTCGGAGATGGTGCCGTCGAGATCCTCCATCGCACCGGTGAGCCGATCCCGGACCTCGTCGAGGTCGCCGGCACGCCGCGCCCGCTCCAGCTGCAACCCGACGGCGAAGATGCGCTGGACGACGTGGTCGTGCAGGTCGCGCGCGATCCTCTCCCGGTCGCCCAGCAGGAGGAGCTCCTGGTGGTCGAGAAGGGCCTGCACCCGGTCGAGCACCAGGGACACGTGGTCCGCGAACGCCGCCAGCATGCCGGCCTCCTCGGGGTCCAGGTCACGACGCGGGGTCGGGTAGCCCACCATCAGGAGTCCGTCGCGAGCGACCTCGGCCCGCAGCGGCGCGAGGAGCACGACGGAGCCGTCCGGAGCGTCGACGGCTCGCACGCGCCCCTCGCGACCGGCCTCGACCAGCGCCGGCGTGAGGACACGGGCGAGCGCTGCGACATCCTCCTCGCTCAGCCCGTCGTGACCGACGATCCGGGGTCGCAGCGTGACCGGACCAGCCGGACCGACAGGACCACCCGGCTCGGACGGGCCCTCGTCGAGCACGACCACGGCGACGACCGCGGCGGCCGCGGCTGCGCGGACGTGTGCGGCAAGCGCGGTCATCGCCTCCTCGGCGGAGTGCAGGTCGTGCAGCAGCGTCGCGAGCACCGCAGAGGCCGCGAGCCAACGATGCCGTCGCTCGCTGCGGGCGATCTCGCGCCCCACGCTGATCGCCATTCCCGCTGCCTGGGCGAAGGTGGTGATGATGCGTCGATCCTCCGCCGAGAACGTACGGTCACCAGCGCAGCCGACCTGCAACGCACCCGCCTCCCGGGCACCGATGAAGATGGGGATCGTCAAGGTCCGCGCGGTCGTCGAAGCCGGGTCGGCGGGTGCGGCATAGGTCCGGGCAGGGGCATCGAGATGCGCGCCGACGGTCAGGGCTCCGCTCGAGCCACCCACGAGGTCGACGACGACACCGGCGAACCTGCTCAGCACCCGATCGACGTCGGCATCGACCGCGAGGGCGGCGATGGCGTCGAGGACGGCGTCGGTGCGAGAAACCTCCAGGCGCTCCTCCACCCCGGCACCCTATGTCGCGACAGGTTCTCTCGTGGTGCCGGCTCTCGTCGTGCCGGCCCCGGTCTCGAAGACCGCGTTGTAGCGGCGCAGCGCCGCGGCGAACTCCGCGACGTCGTCGTCGCTCCAGGCATCGAACCTCGCGACGAACGTCGCGCGGCGCACCTCGGCGACCTCCGCGAGCCGCGCCCAGGCCGCGTCGGTGAGGCTGAGCAGGTGGACCCGACCGTCGCGGTCGTCGCGACGGCGCACCACGAACCCCAGACGCTCCAGGTCGCTGACCGCCCGCGACACCACGGCCTTGTCGAGGGACAGCAGCTCGACCAACCGGCTCTGCGGGCACCCGCCGGGGTGCTCGCGCAGGGTGATCAGGCACAGGTACGCCGAGCCGTTGAGCGCCGGGTGGACCAGCGTTGCCCGCTCGTGGAGCGCGGTGCGGGCCCGGGCGAGGATCGCGCCGACCTCGCGCTCCACGACCTCGAACAGCTCGGACCGCTCCGGCCGGCCCGTCACGCGGCGCCCTCCACCTCGTCGGCGCGGTGGACGGTCGTGCGCAGCGGCACCTCGCGGATCAGGACCATGCAGACCAGGGCGACCACCATGAACGGCACCGCGATGAGGAACAGGTGGGCGCTGGCGTCGGCGTACGCGTTCTCCACCACCGTGCGGACCGGCCCGGCGAGTGTGGACGGATCGGGGATCGTGCGCGCCTGCTCGCCGCCGCCCTCGACGCCCAGGGCACCGAGTCCGGCGCTGACGTCGTCGGCGACACGGTGGCCCAAGACGGCACCGAGGACGGCGATGCCGACACTGCCACCCATCGACCGGAAGAAGGTCACCAGCGAGCTGACCGCACCCATGTCGCGCAGCGCGGTGGAGTTCTGCACGGCGAGGACGAGGTTCTGCATCGTCGCGCCCATGCCGAGCCCCAGGACCAGCATGGCGAGACCCACGAGGATCAGCGGGGTCTGGGCGTCGATGAAGGACAGCAGGGCGATGCCGATGGTCGTCAGCAGCCCGCCCGCGACGAGGTACCGCTTCCACACACCGGTGCGGCTGATGATCTGCCCGGTCGCGAGGCTGGAGACCATCAGGCCGCCGACCATGAAGATCGACATCATGCCGGCCTTGGTCGGACTCATGCCGCGCGCGATCTGGAAGTACTGCGAGAGATAGACCGTGGACCCGAACATCGCAACGCCGATCATCACCGAGGCGATGGTGGCCAGCACCGTCGTGCGGTCGGCGAAGAGGCGCAGCGGCACGATCGGGTCGGCCGTGCGGGCCTCGACGATGCCGGTGGCGATCAGCAGCAGCACGCCGCCGCCGACCATCCACGCGGTCTCGGCCGACAACCAGGCGAAGTCGTGCCCGGCGAGCGAGACCCAGGCCAGCAGGATCGAGACCGAGGAGGCGACGAGGATGGCGCCGAGGTAGTCGACCTTGGCCTCGCGCTTGATGTGGGTCAGGTGCAGGGTGCGCTGCAGGACGACGAAGGCGACCACGCCGATCGGCACGCCGACGAAGAAGCACCAGCGCCAGCCGAGGAACGGCGTGTCGACGATCAGACCGCCGATGAGCGGGCCGCTGACGGTGGCGAGCGCGAAGACCGCCCCGATGTAGCCGGAATAGCGCCCGCGCTCCCGCGGCGACACCATGCTGGCGATCACGATCTGCACCAGGGCCGTCAGCCCACCGACGCCGATGCCCTGGAAGGCGCGAGCGGCGATCAGCGTGCCCATCGACGGCGCGAAGCCGGCCGCCAGGGAGCCGAGCATGAAGAGCACCAGCGCGACCTGCAGCAGCAGCTTCTGGTTGACCAGGTCGGCAAGCTTGCCCCACAGCGGGGTGCTCGCGGTCATGGTGAGCATCGTGGCGATCACGACCCAGGTGAAGCCGGACTCCGTGCCCTCGAGGTCGGCGACGATCCGCGGCAGGGCGTTGGAGACGATCGTCGAGGAAAGCATCGCGACGAACATCGCGCTCAGCAGGCCCACGAGGACGCGCAGGACCTGCCGGTGGGTCATCGGCGCAGGCACGTCCGGGGTCCCGGGTGAGCCGGCGGTGGCCGTCTCCGTGGGGACGGCGGCGGAGCCGGCGATCGGCGAGTCGACCTCGGGAACGGTGGTGGTACGTCGGAGCACAGGCGGCCTTCACAGGATCGGGGCGGCGCAACGCGGAGTAGTTGCAAGACGCAACTTTATCCACGATCGTTGCGCCCGACAACCATCTGCCGTGTCGCTGTGCTCACACCCGCACAATGGAGCGGTGACCGCCCCGCTGAGTGCCCTCCCCCACCACGACGGCTCCGCCGGCTACCGCGTCCGGCCGGACGCCATCAGCCTCGGGGACGAGGTGACCGTCCGGGTCCGTGTCCCGCACGCGGTCGGGGACGCGGCCCCCTCCCACGGCGCGTACGACGGGGTGTGGGTGCGCTCGACGCCGGACGGTGAGCCGGCGTACGTCGCGCTGCGCCGAGGCGCCGAGGACGGCCAAGCCGTCTGGTGGGAGGGCGAGCTGGCGGTGCGCAACCCCGTCCAGCGCTACCGCTTCCTGCTGGTGCGCGGCACCGGAGCCCAGCAGGAGCAGCACTGGCTCAGCGCGAGCGGACTGCACACCCGCGACGTGCCGGACGCGGAGGACTTCGTGGTGTCCGTGCACACCCCGGCTCCCGACTGGGGACGCGACGGCGTGGTCTACCAGATCTTTCCCGACCGGTTCGCCCGCTCGGACCGCGCCGCCGAGCGCCCCACGCCGGCCTGGGCGCGGCCTGCGACGTCGTGGGACGAGCCGCCGGTCTTCGGCCACCCCGACGAGCCACTGCACTTCTTCGGCGGTGACCTCGACGGCATCACCGACCACCTCGACCACATCGCCGAGGTCGGTGCCGACATCGTCTACACGACCCCGCTGTTCCCCGGCGAGAGCAACCACCGCTACAACGCCTCCACCTTCGACGCGATCGACCCCCTGCTCGGTGGTGACGAGGCACTGGTGCGGCTGGTCGAGGCGGTGCACGCGCGCGGCTGGCGGATGCTCGGCGACCTCACCAGCAACCACACCGGCGACAGCCACGAGTGGTTCCGGCGAGCGCTCGCCGACCCGAGCTCGGCCGAGCGCGGCTTCTACTTCTTCGACGAGGACGGCGACTACGAGTGCTGGCAGGGCTACCGCACCCTGCCGAAGCTCGACCACACCGATCCCGAGCTCACCCGCCGCTTCCATGCCGTCGTACGCCGCTGGCTGGAGCCGCCGTACTCCCTCGACGGGTGGCGCATCGACGTGGCCAACATGACCGGCCGGCGCGCAGCGACCGATGTGGCGCGCGACGTGGCCCGCGCGCTGCGGGCGACCGTCACCGGCGTACGCCCCGACGGGCTGGTCCTCGCCGAGCACGGCCACGACGCCTCCGGCGACCTCGACGGCGACGGCTGGCACGGGACGATGAACTACTACGGGTTCTCGTTCCCGGTCTGGACCTGGCTGCGCAACCCCGACCGGGCGGTGCCGAGCTTCGGGCTGCCGGTCGGCACGGCGCGGCGCAGCGGACCGGAGGCGTTCGGCGCCATGCGGGCGTTCGGCGCACGGTTCGGGTGGGACGCGGTGCAGACAAGCTGGAACATCCTGTCCTCGCACGACAGCCCGCGGATCCGCACGCTCACCGGCTCTGCCGAGCGCCACCACGTCGCGGCCGGGCTGCAGTTCACACTGCCGGGCGTGCCGATGATCTTCGCCGGCGACGAGCTCGGCTTCGAGGGCACGACCGGCGAGGACAGCCGGCGCACGATGCCCTGGGACCGGGCCGCGGAGTGGGACCGCACCACCCTCGAGCTGTACGCCGCCCTGTCCGCCCTGCGCCGCGAGCACGCCGCGCTGCGGCGCGGCAGCCTGCGGTGGCTCGCGATCGAGGACGACGCCGTCGCCTGGGTGCGCGAGCACCCCGAGGGCGACGTCGTGGTGGCTGCGTGGCGCGCGGGTGCCACGCTGTCGGTGGAGCTGCCTGCGTCCCCTCCCACGCTCGTGACCGGCGCCCACGACACGGGGGCGCGGGCGCGGGGACCCGCGTTCGCGGTGTGGACGCCGTAGTGCCGGGGGAGACTGGGCGCCATGGCAACCGGAGCGCGTGACCGGTCCGCCGCCCACGCCATGCGGGTGGTGGCGCACCGCCCCGACCCCAACCTGCTGCGGCTGCCGTGGGGCGTGCCGCTCGAGGAGTGGGGCGAGCCGCACGTCGTACCCCTCCCGCGGGGCATCTCGCGCCACGTCGTGCGCATCGTGCGGGCCGAGCGTGAGGTGTACGCCGTCAAGGAGACCCAGGAGCCGATCGCGTTCCGGGAGTACCGCCTCCTGCGGGACCTGCAGCGCCTGGGGCTGCCGGCGGTCGTGCCGGCCGCGGTCGTCACCGGGCGGCGTACGCCTGAGGGCGAGGACCTGCCGGTCGCGCTGGTGACGCGGCACCTGCGCTTCTCGCTGCCCTATCGGTCGCTGTTCGGGCAGGGCTCACGCGGGCGCAACGCCCAGGAGCTGCTCGAGACCCTCGTCGACGCGCTCGTCGTGCTGCTCGCCCGGCTGCACCTGAGCGGGTTCTTCTGGGGCGACGTGTCGTTGTCCAACGTGCTGTTCCGCCGCAGCGCCGGTGATCTGGCGGCCTACCTCGTCGACGCGGAGACCGGCGAGCTGCATCCCGAGCTCACCGACGGCCAGCGCCGCCACGACGTCACCCTCGGCACCGAGAACGTCTTCGCCGAGATCCTCGACCTGCAGGCCGGCGACCTGATGTCGACCGACGTCGACCCGCATCTGGTGGTGGACCGCATCACCGAGCGCTACGAGGACCTGTGGGGCCAGCTCACCGGCACCGAGGAGTTCACCCCCGACGAGATGTGGCGCATCGAGCAGCGGGTCGCCCGGCTCAACGACATGGGCTTCGACGTCGCCGAGCTCGACATCGTCGCCGACTGGAACGGCTCGACCGTGCGCATCCAGCCGCGCGTGGTGGAGTCCGGACATCACCGCCGCGAGCTGCTCGGGCTCACCGGCATGGACGTCGAGGACAACCAGGCGCGGCGGCTGCTCAACGACCTCGCGTCGTTCACCGCCCACCACGACCTCGGCGACGAGGACCGCGGCATCGTCGCGGGTCGTTGGCTCACCACCGTCTATGAGCCGATCACCGCGATGATCCCGCACGAGCTGCGCGGCCGACTGGAGCCGGCCGAGGTCTTCCACGAGATCCTCGAGCACCGGTGGTACCTCTCGGAGCGCGCCGGTCGCGAGGTCGACATCTTCGACGCCGCGCGCTCCTACATCGACTCCGAGCTCGCCCAGCGCCCCGTGGAGGACGCGGTCACCGACGCGCAGTGAGCCGTGGGGCTCCTCAGACCAGGTCGGGCTTGCACAGCCGGCACTGGGTCATGCCGGGGGCGTCGGGACCCGCGGGGCGCAGATCGTCGCGGTGCTGGATGAGCGAGCAGTCGGCACGGTGGACGGTGGTGCCGGAGCCGGCGACGACGGGGACCGAGCCCGGGTCGCGGGTGGCGGCCGGGGCCACCGGCGCGGCGGCACCCGCGGCGCTGCGCGAGGTCACGTCGGCCAGCACGAGCAGGGTGTCGGCGAGCCGCTTCGAGGCCTCCTTCTGGTCGGCGGCCAGGCGGGCGAGCCAGGCGCCGAAGTAGAGGAAGCCGCCGCAGAAGGTCAGCCCGAGTCCGAGGAGACCACCGGAGACCAGGTAGGAGATCTGGTCGTACTCGTACGGCGTGTTCGCGGCGCCGTACCAGCCGAGGACGATCACGACCAGGCCGAGCGGGAGCAGCACCGCGCCCGCGACGAACAGCACGACCTGCAGCATGCGGTAGCCGTTGTCGCGCAGCGGGGCGACACCGCCGCCGGCCGGCATCTGCCGGGAGCTGGCCTGGGGCATCGCGTGGACAGGTCCGACAGGCCCGGAGGCGGTGGGCTGGATCTGGGTGGTCATGGGTCAGGCCTTTCGCAGGTCGGGGAGACCGGTGTCGAGTCCGTGGGAGCAGGAGCCCGCCCCACCGAGGGCGGCGATGCCGAGACGGCGCAACCACAGGCCCAGGACGCCCGCGGCCGCGAGACCACCGAACATCAGGGCGCCGGGGATGCTGTTGAGCGGGGGGAGACCGGACCCCATCGGGGCGGCGTCGGTCAGCTCACCGGTGCCGGCGTCGCCGGAACCGCCGGCGTCACCGGGGGCCGATCCCTCGCCGAGCGCGCCGCCGAGGTCACCCGAGCCCGTGTCACCGAGGTCGCCGCCAGCGCCCGGGTCGGTGCCCGGGTCGGTGCCGGTGTCGCCGCCGTTGACGCTGCCCGGGTCGAGGTCGTCGGGGTCACCGATCGACGGCAGCTCGATGCCCTGCACCGTGGCGGTCTTCGACCGGGCGGTGCCGAGGGTCACGACCACCTTCGGGGCGAGGTTGGGGATCGCACCGAGCAGGCTCTTGAGGATCGCCGCCTCCTCGGGGAACGGGATCGGGTCGAGCAGGTCCTGCAGCGGCAGCTGGCTCAGGACCGGGCGCAGGATCGCCAGGTCGATCGTCAGCTCCATGCCGCGCGTGACCACCTCGGCCGTGGTGCCGTCGACCGTGCGCGTCGACTTCGGCATCTTCAACGAGATGCCGAGCGCGTTCAGCGCCTCCAGGGGGTCGTCGGGCAGGCCCGGGATGCCCGGGTTGCCGCCGGGGACGATGGGGCCCTTGTCGTCGAGACCGAACTCGATGCCGGCGATCCGGAGGGCGCCGACGGTCGCACGACCGCTGCCCTTGCCCTCCTGGCCGTCGGCGACGGTGCGGGACACGACGCTGACGCCCTCGAGCTGGACGATGCCGCCGAGCAACGAGACGTCGCCCAACGACGCCCGGGCAGTGGTGCCGATCTGGTCGTCGCCGGTCGTCGTGCGGCTGATCGAGGTCAGACCGTCGACCTCGACCAGACCGGGCAGCGCCGGGATGGCGTTGGTGTCTGCTCGGCTGCCCCCGCCCCCGAGCAGGGACGTGACGGGGCCCAACAGGTCGCCGAGCGGGCCACCGCCCGCGCCGGAGCGCGAGCCGCCCAGGCCAGGAAGGAGGCCACCGAGCAGTCCGCCCGAGCCTGCGGCGCGGTCGGCGGGCGCGGCGTCCTTGCCGGCCTTGGCACCCGCACGACCACCGGAACGACCCTCGTCGCTGCCGGACGCCACGGGAGCATCGGCCTTGTCGACGTCACCGTCGGTGGTGAACCCGACCCGCCCCGCAACCAGGTCGCCGTCGGCGCTCGAGCGCATCGTCAGCACGCCGGGCACGGGCTCGAGGGCCTCGAACTCCGGACCTCCGGGGAACTCGGCGTTGGTCTGGATCGGGTAGCCGGCCGCGCCGAGGATGGCGGGCAGGCCGAGCTGCTCGACGAAGGTCTTCAGGCCCTCGCCGATCGCGTCGCCGGGCCACAGCCACGTCGCGCGCGACTTGCCGGAGCCCGAGGACGTGTCGGCACGCGTGTAGGCGAGCATCACCTCGGCCTGCGGCTCCGACGGGATCGGGATGGTCGGCTCGTAGATCTCGATCTTCAGCGGGCTCGCCGAGGCGGCCGAGCTGTAGCCGGAGAACGCCGCCGCCGGCGGCGCCTCCGCCCCGGGCTCCTCGACCGCGAGGCTGGGGTTGGCCAGCATGCACGAGGTGAGCACGACGGCAGTCGCCGCGAGCGCTCCACGGGTGAGGGGACGACGGACGCGCCGCGTGACGGACGCAGCTGCGGGCAACGGTCGCGGGCTCATGCCGCACCTCCCAGGATGACCTCGGACATGGTCTCGTTGATCTCGGCGGGCTCACCGGTGGCGACGATGCGTCCCCCGGTCATGACGGCTGCGTAGTCGGAGACCCGCAGCGCCGTACGTGCGAACTGCTCGATGCACAGGATCGACACGCCGGTCTCCGCGATCTGCGCGACGGTGTCGTAGAGCTCCTCGACGATCAGCGGCGCGAGCCCCATGGAGAGCTCGTCGAGCAGCAGCAGCGCGGGGTCGGAGGCCAGGGCACGCGACAACGCGAGCATCTGCTGCTCACCGCCCGACATCGTGCCGGCCAGCTGCTTGCGCCGCTGCAGGAGCTTGGGGAAGTACGCGAACGCCGTCTCGAGCACGGCCTCGGCGGGGACTCCGGCGTACGACACCAGGGTGAGGTTCTCCTCGACCGTGAGGTTGGGGAACACCGAGCGACCCTCGGGGATCGTGCACAGCCCCAGCCGCGCGAGCTTCTCGGGGTCGGGGTCGTGGATGCTGACCCCGGCGAGGTGGATGTGGCCGTCGGTGGGCGCCATCTGGCCGCTGACCACCTTCAGCAGCGTGGACTTGCCGGCACCGTTGGGGCCCAGCAACGCGACCACGGCGCCCTTCGGCACCGTGAGGTCGACGCCGCGCAGCACCTCGATCCGGCCGTACGCCGCGCGCAGGCCGCACACCTCCAGGATGGGGATGCTCATCGGTTCTCCTGATCGATCGGTGCGGTGACAGCGGGGATCACGGTCGTGGCCCCCTCGTCGTAGGGGTCGGCGTAGGCGGCACCGGCGCCCACGGGCGCGAGATCGGTGCGGGTCTGCTCGGACGGGCGCTCGTCCTCGTCGGAGTAGCCCAGGTAGGCCTTCTGGACGGCGGCGTTGGTACGGATCTCGGCGGGCTTGCCCGAGGCGATCACCTTGCCGAAGTCGAGGACGTGGATGTCGTCGCAGACACCCATCACGAGGTCCATGTCGTGCTCGACCATGAGGACCGCCTTGCCCTCGCGGGTCAGGTCCTTGAGCAGCGCGCCGAACGCGTCGGTCTCGGACTCGTCGAGACCCGACGACGGCTCGTCGAGCAGCAGCAGCTTCGGCTCCCCGGCCAGGCACCGCGCCAGCTCCAGCAGGCGCGCGGCGCCCGTGGGGATCGAGTCGGCCCGCTCCTCGGCGTACGCCGCCACCCCGACCCGCTCGAGCAGCGCGTCGATGTCGGTCGAGCTGCGCCGGACCAGGCCGCGGAGCCCGCGGTGGATGTCGAGCGCGACCTTGACGTTCTCCCGGACGGTCAGGGAGCCGAAGGCCTCGAGCCGCTGGAAGGTGCGCGCCATCCCGCGGCGCGAGCGGCGGTGCACCGACAGCGAGGTGATGTCCTTGCCATCGAAACGCACATGGCCCTTGGTGGGCTTCTGCAGACCGGTGATCACGTTGAAGCAGGTCGTCTTGCCGGCGCCGTTGGGGCCGATCAGCCCGGTGATCTGGCCGGGCTCGACCGCGAAGACCGCGTGGTCGACCGCGGTCACCCCGCCGAACTGGACGACGACGTCGTCAACCTCGAGCAGTGCCACCGGCTGCCACCTCCTTGTGCGGGTCGCCGGCCAGAGGGGCGGCGATGTCGTCGTACGAGCCCTCGTCGGTGGTGCGCTCACGGGACCTGCGTGCGGATCCCGCACCAGGCAGATCGGGCAGGAAGCCACGGACCTGAGGACCGAGGCGGTCGCCGACCAGTCGGCCGAGCTTGAAGCCGAGGTTGGCCAGGCCGTTGGGGTCACGGCCCAGCGCCACGGCACCGAAGCCGATGATGACGAAGGCCAGACCAGCCAGGCCCGGGTAGTTGGACTGCAGGACCGGCAGCAGCATCAAGAAGATGCCACCGGCCGCGGCCCCGGTCGCCGAGGTCACGCCGCACACGACCGCCAGGAGCAGCAGCGGCAGGCTGGCGAGCAGCTGGAAGTCCGTCGCCGCGATGGTGCCGCGCAGACCAGCGAACAACGCCCCGGCCAGGCCGGCCATGCCGGCGGACATCCCGAACAACGCCACCCGGAACCAGCGCATGTCGAGTCCCAGGGTGCTGCAGGCGGCGGGACTGTCGCGCATGGCGATCAGCACCCGTCCGAGCTTGCCGCGGCGCAGGGCGAGCAGTGCCACGGCCATCAGGGCGAAGAAGATGACCATCACCAGGACATAGACCCGTGGCTCGGTGATCGCGATGCCCAGGACCGACATCGGCTCGGCCGGCAGGCTGCCGTTGAAGCCGAAGGCGAAGGACGCCTGGAAGACCAGCTTGTCCATCAGCACGCCGAACGCGAGCGTCGACAGCGCGAGGTAGAGCCCGGTCAGCCGGAGCACCGGCAGCGCCACCAGCGCGCCGACGATGGCGGCGACAGCAGCCGCGATCAGCAGGCCGAGCAGGTTGGGCGAGTCGAGCTTGGCGTAGGCCAGCGCGCCGATGCCGGCGAAGGTGAACTGCGCCAGGGAGACGTGACCGCCGTAGCCGGTCAGCAGCACGAGCGACAGCATCACCATGGCGTACGTCGCCGCGGTGCCGGCGAGCAGCAGGTTGGAGTCGGACAGGGTAAGGGTCACGACGGCCATGACGACGACCAGCGCGACGCCCCAGCCCACCGAGCGCTGCAGCGTCGGGACTGGAGCGGCCACGAGGCCCTTGACCTGGCCGATGCGCAGCTGGGCCTGCGGCATGATCACCACGACCGCGAAGAGGAACAATGCCGGCACGACCGCGCGCACGCCGGCGAAGGCGCCCTCGCTCGGCAGGTAGGCCACCGCGTAGGACTGCAGGAGTCCGAGCCCCATCGCACCGACGAACGTCAGCGGCAGGCTCTTGAGCCGGCCGAGCATCGCTGCCGCGTAGGCGGAGATGACCAGGAGCGTGAGCTCGTAGTAGTCGAGCCCGATGACCGGGGTGAGCAGGATGCCGGCCAGTGCGGCCAGCGAGGAGCCGATCGCCCACGACAGCGCCGCGACCTGCGACGGCTTGCCGCCGTACAGCTTGAGCAGATCGGGGTTGTCGACCGCGGCCCGCATCGCCGTACCGACGCGGGTGCGGTTGAGGAGCAGGTAGAGCCCCGCCGCCACGACGACCGACAGCGCGATCGTGATCATCTGGTGGGCGGTGACGTAGACCTCGCCGATCTGGATCCCCTTGTCGGGCAGGAAGAACGGCAGGGTGCGTGCCTCCGGCGGCCAGATCTGCTGGGCCAGTCCGATGAGACCGACGAAGAGCCCGACGGTGACGACCAGCGACACGCTGACCGGCGCCTCCCCCAGTCCTCGGGTCATCACCCGCTGCACGACGAAGCCGAACAGCGGCGCGACCACGAACAGCACCAGGAACAACGAGAGCCACACCGGCATGCCCTGGCGCTGGCTGAAGTCCCAGAAGACGAAGGACAGCAGCATGCCGAAGGCACCGTGGGCGATGTTGAACACCCGGGTGGTCGTGTAGGTCAGCACCAGTCCGCTGGCGGCGATCGCGTACGCCGCCCCGGAGAAGATGCCGAGGATCGTGAAGGACAGCAGTGAGCTCATGTCAGTTCAACCTCGTGATGCCGTTGCAGGTGTACTGCCGTCCACCGGTCGGCACCCACTTGCCGCCCTTGATCTCGATGAACCGCCAGCAGTCGCCGACCTGCTTGGCGCCGACCTGCTGCGGGGAGTGCAGGTCGTTGGCGGTCCAGTTCTTCACGCCCTTCATGGAGGCGACCAGCGACTGGCGCGACAGGTTCCCGCCGAGCGCCAGGGACTTCTCCACGAAGAGCCGGGCCGCCGACCAGGACCACACGCCGAAGAAGTTCGGCTCCGCGCCGGGCTTCACCTGGTTGAGCCAGGTGCGGTAGAGCGCCATCTCCTTGTTGGAGTCGATCTCGTCGTACATCGCGGTGTTGATGAAGGCGCGCACGCCCTCGACGGCGGCACCGCCCTGCTCGATGAACGCCTGGTTGTAGGCGGTCGGGTCGAGGAGGTACATGTCGGGCTTGAAGCCCTGCTGCTGCATCGTCTGCGCGAGCCGGACGGCCTGCTGGTAGGCGCCGAGGAACTGGACGAACTTCACGTCCTTGCTCTTCATTTGCTGCACGAAGGGCGCGTAGTTGAACTCCGAGACGTCGATGCCCTGCTGGTAGACGAAGCGCATGCCGCGCTTGGTCATCGCCTTCGCCTGGTTCTGCGCGTTGAGCGGACCGGCGCCGGCCTTGACCCAGA
This sequence comes from Nocardioides massiliensis, assembly GCF_030811215.1. NCBI lineage: Bacteria > Bacillati > Actinomycetota > Actinomycetes > Propionibacteriales > Nocardioidaceae > Nocardioides > Nocardioides massiliensis. The sequence continues at coordinate 393,380 of NZ_JAUSQM010000001.1, forward strand.
GGTACGCGGCGTTCTTCGCGGCGCCGGGAGCGGTCTTCTTCACGAAGTCGGCGACGGCGTTCTGGAACTGGTTGATGTTGACCGACTGCGCCGAGTAGCAGTTGGGGCAGGAGAACCGCTCGGTGGTCACCGACGTGGCGCGGATGTCCGGGATGCCGCAGCTCCGGGCTGTCCCGGCGCCGCCGGAGTCGAAGGCCGACTGGCTGCCGACCGCCGCGAACGCCTGCTGGCAGGCGCGGGCGTAGGCCTGCTGGTCGGCGCCGTTGTCGGTCCGGCTGTCGAGGGCGAGCAGCTCGAGCTTGCGGCCGCAGATGTCGGACTGGGAGTTGAAGTAGGCGATGTAGGCCCGGATCCCGTCCTGGGCCGAGGTGAACAGTCCCGGGACCGGTCCGGAGATGTCGGAGGCGTTGGCGATCGTGATCGTCTTGTCGGTGATGCCGGTGGTGTTCTTGAACCCGTCGCACGAGGCCGCCTTCGCGCCGCCGCCGGCGGCGTTCTCGCCGCTGTCCTGGCTCGCGCCACCGGAGCTGCCCGCGCCGCCACCGCCGCCCGCACCGGCGCCACCACCCGCACCGGGTGCGGCTGCGGTGCCGCCCCCGCCGCCCCCACCGTCGGGCGAACCGGCGCCGTCGTCGACGCCGGGAAGCTCCGCACCCGTGCCGGTGTCCAGTCCGGGGTCACCGGTGCCTTCGGTGAGGGCGCCGGTGCCGCCCCCGCCACCGCTGTTGCCAGCGCTCACCACCTCGTTGGGGCTCAGCTGGGAGCCACAGGCGGCCAGGGTCGCGCTCAGCGCCGCAGCGGCGGCGATGGTGGCGAGTCGGGCGAGTCGGGTACGCACGGGAACTCCATTCGTGATTGCAGTCACTACGACAACGAGGGCTCTAGCCAAAGGTGATGCTGGTCATGGTCAAGAAGGGTCGTGGTCAAGGACCGGGAGCGCTCATCCACCGATGCCGGTGTCGACGAGGCCCTCGCACAGGTAGTCGCCGCGCGACACCTGGACGTACCTGCCCTTCTCGAGCCGCAGGATCCGCTGGCACTCCGCGGTGCGCTTGCCTCCCACGTCCTGGGGAGCGTGCAGCTCGTTGGCGGTCCACTTGCGCACGCCTTTGAGCGCTTGGACCAGGCTCTGCCGGGTCAGCCGACCACCCAGCTCGGTGGCCTTCTCCGCGAACAGCCGCGCCGCCGACCAGGCGAACAGGCCGTAGCTGTCGGGGATCGCGCCGGGCTTCACCTGCTGCAGCCACGCCTGGTAGAGCGCCATCTCCTCGTTGTCCTGCGGACGCTCGATCAGCGCGGTGGGCATCCAGACGTAGGTGCCCTCGACCGCGGCACCACCGGACTGGATGTAGCGCGGGTCGTAGCCGGTGAGGTCGAGGACGTAGAAGTCCGGCTTATAGTTCTGCTGCTGCATCGCCTGCGCCAAGCGGACCGCGAACTGGAACGGTCCGACGTACTGGACCCAGGTGATGTCGCGGTTCTTCAGCTGCTGGACGTAGGGCGCGTAGTTGAACTCCGAGACGTCGATGCGCGCCTCGTAGGTGACGTTGACGCCGTTGCGTCGCCACGCCTCGGCCTGGCTCTTGGCGTTGATGGGCGCGGCGCCGGCGCCCACGTGGAGGGTCGCCGCCCGCTTGACCGCGGCCGGCTTCTGGCGGGCGAACCACCGCGGCACCGAACGGTTGACCAGGGCGGAGTTGACCGCCTGCGTCGAGAAGCAGGTGGTGCACGCATTGCGCGCCGGGTCGACAGAGGTCGACCGGAGGTCGGGCAGTCCGCACTTCTGCGTCGTCGCGGACCCGCCGGCGTCGAAGGCCGACATCGACCCCACCGCCGCGAACACCGAGCCGCAGAACTGCCGCGCGGCCGCCTCGTTGGCGGCGTTGTCGGCCCGGGAGTCGGCGGTGACGATCTCGAGCTTGCGCCCACAGATGTCGGAGCGGGAGTTGAAGTAGGCGACGTAGGCCCGGGCACCCTCCTGGGCGCCCTGGAAGATCCCCGGCACGGGGCCGGAGATATCGGCGGCGTTGCCCAGCTTGATGACGTCGCGCGTGATGCCGGTGGTGTTCTTGAACCCCTCGCACGATCCCGCGCGGGTCGAGCCGGACGGCGCGTTGTCACCGGTGCCTGAAGGCGTGTCGGCCTCCCCCTCGGCGTCCGGAGCCTCGCCGGGAGCGTCCGGGCCGTCGGCGGGCCCAGGGCCGCCCGGGGCGGCTGCGTCGTCGTCAGGTCCGGGCGCATCCGGTCCGGGGTCGGCTCCGTCGCCCACGCCCGGGAGTCCCGGGAGGTCCCCTCCGGCACCGTCCTCACCCGGCGCCTCGCCCCCCACGCCCCCGGAGGTGCCCGCGGCGTTGGCCATGGTCGCCGGGTCGACCTGCGAGCCACAGGCGGCCAGCAGGAGCGCCACCGCGAGGATCGCGGTCGCGAGCGGGTAGCCGCGGAGGGAGCGGCGTGCCGACATGGGGGTTCCCTTCGTTCTCTGAGTGAGGGCAGCACGTGTGACCGCGCTAACAGAGAACGCCAGAGTAGAACGTGTTCCACTTCGCGGCAATAGTTGCCAAGCGGGACTCGTCCGTGAAGGGGGGTAGTGCGGGTGAGCCGGGCGAGCGGCTCGGGTCAGGCGAGGGTCAGCCGCGCAGGCGGGAGATCTCGTAGAGCGCGACCGAAGCGGCGACGCCGGCGTTGAGCGACTCCACCGCGTTGCTCATCGGGATCGACACCAGCTGGTCGCAGGTCTCGGCGACCAGACGCGAGAGCCCCTTGCCCTCCGAGCCCACGACGAGCACCAGCGGTCCGGTCGCCAGGTCGAGGTCGGGCAGGTCCACGTCACCGTCGGCGGCGAGGCCCACGACCATGCAGCCCGCGTCCTGGTAGGCCTTCAGCTGGCGGGTCAGGTTGCCGGCCTGGGCCACGGGGATCCGGGCGGCGGCGCCGGCCGAGGACTTCCATGCCGAGGCGGTCATGCCGGCGGCGCGGCGCTCGGGGATCACCACGCCGTGCGCACCGAACCCGGCCGCGGAACGGATGACCGCGCCGAGGTTGCGCGGGTCGGTGACCGAGTCGAGCGCCACGATCAGCGGCGCCTCCCCGACCTCGGCGGCCCGGTCGAGCAGGTCGTCGGGGTGGGCGTACTCGAAAGCCGGCATCCGCGCCGCGACGCCCTGGTGGACCGCTCCCCCGGTGAGCCGGTCGAGCTCGTGGCGGCCGACCTCGGTCAGCGCCACCGAGCGCTCCGCGGCCGCAGCGAAGACCTCGCGCACCCGGGCGTCCTTCTCGGTGCCGTCGGCGACATAGACGGCCGTGACCGGCACGCCCGCGCGCAGCGCCTCGGCGACCGGGTTCCGCCCGGCAATCCACTCGGCGTCGCCGCCGCGCGGCTTGCGGGCGCCGGGCTGGGCCCGCTTCTCCGCCTGGACCCGGGTCTTGTAGGCCTTGTGGTAGGGCCGGTCCTTGGCCTTGGGCGTGGGGCCCTTGCCCTCCAGCCCGCGCTTCACGCGCCCGCCGGAGCCGGCGGTGGGGTTGCCCTTGCCGCTCTTGCGGATCGCGCCGCGTCGTGAGGAGTTGCCTGCCATGTGATGTCCCTGGGGTCGGTGGTGCAGTCGGTGGTGTGGGGTCAGTCCGTGAGGGTCCAGGTCGAGCCCTGCGGCCCGTCCTCCACCACGATGCCGAGACCGGCGAGGCGGTCACGCACCGCGTCGGCGGTCGCGAAGTCCTTCTCCGCGCGAGCCCGGGCGCGCTGGCCGATGAGGTCGGAGACGAGCGCGTCGAGGACCTCCCCACGGCGGTCGTCGTGCTCGGCGTTGCCCCAGTGGGGCGCGAGCGGGTCGGCTCCGAGGACCGCGAGCATCCCCCGGACCCGCGCATATGGCTCCGCGAGGGCTGGCGTGTCACCGGCGGTGAGCGCCTGGTTGAGCGCGCGCACCTCCGCCTGGACCTCCGCGACCGCCCGCGGCGTCGACAGGTCGTCGTCCATCGCCGCGGCGAAGCCGTCGGTCCAGGCGTGCTCGCCGGCGGCGAGTGCCCGCTCGGCCGGCTCGGCGTCGGCACCTAGCGCCGTACGGGCCCGAAGGAGCGTCTGCTCGATGCGCGTCAGCGCGGTAGCGGCGTCGAGCAGCGCCTGCTCGGAGAACTCGACGTGGGAGCGGTAGTGCGCGCTCACGAGCCAGTAGCGCAGCTCCACCGCGCGCACCCGCTGGAGGACGTCGGAGACGACGAGGGAGTTGCCGAGCGACTTGCTCATCTTCTCGCCGGCGGTGGTGATCCAGGCGTTGTGCATCCAGTACGCCGCGAAGTCGTGGCCGGCCGCCCGCGACTGCGCCTGCTCGTTCTCGTGGTGGGGGAAGCGCAGGTCGAGACCGCCGCCGTGGATGTCGAAGGCCTCGCCGAGGTACTTGCCGGCCATCGCCGAGCACTCGATGTGCCAACCGGGACGGCCCCGCCCCCAGGGCGAGGGCCACGAGGCGGTGCGGGGCTCGGTGTCGGACTTCCAGCCCTTCCACAGCGCGAAGTCGCGCGGGTCGCGCTTGCCGCGCGGGTCCGCGTCGGCGGCGTCGGCCATGTCCTCGACGCGCTGACCCGTGAGCTCGCCGTACGCCGGCCACGACCGGACGTCGAAGTAGACGTCGCCCGAGCCGTCCTCGGCGGCGTACGCGTGTCCACGCTCGATCAGGGTCGCGATCAGCTCGAGCATCTCCGGCACGTGCCCGGTCGCCAGCGGCTCGTACGTCGGGGGCAGCACGGCCAACGCGTCGTACGCCCGGTCGAGCTCGCGCTTGACCTCCGCGGCGTGGGCGTACCACGCCACCCCCCGCTCGGCCGCCTTGCCGAGGATCTTGTCGTCGATGTCGGTGACGTTGCGGATGAAGTCGACGGCGTACCCGCGCGCGAGGAGCCAGCGGCGCAGGACGTCGAAGTTCACCGCCGACCGGACGTGGCCGACGTGGGGTGACGACTGCACCGTCAACCCACACACGTAGACCCCGACGCGCCCCGGCACTCGGGGGACGAAGTCGCGGGTCTCGCGGGTGGCTGAGTCATGGAGCCGCAGGGTCACCCGCCCGAGTCTAGTGACGCCCGGGGCGTCCGCAGCGCGCGCGGCCGGTGCGCGCGGCCCGTGCGCTCTGCCCCAGGGCCCTATCCTGACTGCATGCGAGTCGAGGTGACGGTGATCGACCCGCATTGGGGGGTCCACGAGGACGTCGTGATCGACGCCGACGACGCCACCCCGGTGGCGGAGGTGATCGAGCAGCTGGTCCGGGTCCTGGCGACCCCGGGCACCGAGACGCCCGAGCTCGCGGTCGCAGGCGGCGCCGACGTCATCAGCCTCGCGTCCCGCCGCTCGACCCCGAGCCTGGTCGGCACAGCGAGCGGCCACACGCTCTATCACCGCGGCGAGCCCCTCGACCCCGAGGTCGCGCTGGCCGACTCGGGGTTGAAGACCGGCTCCCTGCTCTCCCTCGACGACCCGGTCGGGTCGATCCTCGACGAGCCCGAGGGGCTGGTCGAGGTCCGCGTGGTCTCCGGCACGGGCGCCGGCTCGGTGCACCGGCTGTCGTTCGGCGAGGCCAGCATCGGCTCGGACCCGGGTTGCGTCGTCGTGCTCGAGGATCCACGCGTCCCGCCCACGGCCGTCGAGCTGACCATCTCCCTCGACGGGACGGTCGAGGTCCGCGCGGCCGAGGGCGCCGCCGACGTGCTCGCCGAGGCGCTGCCCTCGGTCGAGGTCCCCCTCGCGCTCGACCGGGAACCCCTCAGCGACGAGCCGGCGACCTGGGAGCAGGGCGCCCAGCTCACCGTCGGCACCGTGCTGCTCGAGCTGGAGGCCGTGACCCGACCCGACGCCGCGGTCGAGGACAGCCCCGACCCCGGCTGGGTGGACTACAACCGGCCGCCCCGGCTCTTCCCCCCGGACCGCAAGACGCAGTTCAAGCTGCCGACCGTCCCGCAGGAGCACAACCGCGGCGGACTGCCGTGGATCGTGATGCTGATGCCGATGGTGGCCGCGGTCAGCCTCGCGCTCATCCTCAACCGCTGGTACATGCTCATGATGGGCTTCTTCTCGCCCATCATGATGCTCGGCTCGTGGCTGCAGGGCCGCAAGACGGGCAAGCTGACCTACCGCAAGCAAATGGCGGAGTACCGCGAGAAGAAGGCGAGCATCGAGGCCGACGCCGCGCAGGCGCTCGTCGACGAGCGGCAGGCGCGCCGCAACGAGGCGCCCGATCCCGCGCTCGCGCTGCTGATCGCGACCGGGCCGCGGGTGCGGCTGTGGGAGCGGCGTACCGACGACCCCGACTACCTCTCGCTGCGCATCGGCATCGGCGACCTGGAGTCCGAGGTCGTCGTCGAGGACCCCGAGCAGCTCGAGCACAAGCGCAAGACCATCCGCACGGCGTACGACGTCCCGGTGACAGTCCCGCTGCGGGAGCGTGGCGTCGTCGGCATCGCCGGCGGTGGCGACCTCCCCCGGCGCATCGCGTCGTGGTTCGTCGCGCAGATCGCGGTGCTGCAGAGCCCGCGTGACAGCCAGGTCTACGTGCTCACCGACACCGACAACGCCGACGCCTGGGACTGGCTGCGCTGGCTCCCCCACGCGCGTCCGCAGAACGGCCAGGACACCGTCGTCACGCTCGGCACCGACGCCGAGACCTGTGCGCGCCGGATCGCCGAGCTGTCGTCGATGCTCGGCGCACGGCAGAAGGCCGCCGGACAGCGCAGCGGTGCTCCCGGACGGCTCGGGCCCGACATCGTCGTCGTCATCGACGGCGCCCGTCGGCTGCGGTCGCTGCCGGGCGTCGTCGCCCTCCTCAAGCAGGGCCCGACCTTCGGCATCCGGGCGATCTGTCTCGACCGCGAGGAGCGGTTGCTGCCGGAGGAGGCCACGGCCGTCGTCGTCGAGACGCCCGACGGCGTGACCCTGCGCCAGCAGCGAGTGACGGTGGTCGACCGGATCGTGCCCGACCAGGTCGACCAGCTGTGGCTCTCCCGGGTCTCGCGCGCGCTCGCCCCCGTCCGCGACATCTCCGGCGGCGACAGCGACTCCGTGCTCCCCAACGCCTGCCGGCTGGTCGAGGTCATGGAGATCGAGCCGCCGACTCCGGAGGTCATCAAGGCCCGGTGGGCGGTCATGCCGCGCTCGACCGAGGCGGTCATCGGCATCTCCCTCGACGGCCCGTTCGCCATCGACATGCGCCGCGACGGGCCGCACGGCCTGATCGCCGGCACGACCGGTGCCGGCAAGTCGGAGCTGCTGCAGTCGATCGTCGCCTCGCTGGCCGTGTCCAACCGTCCCGACGGCATGACGTTCGTCCTCGTCGACTACAAGGGCGGCGCGGCGTTCAAGGACTGTGTCGACCTGCCCCACACCGTCGGTATGGTCACCGACCTCGACACCCACCTGGTCGAGCGGGCCCTGGTCTCGCTCGGGGCCGAGCTCACGCGCCGCGAGCACATCCTGGCCGACGCCGGCGCCAAGGACATCGAGGACTACGTCGACCTCATGGCCAAGCGACCCGAGCTGGTCGCGATGCCCCGGCTGCTCATCGTCATCGACGAGTTCGCATCGCTCGCCCGCGAGCTGCCCGACTTCGTCACCGGCCTGGTCAACGTCGCCCAGCGCGGCCGTTCGCTCGGGATCCACCTCATCTTGGCGACGCAGCGCCCCGGTGGCGTGGTCTCCCCGGAGATCCGGGCCAACACCAACCTGCGGATCGCACTGCGCGTCACCGACGGCTCGGAGTCCACCGACGTCATCGACTCCCCCGAGGCCGGCCGGATCGCCAAGAGCACGCCCGGACGTGCCTACGTCCGCCTCGGTGCGAACTCCCTGGTGCCGTTCCAGTCCGGGCGCGTGGGCGGTCGTCGCCCCGGCACGGTCGTGAAGACCGAGGAGCCGCCGTGGATGACGCCGTTGACGCTGCAGCGCCTCCCCCAGCCGATCCCGACGAAGCCCAAGGTCGAGGCCGTCGACGACGCGGAGATCACCGACCTCACGGTGCTGGTCGACGCGATCCGGCAGGCCAACGACCAGCTCGGCCTGCCCGCCCAGCACAGTCCGTGGCTGCCGTCGCTCACCACCGACGTCCAGCTCGACGATCTGCTCGCCGAGGTCGCCCCGACTGTCGCGCCGGCGCTGCCTGCGTTCCCCTACGGCGTGGAGGACCTTCCGGCCGAGCAGGCGCGGCGGCACTCCGCGATCGACTTCGCGACCTTCTCCCACCTGGCGATCGTCGGCGGTCCGCGCAGCGGCCGGTCGCAGGCGCTGCGCACGATGGCGGTGTCGGTGGCGTCGCTGGCCAGCCCCGCCGACGTCCACGTCTACGGCCTCGACTGCGGCAACGGCGCACTGTTGCCACTGGCCGAGTTGCCGCACTGCGGTGCGGTCGTCCAGCGCACGCAGACCGACCGCGCGACCCGGCTCCTGAGCCGGCTCTCGGCGGAGGTCTCGCGCCGTCAGGAGCTGCTCGCCGAGGGTGGGTACGCCGACCTCGGCGAGCTGCGCGCCAGCGTGGCCGACCCGGCCGACCGGCTGCCGCACATCCTGCTGCTGCTCGACCGGTGGGAGGGCTTCCTCGGGTCGCTGTCCGAGCTCGACGGTGGCGCGCCGCACGAGCAGATCCAGGCGCTGCTGCGTGAGGGGGCCTCGGTCGGCATCCACCTGGTCATCGCCGGCGACCGCCAGCTCGTCAACGCGCGGATGGGCTCGCTCATCGAGGACAAGATCGGTCTGCGCCTGCCGGACCGTGGCGACTACGCGATGATGTCGCTGCAGGCGCGCAAGCTCCCCGAGGACATCCCCGAGGGGCGCGGCTTCCGCTCCGAGAGCGCCATCGAGCTGCAGTTCGCCCTGCTCGGCCCCGACCCGTCCGGCCAGGCCCAGGCTGCGGCCGTGCGTGCCGCTGCTGCCGCGGCGAAGGAGAAGTACGCCGACGTACCCCGTGCGCTGCGGCCGTTCCGCGTCGACGTTCTGCCCAACCGGATCACCTTCGAGGACGCCTGGGCGCTGCGCCACGAGGAGGCCATCCCCGGCCTGTGGGCCATGGTCGGCGTCGGCGGCGACGAGCTGACCGCGGTCGGCTTCGACCTCGAGCGCACACCGGCGGCGATCATCGCCGGGCCGTCGCGTTCCGGGCGCTCCACGGCCCTGCTGTGCGCGGTCGAGTCACTGCTGCGCGGCGGCGCGGAGGTCGTCATCGCCGCTCCCCGACCGTCACCGCTGCGGCAGCTGGAGGGGCGCGAGGGGATCCGCGCGGTGCTCACCGACAGCGAGCTGTCGGAGGAGATGCTCGCGCCCGTGCTCGACGAGGGAGAGGGACCCGTGGTGCTCGTCGTCGACGACGGCGAGCTGCTCAAGGACATCCCGGCCAAGAACTACCTCAAGTCCTTCGCCCGCACCGCAGCCGACAACCGTCGCGCGATCATCCTCGGCGGCGACTCCGCCGAGGTCGGTGGCGGGTTCAGCGGCTGGCAGGTCGACCTCAAGGGCCGCCAGGGCCTGCTCATCTCCCCGCAGTCGATCACCGATGGCGAGCTGATCGGCGTCCGCGTCCCCCGCAGCGCGCTCGGCAACGCCGCGACCAGCGGGCGGGCGATGGTCAACGACGGCGACGGCACGCTGCGCACGATCCAGGTGGCGCTGCCCGACATCACCGGCTGACGCACCCGTCGCAGCGGTGCCTGCCGGCCGGCGTCACGTGTCCGTCGGCGTGGCTCGCTCCGCGGCTGCGGCCTTTCACTGGGGCGTGTACGCAACCGAGCAGGTCGCGGCAGAAGCGTGCGTCTCCGAGCGCCCGCAACGCGGCATCATCGGGAGGGTCATCGAGCCTTTGCTCAAGAGTCGACCGAACTATTCACCCAGTGTATGCATTGTGTGTATAGTTGTCGCGTGAGCATCTCCCACGTACTCCTCGGAGTTCTTGCGGCCGGGCCAGCACATGGCTACGACCTCAAGCGCGAGCACGACGCCCGCTTCCCGGGCGCCAAGGAGTTGGCCTACGGCCAGGTCTATGCAGCCCTTCAGCGGGTCGAGCGCGACGGCCTGGTCGAGATCGCCGAGACGGTGCAAGAGAGCGGCCCCGAGCGCACGGTCTATGCCCTCACGGCCGCCGGACGCACCGAGCTCGAACGCTGGCTGGCCGAGGCCGAGAGGGCCGGCCCCTATCCGGCCGACGAGTTGGTGCGCAAGACGGTCACCGCCCTCCGCCTCGGCGTGGACGCGCGCGGCTATCTCGAGCGGCAGCGCGAGGTCCACCTGGACCGCATGCGCGAGCTGCTCGTCGCACAGGACGCGACCACCGACCCTGCCGGACGCTCCGCCATCGACCATGCGGTTTTCCACCTCGACGCGGACCTGCGCTGGCTGGAGGCCGCAGCCGCCCGCATCGCCCAGTCCGCCACGACCCACCAGGGAGAACTGTCATGAGTGACCTACTGATCGAGGCCCGTGGCCTCCACAAGGCGTACGGCCGCACTGAGGCGCTGCGCGGGGTCAGTATCGACGTTGCTGCGGCCGAGCGGGTGGCGATCACCGGCCCGTCAGGCAGCGGCAAGTCCACGCTGCTGCTCTCCCTGGCCGGCATCCTGCGCCCCGAGGCCGGCGAGATCCGGTACGCCGGCACCCGTCTCGACGACCTCTCCGAAGCGGCACGAACACGGCTGCGCCGACGCGAGTTCGGCGTCGTGCTGCAGTTCGGGCAGCTGGTGCCCGAGCTCACCGCTCTGCAGAACGTCGCCCTCCCCCTCATGCTCGAGCGCCACGACCGTGCGTCGGCGGACCGCCTCGCGCGCAGTTGGCTGGAGCGGCTCGACGCCGCGGGGCTGGCGGACGCAGTACCGGGCGAGCTCTCCGGCGGCGAGGCACAGCGCGTCGCCGTCGCCCGGGCGCTCGTGACCTCCCCGCGCGTCGTCTTCGCCGACGAGCCGACCGGCGCCCTGGACACCGTCTCCGGCGAGGCACTGCTCATCGCCCTCTACGACGCCGCCAAGGAGGCCGACGCCGCCGTCGTCACGGTCACCCACGACAACCGTGTCGCCGCCCGCGCCGACCGCGAGGTCCGGCTGGTCGACGGGGTGGTCGCATGATCCGCCTTGCGTGGAACCTGACGCTCGCAGGCGGTCGCGGTCGCGCCGTACTGCTGGCGGCCTGCACCGCGGTCGTCTCGGGCCTTCTGCTCGTCGGCCAAGCGATGCTCCTGCTCCCCGCGTACCCCGACGAGGCGCTCTACAGCGTGGTCGCCGAGTCCGGAACACGAGGCGGCTTCATCTTCGGCGTGGTCATGTTGGCGCTGCCCGCCCTCCTGCTCCTGTTCCAGGCGGTGCGGCTCGGCACCTCGGCGCGCGAACGCCGTCTCGCCGCGCTCCGCCTAGCCGGCGCGACTCCCAGCGACGTGCGCCGACTCGGCGGCCTCGAGGTCGGCCCGCCTGCCTTCCTCGGCGCGGTCGCCGGCTACGGCGTCTACCTCCTGGTGCGAGCGGCCTTCGGCGGTACCGCGACCGACGCCACCTGCTGCGAGCCGGGAGTGACTCTGCACGGCTCGACCCTCGCGTTCGTGCCCACGACCGTGGCACCCGCCTGGTGGCACGTGCTCCTCACGATCGGTGTCGTCACCATGCTCGGAGTCCTCGTAGGAACGGCCGCCAACCGTGGCGTCATCGTCTCCCCGCTGGGCATCACGCGACGCACGACGTCCCGTCCGCCGCGACCGTGGGGCCTGCTCCTCATTGCCGCCGGCATCGGGTTCGGCGTGTTCAGCCTCGTCCTCTTTCGCTCGTCCGCGTTCCTCGACGTCGTCGCACCGTTGCTCGCGATCGTGCTGCTCGTCCTAGGCCTGATCAACCTGGCCCCCTGGACCGCATACGTCGTCGGGCGCCGCGTGGCACGCAGGGCGAAGACCGCCCCCGCGTTGCTGGCCGCGCGCCGACTCGCCGGGGACCCTCGTCCCGCAGGCCGGGCCGCTGCCGCCGTCGGCGCCATAGGACTCGTGGCCGGCGGTGCCGCAGCCATGGCCGGCGACATCATGGAGACACAGGCGCCTGGCGACCGGTCGTACTACCTGGTCGCCATCGGCCTCATCGGCGTCGCGCTCGTGCTTGCCCTGCTCGCGGTGATCGGCTCGCTCGCCGTCCACTCCGTCGAGTCCCTACTCGACCGGAAGCGCTCCGTGGCGTCGCTCGCGGCCCTCGGCGGTACCTCCGACCTCCTCGCGCGCACCCAGCGCGCCGAGGTCGGACTGGTGGCGATGCCGATGGCGACCGGCGGAACGATGCTCGGGTCCCTGGTGATCGGAATCCCGCTCGCGGGCGTCGGACCTGCCTGGGCCGTCGCCACAGCTTTGGCGCTCGGCCTCGTTACAGGTCTGGTGTGGCTCGCGATCCGACTCGCCATCGTGATCACCGGACCGTGGATCCGCAAGGCTGCCGACCCCGACAACCTGCGCACAGCCTGAGGGATGCATCGCGATGGCTAGGAAGGTCCTCGAGGGCGCCGACCTCGTCGCCCGACACCGCCGCCACCACCGCGCGTGCCGCCACGAATGGCAGCTCATCTCCGACGAAGTCGACGAGTTCGGAGGGGTCCGGCTGTTCGAGTGCCACAAGTGCGGCCACGTCCACTTCACCTGAGGACAACACAGCATCATCGCGCGCTGGCCTCGGCATGAGCGCTCAGCGGCATGAGCGGACGTTAGGACGCGGTCCAGCCGGGGCAGGGCGCGTCCTCGACAAGGGGCATCCACTTGTCGCGTCCTCCTGCGAACGTGAAATGGTAGTGGACCCGGTACGCGGAACCGAGCTCGTTCTGCAGCTCCCGGCTTAGCCCGGATCCACCGATGGCCATGGCGCTGAGCGCCTGATCCGGTTCGTCTGGTCATGAGGAGCCGCGGGCATGTCGATGTGCCGGACCTCGTTGTCCGGTGTCGTCCACTTGGTCCTCGGTTCGCGCAGCGGCGGGCTGCTGGGTGGTCAGGCTGCGAGGCTTGGCGGCGGGTCGTTGACTCGGTCGAACAGTGCCGTCCAGGCGCTCTCCCAGGGCCAGGCATGGGGCAGGTGCAGGGTGATCCGGCGTGCTGAGGTCGCGACCCTTGCCGGCACGATGATCAGCTTGCGACGGAGCGTGGCGGTGGTGGCCTTCGCCAACTCCCGATCGGTCAGGCTCGCGGCGGCTCGGGTGAGGTTGAACGCGATGACGGCGAGCACCAGCCAGGCGGCGTTCGCGGTGAACACCCCCGACGGCAGGTGTGCCAGCGCGGCGCCTTTGAGGTCAGCATGGACTTGTTCGATGACCGCGTGATGGCGGTGCATCTTGTCGGCGGCGACGGTGTCCAGCACGTCGGCGTCGGTGGTGGTGAAGAAGGCGTGGAAGCGCCAGGTGTCGAACAAGGTGTCCTGGCCGGCTGCCTTGTTCTTCTCGGCGTTGAAGTCCGGGATGCGACGGACTACGAGCCGGCCCGGGACGTGGTCGGACTTCTTCTGCGCAGCGAACGCGGTGAAGTCGATCTCGGCGACCTCGGCTCGCGAGATCCAGCGGCCACTCGGCTCGTCGAAGATGGCGTCGGTGTATTCGATGGTGGTCCACGCATCGTCGGCGATCGCTTCGATCGCCGCCTTGATGCGTTTGTCCATCCGCACCGTCACCGACACCGCGGCCCCACCAGCGATCGCGGCGTGGACTGGTCTGCGACCGTAGAACGCCGAGTCCATCCGCACCAGGATCGGCCGGTTCTTCCCGAGCAGCCGTCGGGCGGTTCGCACCGCGTCGCCGACCAGACGCTTCGCGCCGCGTGGTGACCCGGTCGAACCCTTGCGCAGACGCTGGGCCACGACCACCGGGGCCCCACCGGGGACGGTGAGGGTGGCAAGCAGCGCGTTGAGCCCACGGACCCCGGAATAGCCGAACCCTGCGCCCTGCTTGGCATAGCCATGGACCTCGATGATCGTGTCGTCGACATCGACCAACGCGTACCCGCGATCCACCTCGAGGTCGGTGTCGGTGTCGCTGGCTGCGGGGTCTGCCGATGCGCCGAGCAAACCGGTGAGGCCGCCCAGTGCGATCAGGAACCGCGAAGCGATCGCGTCGAGCTGGCGGACGTGCCCGAAGGTGAACGCCCGAAGGAACGAACCCAACGTCGAGGGCGCATACGCCCGGGTGAACAGCCGCCCCATTCCGCCATGACGCAGCAGCGCCATGTCATCGATGCTGTCCGCGCCGGCGACCATCCCGCCGACCAGCGAGGTGACCTTCAACCCAGCGTTCGCGCCTTTGTCCGTCGGCACGCTCAGGTGCTCATCTGCCAGGTCACGCAGGCCGGCGGACTCGGCCAACGCGAGCGCCGGCACCAGGCCTGCGGCCGACACGAGATTCGGGTCATCGAAGACCGCCGACGTCGATCGAAGCGTGTGAGAGAGTTTCACCTCAGAGATGCCCTTGCTCTTGGTGTGAATCGTTGCCTCAAGAACTCCGATTCTCCCGCCCAGCAAGGGCATTCTCGTTCTACGCCACGCTCACCGCCCAAGTTCATCGGTGGATCCGGGCTTAGGTGCATGCCACGACCGTCGAAGTCCCACATGTCCAGGTCGCGCTCGCCTCCGTCATACCGGTAGTAGCGGTTCGCCCAATCAAGAATGCGGAGACGAAGGTCGTCAGAGATGGGCAGGACGTTCTCTAGGTCCTCCGCGTCCTCGTCGCCGTTGAGCGGGAGGGGTCTTCCGGGGTCTCCCCACAGCGCGAAGGCGCAGCCGGTTTCGGCCATGAACCGGATGTGGTAGGGCTTCACGACAGTCAGTCTCCGTCATCCGAGCATCGGCATGAGCGGACGCTTCATGGCATGAACCAGCCGGCGGTCGTTCTCGGTTCGTGGAGCGGTCCTGCCCATCGGGGATGTCACGATGAACTTCATGACCGATTTCGACGCCCGCACTGCGATTGAGATCGGCGGGTGGGATCCCCGCTATGCGCGAGTGATCGACTTACAGGTCGACGGCGACACTGCTGCCGCACTGGTCGATGCGAACGGGGACGGCGCCGACCTGAACGTCGACGTCTATTTCCGTGGTCGCGATGGGCAGTGGGCCGAGGTCGCGAGCGGCAACGGATCGATAGAGGCTCACGGGGTGCTTGCCACCTGGACCGACGACGATCGGCTGACGCTGACTCGAACCGACAAGGGCGTCGACGGACGGCGGTTGCGAAAGGACTGACGTCGCCCATCGGCACGTCTGGACATCGGCAGGTACTCGTGCGGCACCCCGATACTGCGGCGATCATCAATGTCGGTGGCGTCTGGTTGAGTCCGGGTATGGCAGAGATCTCGGGTGGACAGGTCACGGATCGGAGCGGGGCGCAGCGTCCTTCGCATCCCGTGCTGACCTGCGTGTCCCGGGTGCGCGAAGCCCTCGACGATGTCGCGGATGTCGATCCGTTGTTCGCCACCACCGAGGCCAAGAAGGCCATGCTCACCGAGCTCACCGAGCTCGCGGACCGGGTGGTGGCGTTGCGCAACGAGGTGTTGGCTGCTGCTGATGATGTCGCTGCCGACACCGCTGTTCGGCGTACGGCGATCTGGGTCGCCGATGCCACCCGCGAGCACCCCGGACGCATCGCCCGTGCCCAGGACCTGGGCGAAGCTCTCCGGGTCCGCTACCAACACCTGGGTGCTGCCGTGCGGGACGGACGGGTCCGGATGTCGCAGGCCGAGATCGTCGTCAAAGCCCTCGACAAAGCACCACCCTCCGTCTCGCGCGAGCTCCGCCGCCGGGCCGAGTCCGACTTGGTCGAGCTCCCTCTTCGCCAGGCTGGTCGTGAGTCATTCACGATCAGCGAGGGAGTTGGCGGCTATGTCGATCAGTGCGGGGTTCACGACGGAGCAGATCCGTGAGTTCGTGCATCAGTACGAGATCCAGCCGCATGGGCAGAAGGCGATCTGGCTCAAGAGTCAGCGAGTTTCCTATGACCGCCTCCGACGATGGAGGTCAGCGGTGTTCGACGGGGATCTCGATCGTGGGCTGATCCCGCGAGATGGTGGCCTTGTGACCGTCCCTCCGGAGAAGCGCACCGGCATCGAGAAGCAGAGAGCCCGGGAGCGCGCAGCGCAGGAAGCAGAGCTCGCGCGGCTGAACGCGCGAGTGTGTGAACTGGAGCAGACGAACGAGGCGCTGGGAAAAGCTATCGGGCTCTTGCATCAGATGAGCGAGCAAGAGCCCGCCGTGAACCGGCCGACGACCGATCCGTCCGATTCCTCGACGCCGAGAACGACCTCGTCGGACAGCTGACGGCGATCATGGGGTCGCAGCGGCAGGCGCTCGAACTTGCAGGGGTCGCTCGATCGACGTGGCATTACCGGTCGAAACCGCGAGAGCAGGTCGCCGAACCGATACCGCACAAAGACCGGGCGTGCCCGTCTCGGGTCAGTGAGGCCGACCGCGCCCAGATCGCGCGCCGGATCATGGCCGGCTGGACGGCGGGACACTCGGTGGATCACTCGTTCGCGTCCGCGTGGGATGACGGGGTGATGCTCGCCTCCCGCCGCTCGTGGTGGCGGATCGCAGCGGACATCGAGGATCAGTCCGCCCGCCCGGTCGCGCCTACCCGGCGCGGCAGCAGCAGCCGGACGGCACGGGAGGCGCCGGTGCTGGAAGCGACTGGCCCTGGGCAGGTGTGGTCGTGGGACATCACCGACCTGCGCACCCCGTGGCGCGGTGTCGCATTCAAGGCGTACTCGATCATCGACATCTTCTCCCGCAAGCTCGTCGGCTGCCGCGTCGAGGAACGCGAGGTCGACGACCTCGCCGTCGAGATGTTCGAAGACGCGTTCGGCCAGCACGGGATCCCCGACGCGGTGCACGCCGACTCCGGGCCTGCAATGCGCTCCGGGGTATTGAAGGACCTTCTCCACAACCTCGGGGTCGCGCAGACCCACAATCGGCCGCGCGTGAGCAACGACAACCCGTTCTCCGAGTCGGAGTTCCGCACCATGAAGTACCGGCCGAACTACCCCGGCGTCTTCGCGACGATCGACGAGGCGCGCGCCTACGTCGACTGGTACGTGCCCTGGTACAACCAGAACCACAAGCACTCCGGGATCGCATTGTTCTCCCCGGATGAGGTCCACGACGGCACCTGGCGGCACGCCTGGGCACGACGCGAGCAGACCCAACAGGCGTATTACGAGAAGCACCCCGAACGATTCCGGCGGCAACCCCGCACACCCGCGCCATCGGAGGTCGTGGGTATCAACCTCCCGAAGGCAGAAGAACCGCAAACCGAACTGGAACGACTCCACGCAGCTTGACATCGCGCGGCTCGCCCAGAAGTGGGGACCCAAAGCACTCACCCGCCTCGCCGATTGCGTGTGGTCCCACCTGGATCCTGAGGGGTTCGCCGACCACGAGCGCGAGCAGCTCGAGAAGGAGCTGCGCGAGGCCGAAGCGCAGACTCGCATGAAGATCCGCCACCGTGGGGATGGCACCGCCGACATCAGCGCGCGGATCCCGCGGCACTACGCCAAGCGGCTGCGCGGCTACCTGGAGGCGTTCACCGCACCCCGCCGCGAGACCGCACTCACCGAGGCCCTCAAGACAAACGGCACAAGCATCTTCGGGATCGAGTCCGTCGCCACCACCGACGAGGCCACCGGGGCGAAGCTGTCGCACGAGCGGGTGCTGGGTGAGGCGTTCTGTGCGTTCCTCGACGCCTACGACCCCAACAAGCTCCCCCAGCACGGCGGGATGGCCACCACCATCATCGTCCGCATCGATCTCGACGACCTCCGCGACGGACTCGGCGTCGGGCTGCTCCCCGACGACGGCACCATCCCGGTCACCGAGGTCCGCCGCTACGCCTGCACCGCCGGGATCGTCCCCGCCGTCCTCGACGGCGAAGGCGAGGTCCTCGACCTGGGCCGCACCCAGCGGCTGTTCTCCGCCGCCCAACGCAAAGCACTCGCGTTGAAGTACCCCACCTGCGCCGCCCAGGGATGCACGATCCCCGCACGCTGGTGCGAAGCACACCACGCCGGGGACCCCTGGTGCGACGGCGGCCGGACCGACCTCGACGAAGGCGTCCTGCTCTGCTCCTGGCACCACCACCGTGTCCACGACCCCACCTACGACAACACCCGCCACGCCGATGGCTCCTACCGGTTCCACAGACGGACATAGATCTCGACCCTTCGACTCCGCTCAGGGCACCGCTCCGCTCGATCCACCGCATCTCGACCCTTCGACTCCGCTCAGGGCACCGCTCCACTCGATCCACGGGGTCTGGGCGCTGCTCAGCGAGACGCGGACGGATCGTCGTCGTCGGCGGCCTCGCCTGCCTTGTCGAAGACCACGACCACCTGCTCGAAGCCCTTGTGCCGCTGTGCCTTGGCATAGCTGGCGTACGCGCGCTCGTCGGCAGGCGTCAGCTCGACCCCGTCGGTGAACGGGGTGAGCAGCGCGCGCGGCCACAACCGGCGGGTCACGACCACGTTGAGCTCGATGCCGAGCACTGCGATGACCGCGGCGAGGAAGATCAGGCCGATCAGGCCGAGGACGAGCCCGAAGGTCTGGTTCATCGCAGAGGTCTCGATCAGGACCCGGTTGACGTACGTCGTGGAGGCCACCTGCAGCACCTGCCAACCGATCGCCACGAACAACCCGCCCGGCACGGCGTACCACCACGGGTGGTCACGCGCGGCGGCCACGCGGAAGAGCAGCGTGAGCACCAGGGCCAGCACCAGGGCGGCCGCGAGCGACACCACCCACCGCGGCACCGGCGGGTCCTCACCGCCGATCAGACCCGTCTCCCGGATGGCGATCGACAGGGCGGTCAGCCCGAGGACCGCGCTGCCTGCGACGACCAGCAGGAACAGGCTGCGCAGCCGCAGCAGGATCGGGTTCGGCCGGCTGTTGCGCGGCACGGACCATGCGACGTTCATGGCGTTCTGGGCGGCGGTGCCGAGGCCGAGCGACCCGTAGAGCGCGACGAGCGAGCCGACCACGACCGCGCTGGTGGATCCGGTGAGGCCCTCGGGCCGGCCGAGCTGGTCGCCGACGATCGGGAACTGCGCCAAGGCGGAGTCGAGCACCTGCTGTTGCAGCTCGGGGTTGTCCTGGAGCAGGAACCCGAGGATCGAGCTGGCCAGGAGCAACAGCGGGAAGACCGCGACGAACGCGTAGTAGGTGATGATCGCGGCGAGGTAGGCGCCCTGATCGTCGAAGAACTTGTAGACGACCGCCAGCGGCAGGCCCACCGGCGGGAACCTCCGCTGCCCGCGGTCGAGCGCTCCCACCAGGCCCATGCGGGGCAATCTAGCCGCTGGTCCAGGACGTCCTACGTTTCTGGGCCTCTAGCCCAGACAACGTATGACGTCTGCGGGGGCGGGTCAGCCGGCGGCGATCGTGCCGGAGTCGGGGAGGAAGTCCTGGACCAGCGCCTCGGTCTCGGGCTCGAGAGGTACGCCGGCCAGGCCGTCGCCCATCTGGTCGAGCGTCTGCTGGACGCCGGCGATGCCGGTCGCACCATGACGCGCCCGGATGAGGTCACGCCACAGCAGCTGGCTGCCCGGGGCCACCCGCAGGCCGGCCTCGGCCGCCTGCACGGCACCGTTGGGGTCGTCGTCGAGCAGCAGCGTGGCGAGCCGGTGGGACGCGTCGATCAGCAC
The DNA here is from genome assembly GCF_030811215.1 of Nocardioides massiliensis. Taxonomy (NCBI): domain Bacteria; kingdom Bacillati; phylum Actinomycetota; class Actinomycetes; order Propionibacteriales; family Nocardioidaceae; genus Nocardioides; species Nocardioides massiliensis. Next base: position 413,017 of record NZ_JAUSQM010000001.1, read on the forward strand.
GCGGGCGATCACCCGCGGCAGGTCCTCGCGCGCCACCCAGCCGTAGCGTCCGGTGGGCGTCGCCGCGAACGGCTCGCCGCGGACCAGCTGCAGGGCTCGGCGCAGCTTCTCGACCTCGTCGCGCGCCGAGCTGGCCTGACGCGAGGAGATGAGCAGCGTGCGCACGGCGTCCCAGTCGCAGACAGCACCGTCGGCCAGGGACAGCCGGCCGTCGGCGTCGGCGCGCAGGTAGTGCGTGCCGTCCTCGGCCGTGCCGAGCCAGGCGCGCACGCGCTCGACGGTGCGATCGCGGACGTCGGCGGTCACACCGCGCGGCCAGATCGCGCCGGCGAGCACGTTGGGGTGCACCGGCTCGGGCTGCATGGCGAGGAAGACGACCATCTCGCGGGCCAGCTCCGCGCGCTCCTCGGGGAGCACACCGCCGCCCTGGACCGCGACCGGACCGAGGACGCCCACGCGCCGCTCCGCGGTCGCCCAGGCGGCGTCGTCGTGGGCACGGGCCGGTGCCGGGATCGCGACCCGGTCGCCGTGGTCGACCGGCTCCTCACGGGAGGCACCGAAGAGCTCGGCGACGGCCTCGACCTCGGCCGCGGACATCCGGTTGGCGTGGACCGAGAGCTGCAGCTGCGGCAGCTCCAGGACGCCGTTCTCGTCGACCGTGAGGCGCCAGCGGGCGCTGCGGTGGTCGCCGGCGATCAGCACGGAGAACGCCTGACGACCGCGACCCGTCAGCAGTCGCAGCCGGTCGGCCACGTCGTCGTCGGGCACCAGCCCGCACACGACCAGCTGGGAGGCGGAGAAGCCGCGGCGCGACATCCGGCCGGACAGGACGTCGCCACGCAGGTTGGCGATCGAGGCCTCGAACCCCTCGAGCTCGGAGCGGAGGTCGTCGGTGACGCGCAGCCGCGCGTCGCCGATCTCCTCCACGCCGTGGGGCAACCCGGCGGCCGTCACGGAGATGCCCTCGGCCCACGCAGCGGTAGCGGTCTGGACCGCGACCGAGGCCGCGACCTGGCTCGCCACCGTGGCGTCACCGGTCAGCGCGATCATGCCGCCGGCCGCCTCGAGGTCGATCAGCACGTCACGGCCGTCGTCGTCGACACCGATGCTGACCAGACCGGGGTACGGCGCGACCTCCGTGGCCGCCGCGGCGAGCGGAGGCAGGTCGGCCGTACGCCGCCACACCGCGCCGTCCTCGGCGACCTGCCACCCCTCGGGCGCCGAGGAGAGAGCGGGCGCGAGTCGCAGCTCGATGCCGTCGTCGCCGACGATGGCGGCGTACGCCGGGGGCAGTGCGAGCTGTGCCTGGCGGCAGCGCAACGCGAGGTCGCGCAGCACGACGTCGAGCCACGAAGCCCGCTCGGGCGTCGCGGAGACCCGCAGCTGCTCCTCTGCCGCGAGGGCGTCGTCCTCCGGGCGACGGCCCAGTCGACGGCGACGCGCCAGCAGCAGCGCCCCCAGGACGGCGGCGGCGACCAGCCCGCCCGCACCCTGGGCGGCCTGGCTGACACTTTCCTCGCCGGAGGCCGCATCGCCGGCGTCGGCGCCTGCGCCCGCACCGACCTCGACGCCGGCGTCCGCACCCGCGAGTGCCCCGCCGGGCTGCGGCGCGGCGGGCGCCTCCACCGGGGCGTGGAACCGCGGGACACCGCTGGCGTCCTCCGGCATGACCAGCTCCCACCCGGGGTGGATGAGGCGAGCCAGGTCGAGGCGGCGGCCGTCCGGCTGGATGCGGTCCTTGTTGAGCTCGAAGATCTCGGTGTAGCGGCGCCCGTCGCCGAGGTGCCGCTCGGCGATGTCCCAGAGGTTGTCGTGGTAGCCGTTCTGCGGTGCCTTGACGGTGTAGACCTTGTGTCCCTCGAGACGCTGCTCGACCTGGTCGGCGACGTCCTGGTCGACCGCCGCGGCACCCTCCACGGTGCCGACGACAGCGCCGACACCGACGCTGCCGGCGACCTGCGTGGCGGTCACCGCGGGACCCGCGGAAGCAGCGGCCCCGCCGTCGCCCATCGCGGCCTGTGCGGGCGCGGCGAGGATGCCCGTCATGAGCAGCGCACCGACCAGGATCCGCGCGAGACTCTGCAACGGGCCGGCCAACGGAACCGAACGGGCGAGTCCGCCGCGCAGGGCAGCGACCACCTCGACCACGACGCAGACGAGGAAGTAGAGCCAGGTCAACCAGACGATCGCGACCAGGACGGTGATGAGGTCCTCGGCGCTGAGCTCACGCGCGATCTGTGCCAGGGACGGCGCCTGTGTCGGGATGGGCGGCGGTGCGCCCAGCGCCAGGAGGGCTGCGGGCAGACCGACGACGAGCAGGAGCAGCGCGAAGCCGGCGCCGATCACCTCCCCGAAGCGGCGTTCGGGTCGCTCCTCCGGTTTGCGCGTCCCGGTGAAGCGGTTCGGGTCGGGCGCCTGGCTCAGCGTCGTCTCCCCCGGCCGGGCGGTGCCCGTCGGGTCGGTGGACTGCTCGGTCATCTGATTCCCCCTAGAAGTCCGTCTCCGGCGACGAGGTGGCAGACGCCTCGACGTCGAAGCCGGGTATGGCGACCACCTGCAGGAACATCGAGTCCACGCGGTCGCGCACGGTGACGGTCACACTGTCGAAGTTCGCGGTGACGGAGTACTGGCCGCCGGAGTAGCCGCGGTCGGCCATGAACTGCTGGACGCGGTTGCCGGCGCCGATCTCGTCGATCCGGATCTCACCGGTGGCGCGGAGCCGGTCGAGGTCGATGGTGTCGGCGCCGACCCGCGACGCCTGCTCGGCGTCGTCGGCGACGGTCATCCGGGCGTTGATGGCGAGCCCGCCATCGACGACGAGGCCGGCACAGACGAAGAGCATGATGGACATGCCGACGACGAAGACCGAGGCGGCACCGCGCTCGCGTGCTCCTCGGCCGCGGCGTACGTCGGGACGGCGGCTCATCCGGTCCTCCGGTAGGTCTCGAGCGGCGCGGCGGAGTCGGCCGAGATCGGGAGCGACCCACCCAGGCCGATGAGGCCCAGGTCCTGGTTGCGTACCCGGCAGTTGAGTCGCACAACGACCACCCCACCGGCTTCGAAGCGGGTGCCGGAGAAGTTCGGCGGGTCGCAGTCAGCGGCGTCGGCGAGACCCCGGTCCACAGCGCGTGCCGCGGCGATCCGGGCAGCGCTGTCGGAGCGTTCGTACGACGCAGCCCGCGCCGCGTCGCGGGCGACCGCCTCGATGTCGGCTCGCGCGGTGACGTAGCGACCGCCGGCGACGACCAGCAGCATGAACATCACCAACACCGGGATCATCAGCACGACCTCGACCGCCATCGAACCCCGGTCCCGGCTGCGTGCGTGCCGGCGTCTCAGGAGGCCGCTCATCCGGTGTCCTCCATGAACTGCTCGACCGGGCCCTCGACGGTCTCCTCGACGCCGGTGACCGGCAGGAAAGGCACGATCCGGGGGGCGTCGCCGGAGACCCGGGTGCGCATCACGTCACCGATGCGCTGGACGCTGACCTGCGGAGACTCCAGCACGCCTCGGCCGATGTCGCGGGCGTAGTCGCGCGCGGTGTTGGTGCCGTCGGCGATCGACCCGGTGACCCGGGCGACCCGGTTGCCCTCGCGTGCTGCGGCCGAGGCCGCCTGGACCCCGAGATAGGTGAGACAGAACTGCACCGCGAGGAGGATCGCGATCATGAGCAGGGGCATGTAGAGCACCAGCTCGATCGCGCTGGCGCCCCCTTCGTCCCGACGGCGTCTGGTGCGGCGTCGCCGGTCCGCTGCCCTGGTGATCACGGTCCCCTCTCCTTCTCACAGGTGTCGGTCGGTGGTGCGGCCTCAGCCGCCGGCACCGCCGATGTCCTCGCCGATCTGGCCGGCCTTGTCCGTCAGCGCACCGCGCAGGACGGCGCCGATCGCGATGGCGATGGCGGCCACGATCGCGGCGATGATGACCCACTCGACCGCGGACGCGCCCCGCTCCGCGCGACGGGCGCGGTCGTGGTGCACCGCGGCGAGCATCATCAGGAAGCCGACCGGGTGGGTGGGGCTGAAACTGAGCATTGTTCTCTCCGTGTCTCGAGGGACTGGCACTGGTTGTCGGTGACGGACGTGGTCTGGACCTCAGATGCCGAGCACGTTGGCGACGGCGGGATACATCAGGAACAACAGGAAGCCCACGGCCAGCAGCAGCTGGGCGACGAGCATCGACTGGGACTGCTCTGCTGCGCGGCTCTCCGCGTCCGCGAGCTCCCGCTGGCGCATCGAGGCCGCACGGGCGGACAGCGAGTCGCGGACCTTCGCGCCGTCCTCGGCGACGAGTGCGAGTGCGGCTGCCAGGTCACGCAACTCCTCCACCGCCATGTCCGAGCCGAGATCACCGAGAGCGGCCCACGGGGTGACACCCTGCAGGCGGGCCGCCTCCATCGTGTCACGGATCCGGACCATGGCCCAGCCGTCGGAGATCGACGATGCCGCCTGCAGCGCCTCCGGCACGCCGCGGCCCCCGGCGAGGTTCATCGCCACCAGGTCGAGGAAGGCGCTGACGACGTGGCGGAAGTCGCGCCGCCGCTCCTTGGCCGCACTGGCGAGCTGCGACCGGGTGAGATAGCCCCCGACGAGCGCCCCGATGAGAGCGACCCACACGGGGATGGACGCGCTCCCGAGCCCCAGTCCGACCGCGTCCATCAGCACCAGCAGCATCGGCGGGACGACCAGACCGGCGACCGCACCCAGCGCGGTCTGGCCGAGGAACTGCTCCATCGACTGGCCCATCACCGCGAGGTCGGCGCGCAAGCCGGCCGGGGCACGCCATCCACGGGCCTCCAGCTGCGCCCAGATCCGGGCACCGAAGCGCCGGACCCGCAACGACTCGGTGTCGCCGCGGTGCTGACCGCTGGTCAGCGTCCGCGTGGCGGAGGCCCGGGCTCGGGCGGAGTCGAGCCGCGCGAGCTCGGCGGCAGCGGTGCCCGTGCCCCGGTCGAACTGCAGCACCAGCAGCAGGACGCCGAAGCCGGCCACGGCGCCGAGGAGCAGGACCGGGGTCATCCGCGCTGTCCCGTCGTCTCCGCCGAGCGCAGGAACCGCTCGGGCAGGTCGAACGCGGAGAGCCGGCGCATCCACAAGAACCCGGCGGCGAAGAGCGCCAGGATGGCCAGCAGGACGACCTGGCCGAGGGGGGTGTTGTAGGGCTCCACGTAGCTGCGGTTGAAGATCGCCAGGCCGAAGACGAAGAGCACCGTGATGGCGATGACGAGCTGCACGCTGCGGCGCGTGCTGGCCCGGCTCGCGCTCACGCGACGACGCATCTCCAGCTCCTCGCGAGCCGACTCGGCGAGGGACGACAACACGTCGCGCAGGCCCGGGCCACGCAGTCGGGCGTTGAGGATCAGCGCGGCGACGATCAGGTCCGCGCTGGCGTCGTCGAGGTCGTCGGCGAAGCGCTGGAGCGCGACGGGAAGCGGCGTCCGGACCCGCAACCGGTCGGCGAGGACACCGAGGTGGCCGGCCACCGAGGGTGCGGCGGCGTACGCCGTGGCGGGGATCGCCTGCTCGAGACCGACGGCACCCGCGATCGTGTCGCGCAGGGACTCGGTCCAGGCGGCGAGGCCCTCGATCTTGGCGATCGCCGCCTTCTCCGAGGCCGCGCCCCCGACCAGCGCGGGCGCGAAGAAGATCAGCACACCGATGGCGGCGGCCAGCACGACCCACTGGGTGAGGACGAGGGTCAGCAGCGCAACGCCGACCGCGATCGGGATCCGGGTGCCGGCGGCGCGCAGCATCGGGAGCAAGGACGACGGCTCGTCCGCGTGCGGCTTCTCCTCGACCGGACGGAGGGCGTAGATGAGCAGGACACCGGCCGCGCCGACGCCCGCGCCGACGAGGACGATGAGGACGAGCTCGACGGTCAGCACGTCAGAACTCCGCGCCGCTGTGGACCGGCTCGTAGCCGACGGCGACGAGCTCGTCGAGACAGCTGACCGGGGCGGCCGCGACGGCGTACCCCTCGGGTCCCTCCTTGAAGACCTCGCTGGAGAGCACGCGTCCGTCGACGCCGTTGACCTCACGGACCGACGTGATCATGCGGCGCAGCCCACCCCCGGTGGCGAAGAGGTTGCGCCGCTCGACGAACACGACGAAGTCGATCGCGCCGGCGATCAGCATCATCGTCGCCTCGGCAGGCAACCGCTCGACCGACTGGATGGCGTAGGTGGAGATCCGGTTGAACACCTCGAGGGAGGAGTTGGCGTGAATGGTCGACAGCGAGCCGTCGTTGCCCTGGCTCATCGCGTTGAGCATCGTCACGATCTCGTCACCGAGGACCTCACCGACGATGACCCGGCTGGGGTTCATGCGCAGCGAGCGGCGCACCAGGTCGGCCATGCCGATGGCACCCTGCCCCTCGGAGTTGGGCAGTCGCTCCTCGAAGGCGACCACGTTGGGGTGCAGGTCGGGGAACTCTCCCAGTCCGAGCTCGAGTGCCCGCTCGACGGTGATGAGGCGCTCGTGCGGCGGGATCTCGTTGGCGAGCGCTCGGAGCAACGTCGTCTTCCCAGCGTTGGTGGCCCCGGCGATCATGATGTTCTTGCGGGCCGCGACCGCCGCCGACAGGAACGCCGCGAGCTCCGGCGTCATCGTCCCGCTGTCGACGAGCATGTCCAGCGAGACCCGGCTCAGGCGCGCACGGCGGATCGAGAGGGACGGGCGCGGGGTCACGCCCATCACTGCCGAGAGCCGGCTGCCGTCAGGCAGTCGCAGGTCGAGCTGCGGGTTGGCGGAGTCGAACGGCCGACTGGTGAGACCGGAGTAGGCACCCAGGACCTGGACCAGCTCGACCAGCTCGTCGTCGCTGTCGGCGACCGGCGGCAGGCGGCGCTCCTCGCCGTTGGCATAGCCGACGAAGACGTTGTCGTAGCCGTTGATGTCGATGTTCTCGACCTCGGGGTCGTCGAGCAGCGGCTGCAGCCGCCCCACTCCGTAGAGCGCGGCGTGGATGCCGTCGGCGAGCTCGGCCTCACTCTGGTGGTCCGGCGGCGTGCGGCCCGCCTGGATCTCCGCCCGGGCGTGGGCCTCGAGGACCTGCGAGATGACCGAGCGGGCGAACTGCCGCTCGTCGTCGCTGTTCATCGGCGGCAGACCCGCCTCGGCGTCCTCGCGCCGCTTGCGCGACAGGGTGTCGGCGACCTGCTCGCGCAGGGTGCGCAGGAGCTGCTGGTCGACGCTCATCGCACGACCGCCTGGGTGGCGAGGGTGCGCGACGCGGCCAGGGACTCCACGCGGCCGGCGAGGTCGACCAGCGATCGCACCAGCACCGAACGGCGTACGGCGCGGCCGTCCTCGGTGTGCAGGATGCGCAGCGTCTTGGGGTCGTGCGCCACGACACCCAGCGAGGTCGCCGTGATGCCGGCCGAGGCGAGCAACCGCTCGATGTCGTCAGCCGCGCGCTGCTCCTTGGGGTCGCCCACGACGACGAACCCGATCGGGATCCCGTCGATGGCGCCGATGCGCAGTGGTTCGCGGAGTCCGGTGAGGCGCTCTCGCAGGTGCGCGACACTGGGCACGTCGGAGCGCAGGACGAACACGACGGCGTCGGAGCGCTCGAGCACCGGCATGGTCGCGGCACCGGGGTGCACGCGTCCGCAGTCGACCAAGACGTCGCCGTCGTACGCCGCCAGCGAGCCGGCGACGTGTGGCCAGGAGGCGCCCAGCGCCTGCACCTGGCTCGGGCGCGCCACGCCGACCAGCACGGAGAGCCCGTCGGCGGTCGGCTGGACGTGGTCCGCGACCGCAGAGCGTGCGCCCCCGCGGACCGCGGCACCGAGCGACAACAGCCCCCGGTCCTCACCGAGCGGCTCGCCGTCCGGGTCGCGCAGGACGTAGGTCAGGTCGCCCCCGATCGGGTCGAGGTCGGCGACGACGCTCTTGCGGGGCCAGACCCGGGCGAGCCCGGCGACGGTGCGGGTGACGCCGGGCGATCCCTTGGCCGAGACGAAGGAGATCAGGCTCACGACGACGACTCCAGGATCGTCAGCGTGACGTCCTCGAGCGAGGCCCCACGACCGATGAGCGCGACCCCCAGCCGGTTGGTGGCGGCGGCATCGACGACGCCGTCCGCCGCGTCCGCCGGCACGACGATGGTGGCGAGTCGCGCGGCCGACCCACCGGCGATGTCGTCCCCACCCCCGGCGGTGTCGGTGGCGGTGACCAGGCCGGTGGCCAACGGCTCTGCGGCGACGCTGGTCTCGCCCACACGGATCAACCGGACCTCGTCGCCGGCGCGCAGGCCGGGCGGGACGTTGGTCGAGACCAGCGGGATGCCCACCTGGACCAGGTCGTCGGGCACGGGCGGGTTCCGGTCGACCATGGTCTCGTCGAGGAACTGGCCCGCCCGCAGGGCGCTGCGTGCGTAGGCGCCGATAACCTGGTCGGCGTCGGCCTCCCGGATCAGCATGTCGCCCTCCGAGGCCACCCGCTTGCGCAGCAGGTTGTCGGTGGTGAACTCCTGGCCGATGGCCATGTCCTGGCCCACGACGAGGACGTACTCACGGGAGTCCAACCGCAGTGCCAGCAGACCCGCGAGCGCGGCCCCGCCGACGATGAGCAGCACCGCGAGGGCGGCCAGCGCGGGCCGACGGCGACGCGGCGGGGTGGGCCGATCGGTCGGGCCGCTGGCTGCCGCGCGGCTGCGGATGCCGCGCGCGGCCCGCTGGCGCTGACGGTCGTCCTTGGACGAGCCCCCCGTCGAGCCGCCGGTTGCCGTGGCGGCAGCACCGTCCTGCGTCATGTGTCGATCCCCCTGATCCTACGAATGCGGTCCCGCATCGCCATGGTCCACCACGACGACACGTCCGCAGGTGAGTGTAAGGATCAAAAGCCCCCGAGTTAGCCTTCGGCCCCCGCGGACTTTTCCCCCTGGCTGGATCGTGCCAAACCACCGGGCGCGCAGGCCAATCGGCCCCCACGCGAACGAGGTGCCCGGCCACCCCCGAGGGCGGACGGACACCTCGTCGGTGTCGTGCGTGAAGCGGCGGATCAGCCCTTGTTGAGGGCGGAAGCCAGCTGCTCGTCGGTCTCGCGCAGCGCCTTGGCGGCCTGGTTGAGGTACTCACCCATGCCGTCCAGACCCTCGATGGTCTTGGTGACACCGGTGTTGAACTCCTCGTAGGAGGCGTCGAACGCCTTCGACGAGGCGTCGGTGACGTAGCCGCCGTTGACGAGGTCCTTCACGAGAGCCTGCAGCTGCGACAGGACGCCGTCGATCTCGGTGCGCCCGTCCTTGAGCTTGGTGGCCGCCGTCTCCATCTCTGCATAGGTGACGTTCACGTTCGCCATGATGTGCCGATCCTTTCGGTAGTTGACTCCGGTCCCCCGACGACCGATGTGGTCTCCGGGAATCACCCCGGGTTTCGACAGCGTCGAGCATAACCTCACACCCAGGCCGGAAAACACCCCTGTTCCGGGGCCCCGCCGCGCGTGACGACGGCGTCCTACTTCGGCGGACGGCTGGCTTGGGCGACGGCGTTCTCGACGATCGAGTTGATCCGCGCCCCGTTGGGCCAGCCGGCGTAGTGGGACAAGAAGATCACGATCTCGCGCAGCTCCTCGGCGTCGAGCTCTCCCGCCGCCAGCGCGGCCGGCACCTGGATGCCCAGGACGTCGGCGCCGCCACTGCCGGACAACAGACCGATGAGCAACAGTCGCCGGTCGCGGTCGGACAAGCCCGGTCGCTCCCAGATGTCGGCGAACAGGTGGTCGGCGGTGTAGCGGAAGAAGTCCCCGGTGCCGTCGGTCATGTCGAAGCCGTAGACCTGCTCCATGCGTTCGAGGCCGCGGCGGCGGGTCTCCGGAAGGTCGTCGAACTTGCCCATCAGTGCTCTCCTTCGGTGCGGCTCGGATCGGTGGGGGGCAGCCCGAGACCGGGGGCGAGACGCTCCAGGGCCAGCTCGGCGAGCGGTACCTCCACGCCGAGCTGCTCGGCGAGCTCGATCGCGAACCCGAGGTCCTTCTCCCCCAGGGCCCGTACGTGGTCGAAGACGCCGTACCAGAAGTCGTCGGGCGCGAGCGGCGCGGCGGTCTCGCGGTGCATGATCGCCCCCGGACCACCGGTGATCGCGTCGGTGTGGCGGACCACGTCGCCGAGCGCCTTGAGGTCGAGACCCGCCGCCTCGGCGAGCCGCTGCGCCTCGGTCGCGGCCGTGAAGGCGACGAAATGCAGCATGTTGCGGGCAAGCTTGAACCTCGTGCCGGCGCCGACCGGTCCGGCGTGGACCACCTTCGACCCCATCGCCCGCAGTGCCGGCGCGGCGCGCTCGAAGGCTCCGTCGTCGGCGCCCACCATGATGGCCAGCGTCCCGTCCGCCGCCCCCATGGGACCTCCGGAGACAGGCGCGTCGAGAACGCTGACCCCGTGCCGGGCCGCGGTGTCGGCCAGCTCCTCGGCAGTCGTCGGCGCCACGGTCGAGTGGATGACCACGGTCTGCGCGTCACCCGTCACGCCGAGCAGCTCGCCGAGGACGTCACGGACCTGGGCGTCGTCGCGCACCATCACGCACACGACGTCCACGCGTACGCCGAGTGCCGCCACGCTGTCGGCGACACTCGCCCCGGCGCGCTCCAGCTCGGCGAGTGGTTCGGGCGCCACGTCGAAGACGGTCAGCTCGATGTCGTCGGCTGCCGCGAGCCGCAGCGCCATCGGCTTGCCGATGTTGCCGAGCCCGACGAACCCGACCCGCAGCGCCGTCACGGGCGGAAGACCTGCCCGCCGTCGACCGCGAGGATCTGGGCGGTCACCCATGCGGCCTCGTCGGAGAGCAGGAACAGGCAGGCACCGACCATGTCGTCGACCTGGCCCATGCGCTTGATCGCGAGGTTCTTCACCAGCTCCTTGGAGGCATCGCCCGCCTGCGTGCGGGTGGCGGCGGTGTCCGTGGGCCCCGGGGCGATCGCGTTGACCCGGATGCCCATCCCGCCGACCTCGTGGGCCAGCTGCTGGGTGAGACCGTTGACGCCCACCTTGGCCAGCCCGTAGAAGCCGGAGTAGAGGTAGGCCGCTGTCGAGCTCTGGTTGACGATGGAGCCCCCGCCACGCTTCTGCATGTGCGTGTAGACCGCGCGCGTCATGACCAGCGCGCCGTCCATGTTGACGCTCATGAACCTGCGGTAGTAGTCCCAGTCGACACTGATCAGCAGGTCGAACTGCATGTCGCCATAGATCGCTGCGTTGTTGACCAGCCCGTCGATGCCGCCGAAGCTCTCGACCGCCGCGGCCGCTGCCGCCTCGGCGGAGGCCTGGTCGGAGACGTCGGTACGCACGAAGACCGCGCGCCCGCCGTCGGCCTCGATCTCCTTGGCGACCCGCTCGCCGGAGTCGGTGTTGAGGTCCGCGACGACCACCGCCGCGCCCTCCTTGGCGATCGCCTTCGCGTAGGCCTCGCCGATGCCCTGCGCGGCACCGGTGACGATGACGACCTTGTCCTGGAGGCGACCTACGCCGGTCGAGCGACCCTCGTCGGTCGAGCTTGTCGAGACCATGTCTCTCCTTGGTGGTGGTGTCGGTGGTACGGGTGGTGGTTGCGGTCTGCGGGACCGTCACCGGTGTCTCGATACGCCGGTCACGACCTCGTTCCTCGGTCGTGCGGCTACTCGACCCGATCGCACTTCGCCCGCGTTCGCAGGCTCACGCGGGCGACGCGATCGTCTTGACCTCGAGGTACTCCTCGAAGCCGAGGACCCCCATCTCCCGGCCGAGGCCGGACTGCTTGTAGCCGCCGAACGGCGCGTCGGGGCTGAACCAGACCGCGCCGTTGACGGCGACGGTGCCGGTGCGGATGCGGGCGGCGACGGCCTTGGCGCGTTCGACGTCCCCTGACTCCACCGACCCGGAGAGGCCGTAGGCGGAGTCGTTGGCGATGCGGACGGCGTCGTCGTCACCGTCGTGCGAGATGACGACGAGCACCGGGCCGAAGATCTCCTCCTGCGCGAGCCGGGAGGAGTTGTCGAGGCCAGCGACCACGGTCGGCTGGACCCAGTAGCCCGGCTGGTCGATGACCGACCCCCCGGTGGCGATCGTGCCGCCCTCCTCGGTGGCGAGGCGGAGGTAGTCCGCGACCCGGTCGCGCTGGGCGCGGGAGATGACCGGACCGCAGATGGCGCCGGGGTCGGCCGGGTCCTTGACGCCGATGGACTCCATCGTCGCGGCCGCGACCTGCACCGCCTCGTCGTACTTCTCACGCGGCACGACCAGGCGCGTCGTGATCGCGCACCCCTGGCCGGCGTGGATGCACGCGGTGAAGGCGGCGGCACCTGCGGCGGCAGCCACGTCGGCGTCGTCGAGGACGATCGCCGCGGACTTCCCGCCGAGCTCGAGGAAGACCTTCTTCAGCGTCGGCGCCGCGGCCGCCATGATCGCGCGGCCGGTGGCGGTCGAGCCGGTGAAAGAGACCATGTCGACGCGTGGGTCCGTCGTCAGCATCGCCGCGACGGTGTTGTCACGCGGCGCGACGACGTTGAAGACGCCCGCCGGGATGTCGGTGTGCTCGGCGACCAGCCGGCCGAGCTCGTAGGCCAGCCACGGGGTGTCGGGGGCGGGCTTGAGCACGACCGTGCAGCCGGCGGCCAGCGCCGGCCCGATCTTGGCGAGGTTGATCTGGGTGGGGACGTTCCACGGCGTGATCGCCGCGACCACGCCGACCGCCTCGCGGCGCACGGTGCGCTGGGACGCGATGCCCATCGGCTTCGCGACACCCAGGTCCGTCTCGAACGCGTAGGACTCCAGCAGGTCGGTGACCCACATCAGCCCCTCGACGGGTACGTCGAAGCCTGCCGCGCCCATCATGAACGACGGCATGCCGACCTCGGCGGTGGTCAGCGCCTTGAACGCCTCGGCGTTGTCGAGCAGCGCCTGGTGGAGCTGACGCAGGCACTGCGCGCGGAAGGCGTGGTCGGTCGACCACGTCGTCTCGTCGAAGGCCCGGCGTGCCGCGGCGATCGCCGCCTCGACGTCGGCGGCACCGGAGTCGGGGACGTGTCCGATCTCCTCGCCGGTCGCCGGGTTGCGTACGGCGTACGTCGCTCCGTCGTAGGCCGGGCCGAGCTTGCCGTCGACGAGCTGCTGGGCTGCCGGCGGCAGGGTCGCCTGTCCGCTCACGGGGCGGGCTCCGGCGAGGGCTGGGTGACGTAGTCACCGCGCTCGACGGCCGGCGGCCAGATCGGCGACGGCAGGTCCTCATAGCGGTAGTGGCCCGGCACGTCCCAGCGCTTGGCCGCGACCTCCATGCGCTTGCTGAGGTTGGGGTGGGCCTTGTTGGCCTTGAGCATCTCGATGAACGTGTGCGTCGTGGAGCCGAGGTCGAACCAGTCCCGCTGCCAGGCGAACTTGACCTTGCCCTCGTCCGCACCACTGGTCTGGCGCTCCACGCCGAACCACGAGCCACCGATGCCGAGGATCTCGTACTCCTGGCCGGTCTCGTCGTTGATGACGCCGGACTTCTGCTTCCAGAAGCCGACGACCATCGACTTCTGCTCGTCGATCATCGCGACCTGGTAGTCGTAGTGCCAGCCGTCGAGGCCGTCCATCTCGATGCCGATGGCCCAGTCGCGGATCTGCTCGCGGCCGACGGCCATGAAGTGCTCGTCGGGGGTGTACATCCAGCCGTACGTGGCGTCCTCGGCGTACCAATCGGCCATGATGCGCCAGTCGCCGCCGCGCTCGGCGTCGCGGTTGACGTCCAGCCAGGTCTGCCAGAACTCCTCGATCTCTGCACGGGTCAACGACATGTCAGCTCACTTCCTCGGGTCGGGGCTTCAGGTGATGTCTTGGATGGCCAGCGCGAGTGCTGGGCAGTAGGTGACGGCCGACTCGACATCGGACCGCTGGGACTCGTCGGGGAACTCCTCGAGGACGACGACCTTGTCGGTCTCCTCGTCGTAGCCGAAGACCTCGGGCGCCTCGCCCTGGCACATCTGGTGTCCCTGGCACAGGTCGAGGTCGGCGACCGCCTTGAAGCTCATCGCAGGCTCCTGCTCAGCGCCCCGCGCGGCGGCGGTAGCGCACGCGGCACGGCTGCTCGAGCTGGATGACCATCTTGGAGAAGTCGTCGCGGTAGGACTCCGACGGTTGCGTCATCTCGAACTCGAAGTCGCGCAGGACCACCGAGAAGATCGCCTTCATCTGCATCATCGCGAACGCGTTGCCGACGCAGCGGTGCCGACCGGCGCCGAACGGGATCCAGGTCCACTGGTTGACCCGGTCCTCCTGGCGACCGTCGAGGTAGCGCGTCGGGTCGAACCGCTCGGGGTCGGGGAACGACTCCGCCATCCGGTTCGAGACCCGGGGGCTGGCCCCGACCATCGTGCCGGCGGGGATGCGGTGCCCGGCGAGCTCCAGCTCCTCCTGCGCGACCCGCAGCAGGATGATCAGCGGTGGGTGCAGGCGCAGGGCCTCCTTGAGCGCCGCTTCGAGCTTGGGGATCGAGCGCAGTGCCTGGAAGGAGACCTCCGAGCCGTCGGCGTACAGCTCGTCGAGCTCGCCGACGACCTCGGCAAGGTAGTCGGGGTCGCGCATCAGCTCGATCAGCGTCCAGGCCGAGGTGCCGGAGGTCGTGTGGTGACCGGCGAACATCATCGAGATGAAGACACCGGTGATGTAGTCGGCGCCCATGTCCAAGGAGATGAGGACGTCGAGCAGGTCGCGCTCCTCGCGCGGGACCTTGCCGCGGGCGATGCGCTTGTCGATGATCGCCTGCACGAGGCCGACCAGGGTCTCGCGGCCGCGGTCACGGATCTCGAACGACTCGACACCGGGCATGTAGGGGTCGACATAGGCAATGGCGTCGGTGCCGCGCTCGAGGTCGTGGTAGGCCTCGACGAACCGACTGTCGAGCTCCTCGCGGAACGGCTTGCCGATGAGGCACGCCGAGGTCGTGTAGATCGTGAGCTCGGCGAAGAAGTCGAGCAGGTCGACCTCGCCCTCGTCACCCCAGTCCGCCACCATCCGGCGGATCTCGTTCTCGATCGTGGTCGCGTGACCGCGCATCATGTCGCCCTTGAGGGCTTGGTTCTTGAGCATCTCCTGGCGCTGCTCCGGCGAGGCGTCGAAGACGACGCCCTCCCCGAAGATCGGCGTCATGAACGGATAGGCCTCTCCCTGGTCGAGGAGGGAGTCCGGCGCGCGGAAGAACTGCTCGTTGGCCTCCGCGCCGGACACCAGCACCACCTGCCGGTCGGCGAGGAAGAACCGCCCGATGTCGCCGCACTCGGTGCGCACCCGGTCGAGTAGGGCGATCGGGTCGACGCGCAGCTCGGCGAGGTGACGGGTGCCGTCGTCGGGGACGGCGTAGGAGACCACGGGGATCTCCTCGACCCCGGGCAGTGCGTCCAGGGTCGCCTGGGTGTCGCTCATCGTTCCTCCACAGGGGCTTCGGGGTTGACCTCGACGAGGTTGAGGTGCACGCCGCGCGGGGCGGACACGACGGTGCTGATCGCCTCGGCAAGCGCGGTGGGCTTGAGGAAGTGCTGGTGTCGGGCGTGGCCGAACTTCACCCAGCCGTTGATGACCATGTCGACCTCGTCGGGGGTCCAGTCGGAGCCCATCTCGCTGTGCGTGGGTCCGGGTCGGACCAGGCTGGCGCGCACACCGGTGCCCTCGAGCTCCATCTGCAGCGCGTGGACCATGCCCTCCAACCCCCACTTGCCGGCGGCGTACGACGTCATGAACGGTCGCGCCCGCACGGCCACGTCGGAGGAGACGAAGCAGATGTCGCCCCGCTGCCGCTCGAGCATGCCTGGCAGGAAGGTGCGGCACAGGCGCTGCGCGCCGACGATGTTGAGGTCGAGGTGCCGGCTGAACAGCTCCGGGTCGGCCTCGTGGATGCGGCCGGGCGACAAGGAGCCTGCGTTGGACACCACGACCTCGACCTCCCCGAGGTCGGCCGTCACCTTGGCGGCGAACGCCTCCACCGAGGCGGCGTCGGTGAGGTCGAGAGAGTGTGCGACGGCCTCGCCCCCGGCGTCGCGGATGCGGGTCGCGAGCTCCTCGAGCCGGTCGGCGCGACGGGCGCCGAGCGCGACGGGAAACCCGCGCGCCGCGAGCGCCTCGGCGGTGGCGGCGCCGATGCCGGACGAGGCACCGGTGACGACCGCCGGACGGCGGTCGGGCTGGGCGTAGCGGGCGGGCTTGCTCATCAGCGCAACCTCACAGTGATCGGCAGGGACGCGAAGCCGCGGACGCTGATCGAGTGCACCCGGCGGGCGCCGTCGACGTCGACCTCGTAGTCGCGCACCCGGCGGACGAACTCCTCCAACACGATGCGCGCCTCGAGACGGGCGAGGTTGGCACCGAGGCAGAAGTGCCGGCCTCCCCCGAAGGAGAGAATCTTGGCGAGCTCCTCCTTGGGCCGGTGCAGGTCGAAGCGCGTGGGGTCCGTGAACACGTCCTCGTCCCGGTTGGCCGAGCCGATCACCAGCACCGCACGCGAGCCGGCCGGGGCCACGACGCCATCGAGCTCGTAGTCCTGGAGCAGGTGCCGCGCGAGCATCTGGCTGGAGGTGTCGTGACGCAACGTCTCCTCGATCCACGGCACGACGAGCGAGGTGTCGTCGGGTGAGGCGAGCACCTGCGCCTGCTGCTCGGGATGCTGCGCGAGGTGGAACAGCGCGTTGCCGAGGAGCTTGGTGGTGGTCTCGTTGCCGGCGACGACCATGAGGAAGAGGAAGGCCATGACCTCTTCGTCGCTGAGCCGGTCGCCGTCGTTCTCCGCCTCGAGCAGGGCAGAGGTGAGGTCCTCACTGGGTCGGCGGCGCCGCTGCTCGACCATGCCGGCGTAGTAGGTCATCAGGGTGACCGAGGCCTCCATGGCCGCGGGCGGGACGTCGCGGATGCCCTCCTCGCGGTGGACGACGAGGTCGGCGAGGCGGCGTACCTCGACCCGGTCCTCCTCGGGGACACCCATCATCTCGGAGATGACGTCCATCGGGAGCAGGCCGGCGACCTCGCCGATCCAGTCGTGCTCGACGCCGTCGGCGAACGCGAGGCCGAAGTACTTCTCGGTCAACGCCTGCACCTGCGGCGTCAGCTCGCGGACCCGGCGCGGCGTGAACGCCTTGGACACCAGCGAGCGCAGCCGCTGCTGGTCCTTGCCGTCGAGCGCCAGGAACGACATCGTCTTGTAGGCGTGCGGCGACCAGGCGATGGCGTCCAGCGAGACGCCCATCCGGTTGGAGAACGTCGCGTCGTCGCGGAACGCGGCGGCGACGTCGGCGTGCCGGGTGACAGCCCAGAAGTCGAGGTCGGCGTTGTAGTAGAGCGGCGCCTCGGCCCGCAGCCGGGCGTAGGTCGGATAGGGGTCGTCCTGGAAGGCGTAGTCGTACGGGTCCAGGACGAGCGCGTCGGGGTGGGTCGCACCGGCGGTCATCGGGAGTCCTCCATCATCACGCGAACGGACCGGGTGAGCCGCTCGCCGAGCTGCGCGTAGGTCATCAGGCCCATGCCGCTCTGCAGCAGGCCGCCGGAGAGCAGCAGCATCAGGGCGTCGAGCAGGTCCGGCTGCTCGGCCTGCAGGTCGGGGCCCAGTGCCCCGGCGAACCACTCCGCCCAGCCCATACCGATGCGCAGGCGAAGGTGCTGCACATCGGGGTCGCTACCGAGAAGGGCGGGCGTGACGGCCTGGGCGAGATCGGGCTCGGAGCCGAGGAACCCGGTCACCTCGTGCACCAGCGCGACGACCCGCTCGAGTGGGGTGGCCGTCGCGTCCGGGGCCCGCGCCTCGAGGTAGTCGGCCATGTGCTCGACGATGCGCCGCGCGAACAGCTCGGCGACCAGGTGGTTCTTGGAGCCGAAGTAGGTGTACGCCGTCGCCGGCGCGACGCCGGCGCGCGCCGCCACCGAGCGGATCGTCAGCTGGTCGTAGCCGACCGCCCGCAGCTCCTCGTGGGCGGCGACCAGCACCCGGGCGACGGTGTCGGCCTGGCGCGGGTTCAGCTCGCGGCGCGTGTGGGAGGCCCCGCCGGGGACCGCGGCGACCGGGCCGACAGGCGCGGCGGACAGCTGACTGGACATGTGTCCAGACATTAGGTCAACGCTGTGGACCGCGGCAAGCAGTTCGGCAGAACCCGCGATTGCCGTGCTGGGGGCACTCGGCCACGATGAGCAGGTGAGGAGTCCTTGGGCACGCGGAGCACTCGGCGGGCTGGCGGCCATCGCCGCGGTTGCCGCGGCAGAGCTCGTGCGCGCTGTGCTGCACGTGCGGGTCCACCCCGTCGTCGCGGTCAGTGAGGAGGTCGTCGAGCGCACCCCAGGCCCGGTCGCCGACTTCCTCATCGGCCTCGTCGGCACCTGGGACAAGCCGCTGCTGATCGGCGGGGTCCTCGCCGTCGTCCTGCTCGCCGGGGTGCTGGCCGGGGTGCTGACCGGGTACGGCGCGGGCTGGTCCGCGCTCCCGGTGGGCGTCGTCACCGTCTTCGGCGCGCTGGCGGCCCTCGCGCGCCCGGCCGCCGGCAGCGCGGATCTCCTGCCGGTGGTCGCCGGTGCCGGTGCGTGGCTGGTCGCACTGGGCCTGCTGGTCGCGCCGTTGCGCCGTACCCCCGCTGTCGCGCCGCGTCCCGACGGCGCGAGCGGGACCGGAAGCACCCGTCGCACCGTGCTCGCGCGGGTCGGCGCGGTCGCGGCCGCCACGGCGGTCGCGGGGATCGCGGGACGCGCGATCAGCCGGGCGCGTGACACCGTCGAGGCGACGCGACGCCTGGTGCGGCTGCCCGTGACCGCGGGGGCGATACCCGACGGAGCCGACCTCCTCGAGGATCTGCGTGAGGACGGCGCGGCGCCGTGGCGCACTCGTGCCGCGGACTTCTATCGCATCGACACCGCCCTCGCGGTCCCGACCATCGACCCCGAGCAGTGGCAGCTGCGCATCCACGGCATGGTCGACCGCGAGATCGTGCTGGGCTTCGACGAGCTCGCCACCATGGAGCTCACCCAGGCCTGGGTGACGCTGTGCTGCGTGTCGAACCCCGTCGGGGGCGACCTGGTCGGCAACGCGTGGTGGGGCGGCGTCCGCGTCGCCGAGCTGCTCGCCCGGGCGGGGGTGCGACCCGGCGCCGACGCCGTGCTGCAGACCTCCGAGGACGGCTGGACCTGCGCGACCCCGCTCGCGGCGCTGACCGACGAGCGCAACGCCCTCGTGGCGCTGGCGATGAACGGCGAGCCCCTCCCCCTCGAGCACGGCTTCCCGGCGCGGATGGTCGTGCCGGGCCTCTACGGCTATGTGTCGGCGACCAAGTGGCTGGTCGACCTGGAGGTGACCCGGTTCGCCGACGTCGAGGCGTACTGGACCCAGCGCGGGTGGTCCCCCGAGGGCCCGGTGCGGACGATGTCGCGCATCGACGTCCCGCGGTCCGGCACCCGCCTGCCCGCGGGGAAGGTGACGGTCGCGGGTGTCGCCTGGGCGCAGCACACCGGGATCGAGCGGGTCGAGGTCAGCGTCGACGGCGGCCCCTGGGTGCCGGCACGCCTCGGCGGGGTGCCCGACGGCCCGAGCTCCGAGGACACCTGGGTCCAGTGGCGTGTCGAGGTGGACGCACCCGCCGGTGACCACCTGGTCACCGTCCGCGCGACCGACCGCTCGGGCTACACCCAGACCGCCGTACGCCGTGACGTGGTGCCGGACGGTGCGACGGGGTGGCACGAGGTGGACTTCAGCACCGACTGACTCCTCGCCGTGCGGCGGCTCAGGCCGTCGGGACGACCAGCGCGGTCGCGATCGCGGCGACGCCCTCCCCACGACCGGTGAGACCGAGGCCGTCGGTGGTGGTCGCACTCAGGCTCACGGGTGCCCCGACCGCGGCACTCAGCGCCGCCTGCGCCTCGTCCCGCCGCGGACCGAGGCGGGGCCGGTTGCCGATCACCTGGACCGCAGCGTTGCCGATCACGAAGCCGGCCGCGCGCACACGGCGTACGGTCTCGGCGAGCAGGGCCGTCCCGCTGGCGCCGGCCCACTGCGGCTCGGCGGTGCCGAAGTGCTGGCCGAGGTCACCGAGACCTGCGGCGGACAGCAGCGCGTCACACAGCGCGTGGGCGGCGACGTCGGCATCGGAGTGGCCCTCGAGGCCGTGGTCCTCCTCGGGCCAGTGCAGCCCGGCCAGGTGCATGGGGACGCCGGGCACGAGCCGGTGGACGTCGGTGCCGACGCCGACGCGCGGGAGGACGGGCGGGACGCTCATGCGGTGCCGACCTCGCCGCCCGCCTCGTCGGAGCCGCCGAGCGCAGCGATCTCCTCCCCCATGGCCTCCTCGACCACGCTGCTGAGCTCGTCACGGAAGATCGCCAGGACCGCCTGGGAGACGACCGGGAGGATCGACTCGATGGACGAGAGCATCGCCGGCCACTGCTCCTCCGGGAGTCCGGCCTCACTGAAGGGGCGCCAGATCTCGTCGCGGTAGGTCTGCACCGCGGCCTGCGCGACGGCGTGCAGGTGCTCGGAGATCTGCGCCCACAGCGACAGCACGCTGTCGCGCTCCATGCCCAGCGCGAGCGCCTGGGCGCCGGCGCGCACCAGCACGGGGCGGTGCATGCGCACCGTCGTCGGCCCCACGCGCTCGAGCAGACCGATGTCGACCAACGACTGGACGAAGTCCGGGTCGTGGTCGACGCCCGCGAGGTGGGTGAGCAGTTTCTCGTCGATGTCCTCGGGCTCCTCGGGACGGCCGAGGGGGTGGGCGAGCGTGTTCATCAGGTCGAGCACGTGGGCGTCGGAGAGCTGGGGGTTGCGCTCCAGCGCCTGCTCGATCGCAGCGAGGGTGTAGCCGCGCTCCAGCAGGTCGCGGATCAGCCGGAGCCGGTTGACGTGCTCGGGTCCGTAGTAGCCGGTGCGACCGACCAGGCGGGGCGGGGAGAGCAGACCGCGGGAGGCATAGGCGCGGACGTTGCGCACCGTCATGCCGACCGCGGCGGCGAGCTGGTCGACGGTGAGGTGGTCGCCCCGACCCGCCGTGCCGCCCGCCGCACGGTCGCCGGGGCGCTCCGTGGCTGCGTTCACGCCGCGCATCCTCTCACCTCGACGTGACACACACCCCTGGCCGGGCCCTTGACACCACCCTGGGCAGGCCTGCCACCCTCCATGTGACATCGTCGATGTCACATGGACCGGACGGGCGGCGAACGCCGCGGCGAGGAGGACAGGTGCAGCACACCACCGACGACGGACGGGTCCTGCACGTCCACCTCGAGGGACCCCCCGCCAGTGGATCGGACACGCCGCTCACGGTGGTGCTGGCGCACTGCTGGGCCTCCGACCACACCCTGTGGGGCTACCAGACACTCGACCTGCGCGGCACGTTCGGCTCCGCCATCCGGGTGTTGCGCTACGACCACCGCGGGCATGGCCGCTCCGACCGGGTGCCGGAGTCCGAGACCCGGATCGAGCGCCTCGGCGACGACCTTGCGGAGCTGATCGACGCCTACGCCCCCACGGGTGACCTCGTGCTCGCAGGCCACTCCCTGGGCGGGATGACGATCATGGCGCTCGCGGCCCGACGGCCCGAGCTCTTCGGTGCCGAGGGGCGGGTCCGCGGCGTCGCGTTCGTCGCGACCTCGTCCGGTCAGCTCGACACCGTGACCCTCGGGTTGCCTGCCGGAGCCGGTGATCTGCTGCGCCCGCAGCTGCCGACGATCCTGGCCGCGCGCGCCCGCATGCTGAGCCGACGCCAGCGGCGGCGGCACCCCGTCACCGAGACCCTGATCGCCCGCAAGTTCCTCCTCGCGCCCGGCGCGCGCCGCATCGACGTACGCCATGCGGTGAACGGGTTGATCAACACCCACCCGGAGTCGATGTGCGGCTACTACCGCGACCTGATGCGCCATGACCGGATCGACGCGCTGGCAGCGCTGGCCGGCACCCCGACCCACGTGCTGGTCGGCTCCAAGGACCTGCTGACGCCACCCGCGCACGCCACCCGCCTCGCCGAGGCGATCCCCGGCTGTCGGTTGAGCATCATCCCGGGTGCGGGGCACTACCTGCCGCTCGAGCGCGACTTCGTGGTCTCCGAGGCGCTCGTCGACCTGGTCCGCGACGCCCTCGCCGCGCGGGACTCGACGTACGCCGCCTGATCCATCACTCCCCTACGTGAGCGTCGTCGGCCGACGCCGCACACGACGCTCACGTAGGGGAGTGACGTGGGTTCGGTGGGGTTCAGGAGCCGGAGACGCCCTGGCGCCAGTAGCCCATGAACGCCACTGCGCGCTTGTCGACGCCGACCTCGCGGACCAGGTGGCGGCGCAGGCCGGTGATCGAGCGAGCCTCGCCGGCGAGCCAGGCGTAGAGGCTCGGTGCGGCGTCGCCCGCCGCCGCCTCCGGCACGTCCCAGAGCACCTCGTCGTCAGCCGCACCGGTCTCCTCGACGTCCTGACCGACGAGCAGCGCCGGCAGGTCGAGGTCCTCGACCGCGGCGATGACGGCCGGGGTCAGCGCGGAGCCGTACGGCGCCCCCTCCCGCGCGACCCACGTGATCCGCAGCTGCGGCGGAGCGACCAGCGGCAAGCGGTCCTCGGCGTGCGGCACCTCGAGGACCACCTCGCCGTACGCCTGCTCGGGCAGCTGCTCGAGGATCACCGCGATCGCGGGCACGGCCGTCTCGTCGCCCGCCAGGAGGTAGGGGCCGAGGTGGTCGGCGGGCGGGCGGAACTCCAGCCCGCCGTGCGGGCCGTCGAAGCGTGCGTTCGGTCCCAGCAGCACGACTTCATCGCCGATCGCCGCGCGCTCGGCGAACGTCGACGCCGGGCCGGTCAGACCGTGGCGCACCATGTCGACATCGACCTCGTGGGCCTCCGGCCGCACGGCGCGGACCGTGTAGGTGCGCAGCGCAGGACGCTGAGCGTCGGGCAGCGCGCGCCACCCGGCGTACCAGTCCTCCGCACGCGGCAGGTGCGTGAAGCCACCGTCGGCGGCCGGGAGCAGCAGCTTGAAGCGCTGGTCGAGACCGTTGTCGGCGAAGTCGGCCAGGTCGGGTCCACGCAGCGTGATGCGGACGAAGCTGGGGCTCAGCGCCTGCACGGCGACGACGTGGGCGTCGAAGAACCGCCAGGGGGCCGCTTGGGTGAGTACGGTCACCACTGAAGGATAGGCATCCCTAACTTGCTACCGCTAGCCCTGTGTCGGCGTGAACATGCCGACGGCCTCGACCCGGGCGGGTCGAGGCCGTCGAAAGGCGGTTCAGAACGCGGTGCGGGGAGACCCCCCGGGAGGGATCAGGAGGCGAGAACCTCGTCGAGGATCGTCTCGGCCTTGTCCTCGTTGGTGCGCTCGGCGAGCGCCAGTTCGGAGACCAGGATCTGGCGCGCCTTGGCCAGCATCCGCTTCTCACCGGCGGAGAGTCCGCGGTCACGCTCCCGGCGCCACAGGTCGCGCACGACCTCGGCCACCTTGATCACGTCGCCCGAGTGCAGCTTCTCCATGTTGGCCTTGTAGCGGCGTGACCAGTTGG
This sequence comes from Nocardioides massiliensis, assembly GCF_030811215.1. NCBI lineage: Bacteria > Bacillati > Actinomycetota > Actinomycetes > Propionibacteriales > Nocardioidaceae > Nocardioides > Nocardioides massiliensis. The sequence goes on from NZ_JAUSQM010000001.1 coordinate 436,458, forward strand.
TCGGCTCCTCGGTGTGCTCAGCGCGCAGCACGTCGAAGACGCGGTCCAGGCCCTCCTTGTCCACCACATCGCGCACCCCGACCAGGTCGAGGTTGTGAGCGGGGACCCGGACGACCAGGTCCTGCTGTGCGACGATGCGGAGAACGAGGTACTGCTTGTCCTCCCCCTTGATCTGCCGAGTCTCGATGTCCTCGATGACCGCAGCCCCGTGATTTGGATAAACGACCGTTTCACCGACGGTAAAAGTCATGTGCAGAGTACCCCTTTCAGGTGACTAGTCTAACACGTCTTCTGGACGGCGCGGACAGCGTTTGCGCAGGTCAGAGGCACATTGAGGGCTTGACAGAAGCATCTGGACCATGCTGGGCGGGGTCAGAGGAACAGCACTGGCGACCCGCCGTGGCCGTGTCGGGACGGTCCACGGGGCCCTCGGTGGTCGATACTGCGGGCCATGCTCTACACCCGCCGGCGCGGCACCGCGGTCACGCTCGTCCTGACCGCCCACCCCGTGCGCGCCCTGGCGATGGCGGCTGCCCTCGCCGCGGCTGCGGCGCTGGCGGGACGCAGCGGCAACGAGGTGGCCCTCGTCGCCCTGACCGTCCTGACGGGCCAGGCGGTGCTCGGGTGGTTCAACGACGTGCTCGACCGCCAGCGCGACCACGACCTCGGCCGGCCCCGCAAGCCGATCGCGATGGGGTGGATCGACCCCGGCACGGTCGCGTTCGCCGCCTCCTGCGGCGTCCTGCTGGTCGTGCCGCTGGCGATCTCCAACGGCACCGCAGCCGGTGCGGCGTACCTCGGGTCGCTGGCCTGCGGTGCGTTGTCCGACCTCTTCCTGCGGCGCACCTGGCTCTCCTGGCTCCCCTGGGCTGTCGGGTTCGGCCTGCTGCCCGCGTTCCTCTCGTACGGCGGGTGGGGTGGCGGTGTGCACGGCGGCCCGCCCACTGTCGCGATGGTGGTGCTGGCGGCGCTGCTCGGCGTGGGACTGCACTTCGCCGCCACCCTCAACGACCTGGTCGAGGACAACCAGTCGGGGCTGCGCCACCTGCCCCTGCGCGTCGCGCTGAAGATCGGTGCGGTGCCCCTGCTGTGGCTGACCACCGTCTTCGTGGCGCTGGTGCTGGCCGGGTTGGTGATCGCGGTGATGACCGTCGGATTGATCCAGGGCTGAGCCTGGTGCGCCACGCGGGCGCGGGATCGGTAGGCTTCGACCGCACGTCCGCCCTGCCCTGGAGGAACTCCCCGTGACGAAGACCTGGCGCCGTACCCTCGCTGCCGCCGCGCTCCTGCTGGGTGCGCCCGCCCTGGCCGCCTGCGGCGAATACCCGACCGACCAGGTCTACACGCCGGGCGTGGGCACCAACGACCGCAGCAGCTCGGTCGACGTGCTGCACGCGGTGATCGTGTCCGAGGAGGACGGCAACGGCGTCTTCATCGCCGGTCTCGCCAACAACGACCTCGAGGAGGCCGACGGCCTCGCCAACATGAGCGGCGCAGACGCCGACACCGGTCTGTCGTTCACCCCGACCGCCGAGGTCGAGGTGCCCGCGGGCGGCCTGGTGCTGCTCGACGAGGGTGGCGGTGTGCTCGTCGCCGGCGACCGGATCCGGGCCGGCAACATCGTCCGCGTGACCATCGGGTTCCAGCGCGGCGAGCCCGTGACCATGGACGTGCCCGTGGTCGCCCGTGCCGGCGACTTCGCCGCCGTCGAGATCCCCACCGTCGGTGACGACTCCGAGCCCGAGGGCCAGGACGACGAGGCCGTGGTCGAGGACGACGAGGGCCCGATCAACGAGACCGAGGACGAGTCCGAGACCGGCGGGCTCGAGCCCTGATGTCCGCGCAGGCGCCCTACACCCTGGTCCTGCTCCGCCACGGCGAGAGCGAGTGGAACGCCGCGAACCTCTTCACCGGCTGGGTCGACGTGGCCCTGACCGAGAAGGGCCGCGCGGAGGCCGTGCGCGGAGGTCGCCTGATGGCCGAGGCCGGCGTCCTGCCCGACGTCCTGCACACCTCCCTGCTGCGGCGCGCGATCACGACCGCTCAGCTCGCGCTGGACGCCTCCGAGCGGCACTGGGTGCCGGTGCGTCGCTCGTGGCGGCTCAACGAGCGCCACTACGGCGCGCTCCAGGGCAAGGACAAGAAGGCCACGCTGGAGGAGTACGGCGAGGAGCAGTTCATGCTCTGGCGCCGCTCCTACGACACCCCGCCGCCGCCGATCGACGACGCCGACGAGTTCGCGCAGAGCGACGACCCGCGCTACGCCGACCTCCCCGACGAGGCGCGCCCGCGCACCGAGTGCCTGGCCGACGTGATGGTGCGGATGCTGCCGTACTGGTACGACGCGATCGTCCCCGACCTGCGCGCCGGCAACACGGTCTGCGTCGCCGCCCACGGCAACTCGCTGCGCGCGCTGGTCAAGCACCTCGACGGCATGTCCGAGGAGGCCGTGGTCGGCCTCAACATCCCCACCGGCATCCCGCTCGTCTACCGCCTCGGTGAGGACATGCGCCCGCTCACCACCGGCGGCGAGTACCTCGACCCCGACGCCGCCGCCGACGCCATCGCCGCCGTCGCCAGCCAGGGCCGCTGAGCTAGGGGCTAGGAGGCGGGCAGTTTCACCGCCCGACTACCGACACGCCCGCTCGTCGAACGAAACTGCCAGGCCGAACGCCCGGTTTCGGTCGACGAGTGGTGCGCGTGGGACCAGTGGTACGGCGCCCGCGGGTCGAGGTCCCGTAGCCCGGGCCCGGTGCTCCGGCATGCCGCAGGTCCTGGCCCGCAGCGCGCCACCACCCCCGCCGTACGCCGTGGGTGCGGGTCGCCCCGACCCGTCCGGGCAGACACGGAACCGCGAGCGCACATCCCTCGCGCCCCACCCCTACCACTGGCCGAACGAAACCGGGCGCCGAGCGCGACAGTTTCGTTCGCGCAGCGGGCGTGTCGTGGCACGGGCGGTGAAACTGCGGCCGAAGACCGTTCTGCTCAGTCCTCGGAGACGGGGTGCTCGCCGGTGACGAGGAAGACGACCCGGCGACCGAGGGAGACGGCGTGGTCGGCGATGCGCTCGTAGTAGCGACCCAGCAGGGCGATGTCGATGGCCGGCTCGACGCCGTACTCCCAGTCCTCGTCGAGGATCTTGGCGAACGACTTGCGCCGCAGCTTGTCCATCTCCTCGTCGGCCCGCTCGAGCTCGGCGGCCTCGTCGACGTCGCGCTCGGCGATGACGACGGCGACCTTGCTGACCATCTGCTGGGCGACCGAGGCCATCTGGCGGAACATCGGCTCCATCGACTCGGGCACGGCGATGTTGGGCGTCCGCAGGCGCGCGACCTTGGCGATGTGGACCGACAGGTCACCCATCCGCTCGAGCTCGGCGACCATCCGCAGGCCGGCCACGAGCTGGCGGAGGTCGCCGGCGACAGGCTGCTGCAGGGCGAGCAGCTCGAAGCTCTTCTCCTCGATCTTCTCGCGGGCGCTGTCGATGTCGGCGTCACCGCTGATCACCTCCTCGGCCACCGCGGCGTCGCCGGAGAGCAGCGCCACGGTCGCGCGCGACACGGCACGCTTCACCTGGTGGGTCATGATCACCAGGTCGTCGAGGATGGAGTCGAGCTGGTCGGTATAGGCCTCACGCATGGCGAGCACGCTACGCACTCCAGGTGGACAGTCGGCGACGATCCGTGAACGTCGGATGAACAGTCGCTGACGGCCCGTCTGCACGGCCGAACGCCCGGTGAATCCGTGCGTACGATCAGGAATTGTGGACCCGACGACCCAAGCCCTCCTCTTCGCGCTGCTCGGCGCAGTGCTCGGCGGCGGCGTCGTCCTCGCGTGGCGGGTCAGCGAGGTCCAGCAGCACGGCCCCGACCCGGTCGAGGAGCCGGTGGTGCCCGCCGGCGTCGCCGCCACGCTCGCGGTCCTCCGCTCGAGCGCCCTGGTGGTCGACGAGGCCGACACCGTCCTGAAGGCGTCTGCTCCGGCGTACGCCCTGGGGCTGGTCCGCAACGACGAGCTGACCGTCGACGAGCTCGTCGAGCTCGTCCGGGAGGTACGCCGCGACGGCCAGATCCGGGAGACGGAACTCGTCATCGCCCGCCCGGGAGGAGGTACGCCGCGCACGGTCACCGCGCGGGTGGCGCCGCTGACCTCCCGGCTCGTGCTGGTCCTGGTCGAGGACCGCACCCGCGAGCGCCGCGTCGAGTCCGTACGCCGCGACTTCGTCGCCAACGTCTCCCACGAGCTCAAGACCCCCGTGGGCGCGATCCGGCTGCTCGCCGAGGCGGTGCAGGAGGCCGCGGACGACCCGGAGGCCGTGCACCGGTTCGCCGGACGCATGCACCGCGAGTCCGAGCGCCTCGGCCGGCTGGTGCAGCAGATCATCGAGCTCTCGCGCCTGCAGGGCGACGACCCGATCGATGAGCCGCGCGTGGTGTCGGTCGACGAGGTCGTCGAGCGCGCCATCGACGCCGCGAGCACCGACGCCGAGGCCCGCGCGGTGACGATCCTGCGCGCCGGCGAGACCGGCGTCCAGCTGCTCGGCAACGCCGACCAGCTCGTCGTCGCGCTGTCGAACCTGGTGACGAACGCGGTGACCTACTCCCCCGAGTCCGCCACCGTGGCGGTCGGGGTGGCGACCCGCGACAGCACCGTCGAGATCGCCGTCACCGACCAGGGCATCGGCATCCCCTCGCACGAGATCGACCGGATCTTCGAGCGCTTCTACCGCGTCGACCCCGCGCGGCACCGCTCCACCGGCGGCACCGGCCTGGGCCTGTCCATCGTCAAGCACGTCGTCGCGTCCCACGGCGGCGACGTGGCCGTATGGTCCGAGGAGGGGCACGGGTCGACGTTCACCCTGTCGCTCCCCGCGAAGATCCAGTCCGCACCTGCGCAGGAGGCTGCCCCGTGACCCGCGTTCTCGTCGTCGAGGATGAAGAGAGCTACAGCGACGCCCTCGCCTACATGCTGCGCAAGGAGGGCTTCGATGTCGCGATCGCGACGACCGGCCCCGACGCCCTGACCGAGTTCGACCGCAACGGCGCCGACATCGTGCTCCTCGACCTGATGCTGCCCGGCCTCCCCGGCACCGAGGTGTGCCGCCAGATCCGGCAGACCTCCAGCGTCCCGGTGATCATGGTGAGCGCGAAGGACGATGAGGTCGACAAGGTGGTCGGCCTCGAGCTCGGCGCTGACGACTACGTCACCAAGCCGTACTCCCCCCGCGAGCTGGTCGCTCGGATCCGGGCGGTGCTGCGCCGCGGCGTCGAGCCCGACCTCGCCCCGCCGACCCTCGAGGCCGGTCCGGTGCGCATGGACGTCGAGCGCCACCAGGTCACGATCGACGGTGAGGAGGTACGCCTGCCGCTCAAGGAGTTCGAGCTGCTGGAGATGTTCCTGCGCAATCCCGGGCGTGTGCTCACCCGCGGACAGCTCATCGACCGCGTGTGGGGCTCCGACTACGTCGGCGACACCAAGACCCTCGACGTCCACGTGAAGCGGTTGCGCGCGAAGCTCGAGCCCGAGCCGGCGCAACCGCGCTACCTGGTCACGGTCCGCGGGCTCGGCTACAAGCTCGAGCTCTAGTCCCCCTCAGGCGTCGGGCACGTCCGGCTCCGGGTCCTGCGCGAGCGGGTTGTCGTCGGAGGGCCGGACGTCGTCGGGCAGGTCCTCATCGGCGATGCCGACCTCGCGCTCCTCGTCGGGCTTGGCGACGTTCTCCGCGAAGTCCTCGTTGTGCTCGTCGCCCTCGAACTCTTCGGAAGTGTGAGTGCTCATGGGACAGGGATACCCGCCCAGCAACCCGAAGGCACATAACGAAGTGACCGGGAGCCCACGCGGGCACTAGCGTCTGGCCGTGAGCACTCCCGTCCCCCTGCGCCGGTGGCTGCCGGCAGCCGCCGCGACCACCACGCTGCTGCTGTGGGCCTCGGCGTTCGTCGCGATCCGGCACCTCGGCGAGAGCGTCGGTCCGGGTGCGCTCAGCCTGGGTCGGCTCCTGGTCGCCGCGCTCGCGCTCGGCCTCCTGCTTGCCGTACGCCGCCCCGGTGCCGCCGCCCCCAGCACGGACCAGGACTCCCCGGCGACGGGCAAGCAGCGCTGGCCGCGCGGTCGCGCGCAGTGGACGCTCATGCTGGCGTGCGGCGCGATGTGGTTCGGCGTCTACAACCTCGCCCTCAACGAGTCCGAGCGACGCATCGACGCCGGCACGGCCGCGATGCTGGTGCAGGTCGGGCCGCTGCTGGTGGCGGTGCTCGCCGCAGTGTTCCTCGGCGAGGTGTTCACGCGCTGGACCCTCACCGGCGTCCTCGTCGCCCTCGGCGGCGTCGCGATCATCGGGACGGCGATCTCGCGCGACGGCGCCGGTGACGTCATCGGGGTCCTGCTGGGGCTGCTGGCCGCGGCGACGTACGCGCTCGGGATCCTCACGGAGAAGCCGCTGGTCGGTCGGCTGCCCGCGCTCGAGGTGACCTGGCTGGCCTGCCTGATCGGCGCAGTCGTCTGCCTCCCCTGGGCCGGGGAGCTCGTCACCACGGTCCGCGAGGCCGACGCCGCCACGCTGCTGTGGATCGTCTACCTCGGCCTGTTCCCCACCGCGATCGCGTTCTCCACCTGGGCCTACGCGCTGCGGTTCTCCGACGCCTCCCGGCTGGCCGTGCTGACGTTCCTGGTGCCGGTGCTGACCATCGCCATCGCGTGGGTCCTGCTCAGTGAGGTGCCGCCCGCGGCGGCGTACCTCGGCGGCGCGCTGTGCGTCGCGGGTGTGCTGCTCGCCCGGCGCCGCCCGGGCAGCGTCCCGCCCGTGGTCGAGAGTGCTGCGGCGACCGAGGTCGAGGCCGAGGAACCCGGGCCCGTCAGCACTCTCAGGGACTAACCTCGGCCGATGACCGCACTGGCCGACCTGACCGAGAGCCTCGACCGGCTCGTCGCCGACGGTGCCCTGCAGGGGTGGGCAGCCGGAGTCCGCGAGGCAGGGACGACGCACCTGACTGCCGGAGGGCGGCGTACGGCGGACGAGCCCGCGGCGATCGCGTCCAACACCAAGCCGATCGCCGGTGCGCTCACCCTCCGGCTCGTCGAGCTCGGCCGGCTCGGTCTCGACGACGCGGTCGCGCAGTGGCTGCCGGAGCTCGCCAACCCGCGGGTCCTCACCCGTCCCGGCGGTCCGCTCGACGACACCGTCGCAGCGCAGCGCCCCATCACTGTGCGGCACCTGCTCACGATGACGGCCGGGTTCGGCTGGGTCGTCGAGGGTGGCCCGTTGGCGGCCGCGATGGACGAGCTGCAGGTCGGGCCGGGCCCGGACGCACCCCCGATGACGCCGGACGAGTATCTGCGGCGGCTCGCCAGCCTCCCGCTGGCGGGCCAGCCCGGTGCGACCTGGCGCTACCACACCAGCAGCGACGTGCTGGGCGTCCTCCTCGCGCGCTGCACCGGCCGGCCGGTGAGCGATCTGCTCGCCGAGCACGTCACCGGCCCCCTCGCGATGCCGGCGACCCACTTCCCGACCGATGTCGCCTTCGAGTCCCTCGCCACGGGGCTGGTCTCGACCGTGGCGGACCAGCTCCGCTTCCTCGCCGCGATCGGCGACGGTGGCGGCGCCGTGCTCGGCCGGGCCTCCACCCGGCAGATGTGCACCAACCAGCTGACCCCCGAGCAGCGCAGCGGCGCGGACGACCTTCTGGAGGCAGGGGCGGGATGGGGCCACCACGTGGAGGTGCGCGCCGACGGCCTGGTCGGTTGGGCCGGTGGCCGCGGCACGATCGGGTACGTCGATCCGGCCGGCGGCCGTGCGGCCGCCCTCTTCACCTGGCAGGGCATGGACACGGCGGGGACCCAGCAGGCGTTCGCGGAGTTCTGGCAGCTGTTCGGCTGAGTCGCCGCCACCAGTCCTGAGGCGGGGCCGCTCAGCCCGGGGGAGGCTCCTCGTCGCGCTCGAGCCACCCGCGGAACGCCTCCAGGTTGCGGGTCGACTCACCCCGCGACGTCCGCCACTCCCACTCCTTGCGGATGGAGCTGGCGAACCCGAGCTCGAGGATGGTGTTGAACGACTCGTCGGCGTAGGTCAGCACCGCGCCGAGCAGCCGGTCGAGCTCGGTCGGCGTGACGCTCGACAGCGGGAGCCGGCCGTCGAGGTAGATGTCGCCCAGGCGGTCGAGCGCGAACGCCACGCCATACATCTTGAGGTTGCGCTCGAGCAGCCAGCGGTAGACCCGCTCGTGCTCCTCGTCGGGCCGGCGACACACGAACGCGTGGACGCCCAGCGCGTGGGCGCCCACGTCGAGGCGCACCGGCACCTGCAGCTTGCGCTCCCCCGGCAGCGTGATCGAGTACGCCGACTCACCGGCAGGCTCGTGCTCGAAGTCGCCATCGCGCAGGAAGTCGCGCAGGACCTCGAGCGCCTGCTCGCGCTCGCTCACGAGCTCATCGCCGCCGCGCCGAGGGACTGCGCAGCGCGGGCGTAGACGGCGCGGGTGGCGTGGGCGGCGTGCTCCCAGCTGAAGCCGCGGGCGTGGTCGAGCGCGCCGGCGGCGAGGCGGGAGCGCAGGGCGGGTTGCGTGCACAGCTGCTCGAGGACGTGGGCCCAGTCGTCGCTGGCGTGACCGTCGACGAGCAGTCCCGAGCGCCCGTCGGCCACCGCGGTCGGCAGCCCGCCCACCGACGCGGCCACGACCGGGGTGCCGCACGCCTGTGCCTCGACGGCGACCAGGCCGAAGGACTCGTTGTAGGACGGCACGCAGACAGCGGTCGCGGCGGCGTACCACCGCGCGAGCTCGTGCTGGGCCACCGGCGGCACGAACCGCACCACGTCGGAGATCCCGAGCCCGCGGGCGAGCTCGACGAGGCCCTCGGGACGCTCGAGGCCGGACCCGGACGGGCCGCCGACGACCGGCACCACGAGGCTGTGGCGGAGGTCGGGGCGGCGCTCGAGCAGCCGGGCGACGGCGCGCAGCAGGACGTCGGGGCCCTTGAGCGGCTGGATGCGGCCGGCGAAGAGAAGCACGAGGGCGTCGGCAGGGATCCCGAGCTCAGCGCGCGCCACGTCCTGGCCGACCGGACGGAACACCCCGAGGTCGACGCCCGGGTGGACGACCGCGACCCGGTCGGGGTCGGCGGCGTACAGGCTGGTGAGCTGGTCGGCCTCGCGCGCGGTGTTGGCGATCAGCATGTCGGCGGCGTCGACGAGCTGCTGCTCCCCGACCACGCGCGCGTGCGGCTCGGGGGTGTCGCCCTGGGCCAGCGCGAGGTTCTTGACCTTGGCCATCGTGTGCATCGAGTGCACCAGCGGCACGCCCCACCGGTCGCGCATGAGCGCGCCGACCTGACCGGAGAGCCAGTAGTGCGTGTGGACCGCGTCGTACCACCCCTGCGCGTGCCGGGCCTCCTGCCGCAGCACCTCGCGGGCGAACACGCACTGCTGCCCGGGCAGCTCGCTCTTGGACAGCCCCGAGTAGGGCCCGGCCTCGACGTGGCGCACCAGCACCCCGGGGTGGGCCTCGACGCTGGGCGGCAGGGCCGACGAGGTCGAGCGGGTGAAGATCTCGACGGCCAGGCCGGTGTCGGCGAGTCGCTTGGAGAGCTCGAGGACATAGACGTTCATCCCGCCCGCGTCGCCGGTGCCGGGCTGGTCGAGCGGGGAGGTGTGCAGGCTGATCATCGCCACCCGCCCATGCACCGGGCGGGGCCCGCGGAGGATCGGGCGTACGGCGATGGGGGGTACCGCGGGCAGCGACAGACCCGGACGTCGTCGCGTCATGGCACCCTCCTGTCCCTCCCTGGCGCGCACCGAGGACTGCCACGAAGGCTATCGGGCCGTCCCCAGCGACCGGAGCGAGCCTTCCCCGCCGCTGTGCTGCGTAGTCTGACGCCCATGTCCGCCGTACCCCAGTCGTCCCCCACCGGCCCCACCTCGAGCGCATCCGCCGGTCCCGGTCCCCGGGTCGCCGTCGTCACCGGAGCGTCCAGCGGCATCGGCGAGGCCGCGGCCCGTGCGCTGGCCGGGGATGGGTGGCACGTGGTCGTCACCGCGCGGCGGGTCGAGCGGCTCGAGGCCCTCGCCGCGGAGATCGAGGGTACGGCGGTGGCCTGCGACGTCACCGACCGCGAGCAGGTCGCGGCCCTGGCGCGCGCCGTCTCCGAGCTGCCCGGCGAGCTGGGCCTGCTGGTCAACAACGCCGGCGGCGCCGTCGGTGACGACCCGATCGAGCACGCCGACCCCGACGACTGGCGGTGGATGTATGAGATCAACGTGATCGGTCTGCTGCAGGTGACCCAGGCGCTGCTGCCGGCGCTGCGGGCGAGTGGCGACGGGCTCGTGGTCAACGTCGGGTCGACGGCCGGCCGGATCGCCTACGAGGGGGGCGCGGGCTACACCGCCGCCAAGCACGGCACGCAGGTCGTCACCGAGACCCTGCGCCTGGAGCTGTGCGGCGAGCCGATCCGCGTCACCGAGATCGCTCCCGGCATGGTGAAGACCCCGGAGTTCTCGATGGTGCGCTTCGCCGGCGACCAGGAGAAGTACGACGCGATCTACCGTGGTGTGCGCGAGCCGCTCGTCGCTGAGGACGTGGCCGAGTGCGTTCGCTGGGTGGCGGCGCTGCCCCACCACGTCAACATCGACGAGCTGGTGGTGCGCCCGCGCGCCCAGGCCGCCCAGCACAAGGTGCACCGCGAGGAGTGACGCCGCGTCGCCGCCTGTCCGGCGTCAGCGGGTGGAGGTCGCCGGGCTTCCCGACCTGACGACGATGTGGGGACGCACCAACCGCAGCACGGCGACGCCGGCGAGCCACACCGCGGCGATCACGGCCGCCACCGCGACGACGGTGGACTCGGGGTCACCGGTGAGCCGGCCGTAGGCGATCCACGCCGCGCCCCACGCGGTGGCGGCGGCGACGCCGGCCCCGCCGGGCTGCACCATCGCCACCAGGGTGGACAGGAAGGTCGCGACCACCAGCAGCACGAGCGCGTAGGCGACCGTCACCTCGGTGATCTCGGCGTCGACGAACGCCGCCGTGTTGGCGGCCGTGGCCGCGATGACCCAGCCGGCGTACAACGCCAGGGGGAGGTCGTGCCACCACTTCTGCGCGCCGCGCGGCTGCTCGGCCGACAGCAGCAACGCGATCCGGATGAGCACGGCGGCGAGCGCCGCGATCACCGCGACCGTCAACCACAGCACCCCGGCCTGCACGACCAGGATCCACGCCGGGTTGAGCAGCAGCGCCAGGATCGTCCAGCCGGCGACACGGTTGAGCCGGTCGTCGTCGCGGTTGCGCGGAAGCGCCTGCACGATCGCGAGCACGATCAACGCGCCGTAGATCAGCGACCAGATGCTGAAGGCCGGTCCGGCGGGTGCCAGCAGGGTGGCGTCGTCCGACAGTGCACCCCCGGAAGCCTCGGCGATCGGGGTCCCGCCGAACGCGCCCGAGCCGATCGTCGAGACGACGACGGCGAGGATCGCGGACAGCAGGACGAGGATCTGGCGGACGCGGGGAGACATGGCCCGGCTCCTACCCGAGTGTGTCGGAGCCAATCCCTGCGACGGCGGCGGTGAGCACCTCGCCGGCCCGGCCGCGGACCACCAGGTGGGCGAGCCCATCGAGATCCGTGGGCTCGTCGTTGACGATGACGACCTGGGCGCCGTGCTGACGCGCTTCACCGGGTAGGGCGGCGGCCGGGTAGACCTGCAGCGAGCTGCCCACGACCAGGAGCAGGTCGCACGCGGCGACCTCGGCCTGGGCACGGCGTACGGCGTCGAGCGGCATCTGCTGGCCGAAGGAGATCGTCGCGGACTTCACCAGCCCACCGCAGTCTGGACAACGGGGGTCCTCGACACCGGCGTCGATCTGCTCGAGGGCCCAGGTGTGGGGCGCGGTGAACCCGCAGCCGTCCGGTGCACCGTCGACCGGCAGGGCACCGATGCAGGTGATCTCGCGGGCTGTGCCGTGGATCTCGATGACGTGGCGGGAGCCGGCCTCCTGGTGCAGGCCGTCGATGTTCTGGGTGACGACGCCTGCGAGCCGTCCGGCGACCTCGAGCTCGACCAGCGCCTGGTGTGCGGCGTTCGGGCGCGCATGGGTTGCGAAGAACGCTCGCCGCATCGCCCACGAGTTCGCCCGGACCTCCGGGTCGGCGACGTACCGGTCGAAGGTGAAGTCACGGGGGTCGTAGCGGGTCCAGATGCCGCCCGGGCTGCGGAAGTCGGGGATGCCGGACTCGGTGCTGATGCCCGCGCCGGTGAACGCGACGACACGCTCCGCCCCGGCGAGCATCCGGCTCAACGACTGGACGGAGGGACTCGGCGAGCCCTCGGGAAGGCCACTCACGCTCACGAGCCTGTCACGTTCGCGACCTCACCGCCCAGTCGCTTGCCGAACAGCGGCGGGAGGTAGCGCAGCATGAGTGCCGACCAGGTGACGTGGGTGATGACCGGCGCCTGGATGCCGCCGGTGGCGCGCCGCTGCAGGCCGAACAGGGTGCTCATGACCGCCCCCGCCAGCATCAGCGACGGGTTGCGCGTGGCCGCGGTGACGAGCGTGTAGGTCGCGGTGGACTGGACGACCGGGTACGTCGGCGCCGCCGCCTCATAGAGCGCCCCACGGAAGAAGACCTCCTCGGCGAGGCCGTTGACCAGGGTCGTGGCCAGGACCGCGGGAGGCCGCCCCGCGTCGGCGAAGGACAGCACCGAGCTGATGGCGTCGCGCAGGAACGGGATGCGGCGCGAGACGAGGGCGCAGGCGTAGAACGCACCGAACGCGGCGACGCCGGTGGCGACCGGGGTGACCACCGGCCGCACGAGCTTGTCGGAGCGCAGCTGGATGTAGCCCAGGTGCAGCGGGCCGGAGGCGAGCGCCCCACCGACCCAGGTGGCCGCCGTCGCGGCGGTAAGGCCGTAGAACGCCTTGGAGTCCGGCTCGCTCTGCAGCGAGGCGCCGAGCAGCGTCGTGCCGACCAGCGTGGTGCCGGCGACCACCTGGCGGCGTCGCCGGACGACCTCCGGCATCTCCTCGTAGTCGGCGACGGCACGGTGCGCGAGCCCCCGTGGGAGCTGGTGACGGACGCGGCGCGCCCAGCGCCGGACCAAGCTGGGCCGGCTCATCGCGCCTGTCCGTCCTGCGCGGCCACCCGCTCGGCGAGCGCCAGCCGTACCGCCTCGGCGTAGGTCATCGGCTCGAACTCGACGACGGAGCGGATCGCGTCGTCGCGGACGACGACCTCGTTGGTCATCGAGCTGACCAGGGACCTCCCGGTCTGGGCGTCGACCGAGGTGACCAGGCCCAGCCACCACCCCGACACCCCCGGGCTCAGGAACGGCACCGGCAGCACCGGCAGGCGCTTGCCCTGGATCTCGGCCAACCGCTCGATCATCGTGCGGTAGCGCAGCACCTCGGGGCCGCCGATCTCGTAGACCCGGCCTTCCGCATCGGGGTGTCCGAGCACCCCGGCCAGGTAGCGGATGACGTCGGCCAACGCGATCGGCTGCGTCCGCGTGTTGACCCAGCGCGGCGTGATCATCGCGGGCAGGTTCTTCACGAGCTCGCGGGTCATCTCCCAGGAGATGCCGCCGTGGCCCACGATGATCCCGGCACGCAGCACGGTCACGGGCACTCCGGTCGAGGCGAGGTTGCGCTCGACCTCGCGCCTGCTGCGCAGGTGGGCCGACAGGTCGTCGTCGTCGTCACCGAGACCGCCGAGATAGACGACCTGCTGCAGGCCGGCCGACGACGCGGCGTGGGCAAAGCCCTTCGACGCGTCGCGGTCGAGACGCTCGAAGTCGGCACGGTCGAGGGAGTGGACGAGGTAGTAGGCGGCGTCGCACCCCGCCAGCGCCTCGGGCAGCGTGTTGGGATCGTGGACGTCACCGAAACGCGCGGTCCCCGGACCGTTGTAGGTGTCGGGGTGACGGGTCATCGCGATCACCTCGTGACCCGCCTCCTCGAGCGCAGGGCACAGCCGTTGACCGACGAAGCCCGTGGCTCCGGTGACGAGGACGCGCATGTCTCCCAGGGTGGGCAACGAGCCCCGTGCCCAAACGTTGAGCGGCCACCGGCGGGCCCCCTCGAGGGCCGTCCTCGCGGTTTGCCGCTCGTGGGACGATGAGGACATGGCGTACGACGGCAGCACCTCTGGTCCGACGCGCAGTCCGCTGCTGGGTCTGCCCGGCGCGGTCGCCGGGGACGGCATCGACGCACCGGTGGCGGCGCACTACGGCTCCTTCACCACCGAGCAGCGCACCCTCGTCGCGCGCGAGGGGTTCGTCGATCTCTCCCACCGCGGCGTGGTGCGCATCAGCGGACCGGACCGGCTGACCTGGCTGCACTCGCTCACCAGCCAGCACCTCACCGATCTGCAGCCCGGACGGCCCACGGCGACGCTGATCCTGTCCCCGCAGGGCCACGTCGAGCACGCGATCTACGGCGTCGACGACGGCGAGTCGTTCACCGCCCACGTCGAGCCCGGACGCGTCGGCGACCTCATCGCCTGGCTGGAGCGGATGGTCTTCATGAGCCGCGTTGAGATCGCCGACCTGAGCGGCGAGCTCGCCGTCGCCTGGCGCCCCGCGAAGGTGAGCGAGGAGCCCTACTCCGGCTACGACTTCGTGCCGCGCGCGGAGCTCGAGGCGTACGCCGCTGCGGCCGGCCCCGCCTGTGGGCTGTGGGCGTTCGAGGCGCTGCGCATCGAGCGCGGCGAGGCACGCCTTGGCCTCGACACCGACGAGCGCACGATCCCCAACGAGGCGGGCTGGATCGGCTCCGCCGTACACCTGGACAAGGGGTGCTACCGCGGCCAGGAGACCGTCGCGCGCGTGCACACCCTCGGCCGTCCGCCGCGGCGGCTCACGCTGCTGCACCTCGACGGGTCCGACCCGATGCTGCCGCCGCTGGGCGCCGAGATCCGGGTCAGCGACGCCGGACCCGACTCCCGCGTCGTCGGCACCATCGGCACCAGCTCGCGCCACCACGAGCTCGGGCCCATCGGCCTGGCGCTGCTCAAGCGCAACGTGCCGGTCGACGCCGAGCTCGAGATCGCCGGGCCGCAGGGTGCGATCCCCGCCACCCAGGAGGTCGTCGTCGACCCCGAGGTGGGGATGCACGTGCGGCCGCGTCTGCGCTGACGCCGGACCGGGCCGACGAGCGGCTACCGCAGGCCGGCGCGCACCAGCGCGGACGCGATGGTCGTGACCGCGTCGTCGATCAGCGTGGCGACGAGCGCGTGCGTCTGCTCCGATCGCCCGATGGGGTCGGGGATGTCGGGGTCCTCGAGGACCACGCTGCCGCGCTGCGCGGCCGCCTGCGCGACCAGCTCGCGCGGGTCGGCGTACGGCGATCCCTCGGCCGCGACCAGCCGCTCGCAGTGCGCGGCGAACTCCCGCAGGGTGAAGGTACGCCGTAGGGCGCCCGGCACCTCCTCCAGCACCCGCGACCGCAGGTCCCGGGTCGCCGTCAGCACCAGGGCGGCGGGCTGGACCAACGCCGGGGTCAGCTGGCGAGCGGCGAAGGTGTCGTGAGCGACGCCGCGGGCGTCGAGCTCGGCGGCCGAGGAGGGGTCGACGGATCGCCCGACCAGAGCGCGCGCCCCCGCGCTGCTGACCTCCGGCTCGACCCCGCGCTCGCGCAGCCGGGCGGCGAGCAGGAGCTCGGCCTGGGGCGAGCGACAGACGTTGCCGAGGCAGACGGTCAGGACGGGGAAGGACACGCAGGCGAGGCTAGCGCCGCGGCTGGCCCGGCGGGGACGACTCGTCGATTCGGAGCCTGGGTGCTCGGGCCCGTAGAATCACTCGGCTCGTGTTTGCGGGCCGGCCCCGATCGAAAGACGCGCATGCCCTCGAACCGCACCGTCCGCTCCGACCTCCGCAACGTCGCGATCGTCGCCCACGTCGACCACGGCAAGACGACGCTCGTCGACGCGATGCTGCACCACGCCGGGGCGTTCAGCGCCCACGAGGCGGAGGGTGTGGCCGAACGGGTGATGGACTCCGGCGACCTCGAGCGCGAGAAGGGCATCACGATCCTGGCGAAGAACACCGCGGTGCGCTACACCGGTGCGCATGCGCCCGAGGGCGGGATGACGATCAACATCATCGACACCCCCGGCCACGCCGACTTCGGCGGCGAGGTCGAGCGCGGGTTGTCGATGGTCGACGGCATCGTGCTGCTCGTCGACGCCAGCGAGGGCCCGCTGCCGCAGACGCGCTTCGTGCTGCGCAAGGCGCTGAACGCGCAGATGCCGGTGGTCCTGGTCGTCAACAAGACCGACCGCGCCGACGCCCGCATCAGCGAGGTCGTCGACGAGGCCTACGAGCTGTTCATGGACCTGTTGGATGAGTCCCACGGCCAGGACGCCCTCGACTTCCCGGTGGTCTACGCCTCCGGCAAGGCCGGCCGGGCCTCGGTCGAGCAGCCGGGTGACGGCGAGCTGCCCGACTCCCCGGACCTCGAGCCGCTGTTCAAGACCATCCTCGACACCATCCCCGCGCCGACGTACGCCGAGGGGGCGCCGCTGCAGGCGCACGTCACCAACCTCGACGCCAGCCCCTTCCTGGGCCGGCTCGCGCTCGTGCGCGTCCACGAGGGCACGCTGCGCAAGGGCCAGACCGTCGCGTGGATGAAGCGCGACGGCACGGTCAGCAACGTCCGCATCACCGAGCTGCTCGTCACCCAAGCCCTCGAGCGGGTGCCGGGCGAGTCGGCCGGCCCCGGCGACATCGTCGCCATCGCCGGCATCCCCGACATCATGATCGGTGAGACCCTCGCCGACCCGGAGAACCCGGTCGCGCTGCCGCTCATCACGGTCGACGAGCCGGCGATCTCCATGGTGATCGGCACCAACACCTCGCCGCTCGCCGGGCGCGTCAAGGGTGCCAAGGTCACGGCCCGCCTGGTCAAGGACCGCCTCGACAAGGAGCTCGTCGGCAACGTCTCGCTGCGAATCCTGCCGACCGAGCGTCCCGACGCGTGGGAGGTCCAGGGCCGTGGCGAGCTGGCGCTGGCGATCCTCGTCGAGCAGATGCGTCGCGAGGGCTACGAGCTGACCGTCGGCAAGCCGCAGGTCGTCACGCGTGAGATCGACGGCAAGCGCCACGAGCCCGTGGAGCGGCTGACGATCGACGCCCCGGAGGAGTACCTCGGCGCGATCACCCAGCTGCTCGCCGCCCGCAAGGGCCGCATGGAGCAGATGACCAACCACGGCACCGGTTGGGTGCGCATGGAGTTCCTGGTCCCGGCGCGCGGCCTGATCGGCTTCCGCACGCAGTTCCTCACCGAGACACGCGGCACCGGCATCGCGCACCACGTGTTCGAGAAGTACGAGCCGTGGGCCGGCGAGATCCGCTCGCGCAACAACGGGTCGCTGGTTGCCGACCGCGCGGGTGCCGCCACGGCGTACGCCATGACGAACCTGCAGGAGCGCGGGACGATGTTCGTCGAGCCCACGACCGAGGTCTACGAGGGCATGATCATCGGCGAGAACTCCCGTGATGACGACATGGACGTCAACATCACCAAGGAGAAGCAGCAGACCAACATCCGCTCCTCGACGTCCGACAACTTCGAGAAGCTCATTCCGCCGCGCAAGCTGAGCCTCGAGCAGTGCCTGGAGTTCTGCCGCGAGGACGAGTGCGTCGAGGTCACCCCCGACGCGGTGCGGATCCGCAAGGTCGTGCTCAACGCCGGCGAGCGCGCGCGCACCGCGGCCCGGGCGCGCCGCGGCAACTGAGCCAACCGCGTCAGCGATGTCGTCTGCTGTCAGCTGGTGGCAGCTGACGACATCGTTGAGCGGCGTACGCCGTCCGGCTCAGCGCGGCAGCTGCCCGTCGTCGACCTTGATGACGGTGCCGGTGACGCAATCCGAGGCGGGGTCACACAGGTAGAGCAGCGTGCTCTCCAGCTGGGAGGCGTCCCCCACGCGCTTGCGCGGGAACGTCTCGGTCAGGTCGCCGACGCGCTCGAACATCGCATCGGTCATCTCGGAGCGGAAGGTGCCTGGGGCGATCGCGTTGACGTTGATGTGGCGCGAGGCCCACTCGACGGCCAGCGCCTCGGTCATCCGGTTGAGCGCGGCCTTCGTGGTGGCATAGAGCGCCGCGCCCGAGCCGGCGGTGTAGAAGCCTGCCATCGACGACACGTTGACGATGCGTCCGGGGGCCTTCGCGGCGAGCAGCCGGCGGGCGACCTCCGTCGCCAGCAACCAGGGGCCGCGGAGGTTGGTGGCGATGACCGTGTCGACGAAGTCGGCGTCCATCTTGTGGGCAAGCTGCGCGTCGGGGACTCCGGCGTTGTTGACCAGGATCGTGACGAGCCCGAGCTCCTCCTGGGCGGTCTCGACGGCTGCGGCGATGGCGTCGGCGTCACGCACGTCGAGGGGTACGGCGATCGCCCGGCCGCCGGCGTCCTCGATCTCGGCGACCAGGGACGCCAGCCGGTCCGTACGCCGACTGCAGGCCGCGACGCTCGCGCCGGCGGCTGCGAGGGTCTTCGCGAAGTGCCGACCCAGGCCGGACGACGCGCCGGTGACCAGCGCGACCTGGCCCGTCAGGTCGGGGGTGGACGCGTTCACCGGTGGTCCTCGCCCAGCACCCGTTGCAACGACTCTGCGTCGCGACCCACCACCGTCGTCCCGTCGTCGGCGGTGATGATCGGTCGCTGGATGAGGACCGGGTGGGCGGCGAGCGCGGCGAGCCAGCGGTCCCGGTCGGCCGGCGTACGCCCGTAGTCGCCAAGACCGATCTCGGCCGCGATGGGCTCACCGCTCCGCGCGATGTCCCAGGGCTCCAGTCCGAGCCGCTCGAGGACGCCCGCGATCTCCGCGGCGCTCGGCGGGTCCTCGAGGTAGCGGCGCTCCGTGTAGGTCACGCCGGCCTCGTCCAGGGCATCCACCGCGGTGCGGCACTTGCTGCAGGCGGGGTTGATCCAGATCTCCATGCCGTCATCATCCTCGAGCCCCGAACGCCGACGACCCCGGCTCGAGGAGCCGGGGTCGTCGTGCTGCGGTCGACGTGGATCAGAAGCGGATCGTGTAGTACGTGTCGGAGAACGACTTCACGAAGTGCTTGTTCTTCGCCACGACGGCGCGGAAGTAGGTCCGCTTGCCGTTGCGCGCGGGCAGCTTGATCGAGAACCGGCTCTTCGCGTTCGTCCGGATCTTGGTGAAGGGCTTCCACTTGCAGCCCTTGTCGCAGTTCTTGCGCTGGATGTGGACGACCTTGCGCGCGTGCTTGGGCACGATCCGCCCGGAGAGGATCAGCCGGTTGCGGTTGATCTTCGTGGCGAACTTGCGCATCACCTGAAGCTTCTGGGTGCCCGCCGAGGGCGCGAAGGTGGCGGGAGTGCCGCCGATGGTGGCGCTCCCACCGGTGATCCGCACGCGGTAGAGGGCGTTGCGCACCACGTTGTGCTGCTTGCCGTAGATGGGGCCGCGCGTGGTGCCCGAGTCGATCGTCGTGTAACCCTTCTGACCGGCCAGTCGGCGCTCGACGACGTAGTCGGCTGCGAACGGCAACGGCTCCCAGTCTCCGGTGGTCGGATTCTTCGCCTCGAACCGCGCCTGAAGGCTCAGCTTCTGACCGCGGATCGAGGTGGGCTTCTTGTAGGCCTCGAGATAGCGCGAGAAGCCCGTCTCGGCGACTCGTGTCTCGATCACCGTCGGCGCCGGGCCCTCGGCAGCCGCGCTGCTCGCGGTGACGACCGGCAAGCCGAGCAGACCGATGGTGACGGCGCCGGCGAAGAACTTGGTGATACGCACTGTGCATTCCCCCGTTTCTTGGTACTGACTGGTTGCGGCAGCGTACCCCGTGCGCATCCGCGGGCTCGCCAGCCCGGTGCGCTCGACTTCACGCATCGGCGAGACCCTCCTACAGTGGACCCTGATGTTTCGACAGACGGGGGTCTTTCGCATGACCGGACGCAGGCACGGACGAGTCCGAGGTGCCGTTCTGACCGGCGCGGTGTCGCTGGCACTGCTCACCGCCTGCTCTTCCGCAGAGGAGCCGGCGCCGTCGGCCGAGCCCACCGCCGCACCCTCGACCGTCGAGGTCCCGAACGCCGAGGTGCTGGCCGAGGCACCGAGCCGGCCGGCCGACGAGCGCAGCCCGGCAGGTGCGATCCGGTTCGCGACGTACGTCGTCGAGACCGTGATGCACGCTGCCGCCCAGAACGGTCACGAGGCGATCCGCGCGCTCGATGTCGCTGGCGACTGCACGACCTGCCAGCAGCTGGCACAGGCCCTCGAGGAGGCCGAGGACGCAGGAGAACGCCAGACCTTCGCCGAGCCGCCTCGGGTCTTCGACGTCCAGGTCGCCGAGCGCGGCCGCGGGGAGGGCACCTGGATCGTCATCGCGCCCTTCGAGCGCCCCGCGATCACGGAGTACGACGCCTCGGGCGAGCCCGTCGAGGAGTACCCCGCCACCCCGCGCGTGATGGAGATGGGGATCAAGTGGGTCGACGGAGCATGGCAGCTGTTCAACTACCGCTACGCCGAGGACGGCGAGGAGGGATGAGGGGCACGCCGGCGACACCCGCGCGCTCCACCCGCCTGCGGCAGCGACGCGCACTCCTCGCCCCGGCGCTCGCACTCGGCATCCTCTGGCTGACGGCCTCACCCGGCAGCGCAGACCCGAACGCCGACATCGGCGACAACGAGGTCGTCATCCGCGACGAGGACAAGGGCGGCCAGCACGGTGGCCGCCCCACGCCGCCGAACGACAACGTGTCCGACCCCGGAAGCAACCAGCCCCCGCAGCCGTGGACCCAGGAGGTCTACGTGGTCGCCTGCCCGGTCAACGGTCCGAGCAACCCCACCGACGCCTTGTGCACGGGAGCGGTCAACACCTGCCCCGGCGACGAGCACCGCATCCGCTACCGCGTCTATACGCGCCTGATGAGTCCGTCGGGCGAGCCGATGTCGTCGTGGACCTTCGACCGCATGGTGTGCCGCGGCGCCGACGAGGTCGAGCCCGGGGTGCAGGAGCCCGTGGTGACGGAGGAGGACGTCGTCGACGTCGCCCGCACCGCCGCGCCACCCCCGGTCATCGGTTCGGACCCGGGGACGCGGACCTACGTCAACGTGCCGACCAACTTCTTCGCCGACACCGGCGAGCAGACCGTGACCCTGACGGTGCTGGGTCAGGCCATCGCGGTGGCGTTCACGCCGACCGCGGTCTCGTGGGACTTCGGCGACGGACAAACGGGGACCGGCCTCGGCCTTGCCGGTGCGGCAGTGGGTCATCCCGACGCGGTCGAGCACGCCTACCGGCGCGGCGGCAGCGTCGACGTGACTGCCACCGTCACCTACAGCGTGACCTTCACGCTGCCGGGTGGCTCACCGACCACGATCCCCGGGCAGGTGACCGCGACGAGCCAGCCCTTGCCGCTGCGCGTCAGCGAGATCCAGTCGACGGTCGATCACGTCGGCTGACCCTGACCCGGTGCGGGACCGGCGCCGGACCGGGAGCGGACCGACGCTGGCTGCGGCGTACGATCCGCGCGTGCCAGAAACGCGACGTGGTCTGCTGTTCGGCGTCGCGGCCTACGCGATGTGGGGCTTCTTCCCGCTCTATTGGCGCCTGCTCGAGGAGACCGGCGCGCTGGAGCTGCTCGCAGCCCGGGTGACGTTCTCCCTGCTCGTGATGGTCGTGCTGGTGCTGGGCCTGCGGAAGCTGGAGAGGTTCCGCGCCCTGGTCCGCGACCGACGCCTGCGGCGACTCCTCACGCTCGCCGCTGTGCTGATCTCCGTCAACTGGTTCGTGTTCATCTGGGGAGTCAACAACGGACGCGTCCTCGAGATCTCGCTGGGCTACTTCATCACCCCCTTGGTGAGTGTCCTGCTCGGGGTCGTGGTGCTCCGCGAGCGGCTGCGCCGGACCCAGTGGGCAGCGACCGGACTGGCCGTCCTGGCCGTCGTGGTGCTGGCGATCGACTACGGGCGCCTGCCGTGGGTCGGGGTGGCGCTCGCGCTCTCGTTCGGCTTCTACGGTCTGCTGAAGAAGCAGGCAAATGTGGGTGCGGTCGAGAGCCTGGCCTACGAGACGCTGGTGATCCTGCCGGTCGCCGTGACGTACTTGATCTGGTTGGGCGCGATCGGTGAGGCGTCGTACCTCGACATGGGACCGGGCACGATGTTGCTCCTGGTCGGCAGCGGCCTGCTGACCGCCCTGCCGCTGCTCTGCTTCGGCGGCGCCGCGACGCGCGTGACCCTGACGACGATGGGGTTGCTGCAGTACATCGCGCCGACCCTGCAGTTCCTCATCGGCGTGCTGGTCTTCTCCGAGGCGCTGCCGCTGTCACGCCTCGCTGGCTTCGTGCTCGTCTGGACCGCGCTCGTGGTCTTCACCGTCGACGCCTGGCGCAATCACCGCCGCCAGCTGCGCCTCGGTGCCCTCGCTTCGTCGGCGGCCTGAGTACGGCGTACGCCGCCGGCAGTGTGGCCCGTGTGACTACGCCGTGCGGGTGGCGACGACCTCGGCGAAGTCGTGGAGGGCCTGGCGGGCGGGGCCTTCGGGGAGTACGCCGAGGAGGTCCTGCGCCTCGCGGGCGAGGCGGATGACGTAGTCGCGGGCCTCGCCGATGGCGGGGTGGGCGCGGAGCAGGGCGAGGGTCTCGGCGTGGCGGGCGTCGTCGCTGAGGTCGCCGGCGAGCAGCTCCTTGAGCCGGTCGTCCTCCGGGCCACCGGAGCGGCGGGCGAGCAGGACGGGCAGCGTCGCGACGCCCTCGCGCAGGTCGGTGCCGGGGGTCTTGCCGGACTCGTCGGACTCACTCATGACGTCGAGGATGTCGTCGGAGAGCTGGAAGGCGACGCCGACCTTCTCGCCGTACGCCGTCAGCGCCTCGACGACCTCCTCCGACGCGCCGGCGAACCGGGCGCCATACAGCGCGGACGTCGCGATCAAGGAGCCGGTCTTGCCAGCGACGACCCGCAGGTAGTGCTCCAGCGGGTCGCCGTCGCGGGGCCCGAGGGTCTCGAGGATCTGACCCTCGACGAGGCGGTTGAACGTCTGCGCCTGAATGCGGACGGCGTCGGCGCCGAGGTCGGCGGTGAGCTCGGAGGACTTACCGAACAACCAGTCGCCGGTGAGGATCGCGACCAGGTTGTCCCAACGGGCGTTGGCCGAGGCCGCACCGCGGCGCAGCTCGGCCTCGTCCATGACGTCGTCGTGGTAGAGCGAGGCCAGGTGGGTCAGCTCGACCACGCAGGCCGCCGTGACGAGGTCGGGGCTGGACGGGTCGCCGGTCTCCGCCGCGAGCAGCACCAGCAGTGGACGGAACCGCTTCCCCCCGGCCTGCAGCAGGTGCTGCGCGGCCTCGGTGACGAACGGCGCCTCGCTGACGACGTGCTGCTCGAGTGCCGCCTCGACCTCGGCCAGCCGCTCCCGCAGTCGGGCCGCCAGGGCGCTGTCGACGATCGGCAGCGCAAGGTCGGGCGGGGTCGCGGTCACGTCTGCTTTCACTCCTGGTCGAGCCCGCCCGGCAGGGGGCGCGTGGTCAGCGGATGAACTCGCCGGCGGACGCGGCGAGGTCGAGCACCGGCCCCGGCACGATGCCGAGCGCGACCGTCGCGGCGAAGCCGACGCCGATCACGATAGTCGTGAGCACACTGGGCCTCGCGACGGTGGGTCCGTCACCGATGGGGTCGGCGAAATACATGAGCACGATGACGCGGATGTAGAAGTACGCCGCGACCGCGCTCATGAGGACCGCGCCGATGACCAGCGGCCAGGCGCCGGCCGCGAGCGCGGTGCTGAAGACCGCCCACTTGCCGACGAAGCCGCTGGTCAGCGGGATGCCCGCCATGCCGAGCAGGAAGACCGCGAAGACGCCCGCGAGCAGCGGGGACTCCTTGCCGAGACCCGCCCAGCGGTCGAGCGCTGTCGCCTCGCCACCGCTGTCGCGCACGACCGTGACGACGGCGAACGCGCCGATCGTCATGAAGCCGTAGGTGACGAGGTAGAACAGCACCGCCTCGAGCGACGACAGCTGGCCGGGAGCGAGCGCACCGAGCTGCTGGGCGCCGACGAAGCCGACGAGCAGGAAGCCCGCGTGGGCGATCGAGGAGTAGGCGAGCAGGCGCTTGATGTCGGTCTGCGTCAGCGCGAGCACCGACCCGATCACCATCGTCAGACCGGCGACGACCCAGATCATCGGGGTCCAGTCGACCCGCGCCCCACCGAAGGCGACGTAGAACAGCCGCAGCAACGCGCCGAACGCGGCGACCTTGGTGCACGCCGCCATGAACGCGGTGACGGCCGTGGGCGCGCCCTGGTAGACGTCGGGGGTCCACGCGTGGAACGGCGCCGCGCCGACCTTGAACAGCAGGCCGACCGAGATGAGACCGATGCCGCCGAGCAGCAGCGCGTCGGCGCCGATGCGGCCGGTGACCGCGGCGCTGATCTGCGCGAACTGCATGGAGCCGGCGTAGCCGTAGACGAGCGCGATGCCGTAGACGAAGAAGCCGGAGCTGAACGCACCGAGCATGAAGTACTTCAGCGCGGCCTCCTGCGACAGCAGGCGACGACGACGCGCCAGCCCACACAGCAGGTAGAGCGGCAGCGAGAGCACCTCGAGCGCGACGAACATCGTCAGCAGGTCGTTGGCCGCCGGGAAGAGCATCATGCCGCTGACCGCGAAGAGCATCAGCGGGTAGACCTCGGTGTGCTCCAGGCCCCGGCTGGACGCCTCGCGCTCGGCCTCGGTGCCGGGCAGCGCCGCCGCCTGGCCCGCGAACGCGGTGACGCCGTTCTCCAGGCGCCGCTCGGCGAAGAGCAGCGCCGAGATCAGCGCGAGGACGAGGATCAGGCCCCACAGGAAGACCGAGGGTCCGTCGACCGCGATCGCGCCCTCGACGGCGATAGCGCCCAGCGCCAGCCCCTCGGCGCGCTCGTCGAGGCCGAGACCGACCCAGATGGTGGCGCCGAGGGCAGCGGCGTACGCCGCCAGCGTGAGCACGGTCTGGACGATGTAGCGCAGCCGGCGGGGGGCGAACGCCTCCACGAGCACGCTCACGACCGCCGCACCGAAGACGATCAGCAGCGGCAGGATGAGGCTGTACTCGACGCTCGGCGCCGTGAACTCCGCACCGTTCATCAGTTGTCGCCCTCCTCAGCAGTGGCGTCGTCGACGGCCGTGGCCACCGGTTCGACGCTGGCGCCGTCGACGAAGACCAAGGTGTCCTCGACGGCAGGGTTGATGACGTCCAGCAGCGGCTTCGGGAACAGGCCGAGGCCGAGGATGAGCACCAGGACGGGCGCCAGCGCGACGATCTCGCGCACCTTCAGGTCGCTCATCCCGGCCACCTCGGGCCTGGTCGGCCCGGTCATGGTCCGCTGGTACATCAGCAGGATGTAGAGCGCCGCCCAGATGATGCCGGTGACGGCGATGACCGCGACCCAGATGGCGTACTGCCACGAGCCCACGATCACGAGGAACTCCGACACGAACGGCGACAGGCCGGGCAGGCCGAGCGAGGAGAGTCCGGCGAACAGCAGGATGCCGGCCAGGATCGGGGCCACCTTCTCGACGCCACCGAAGTCGCTGATCTGCGCCGACCCGCGACGCTTGATCAGATAGCCGGTGACGAGGAACAGCGCGGCCGTGGAGAGCCCGTGGTTGAACATGTAGAGCGTCGCACCGGAGCCGCCGTAGCTGTTCATCACGAAGATGCCGAGCACGATGAAGCCGAAGTGCGACACCGAGGTGAACGCGATCAGGCGCGGGATGTTGTCCTGGCCGATCGCCATCAGGGCGCCGTACACGATGCTGATCAGTGCCAGCACCACCACGACCGGGGTGGCCCACTCCGACGCCTCGGGGAAGAGGGTCAGGCAGAACCGGATCATGCCGAACGTGCCGATCTTGTCCAGGATGCTGACCAGCAGCACCGAGGTGCCGGGCGTGCCCTGGGCGGCCGCGTCGGGCAACCACGTGTGGACCGGGAACATCGGCGCCTTGATCGCGAACGCGATGAAGAAGCCGAGGAACAGCCAGCGCCCCACGTCGGTGGCGATGTCGACCTGCTGCAGCTCCGACAGCAGGTACGTCGGGCCGAAGCTCGAGTCGGCGGAGACGACGTAGAGCCCGACCACCGAGGCGAGCATGATCAGCCCGCCGGCCAGCGAGTAGATCAGGAACTTGAGCGCGGCCTTGGCGCGCTCGGGTCCGCCGAAGCCACCGATCAGGAAGTAGATCGGGATCAGCGTCGCCTCGAAGAGGACGTAGAAGAGGAACACGTCGGTGGCGGCGAAGACGCCGATCGCCAACCCCTCGAGTGCGAGCACCCAGGCGAAGAACGAGTGGGTGCTCCAGCGCGGCGAGCGGCCGGGCGCGACGGCGGCATCGACCGGGTCGGCGTCGTTCCACGACGCCAGGATGACCACCGGGGCGAGGATCACGGTCATCAGGACCAGCGCCAGGCCGATCCCGTCGAGCCCCAGGGCGAAGTGCGCGCCGAAGGCGGAGATCCAGTCGACCTCGACGGTGAACTGGTAGCCCCCGCCCGGCTCGAAGGAGAACGCCAGGACCGCGCCCAGGACCAGGGTCACCAGGCTCACGCCGAGCGCGACCTGCTTGGCGAGGTTCCCGTCGATGCGGCGTGGCAGCACGGCCAGCACGGCCGCACCCACCAGCGGGACCGCCATCAAGACGGTCAGCCAGGTGCCGTTCACCAGAGTTCTCCAATCCGACGAGTCACGACGTTGCAGCGGGGGACGCTCATGCGATCGTCACCACCAGGAGCACCGCCACGACCAGGAAGGCACCCGCGAGGAGCGAGGCCGCGTAGCTGCGGACGTAGCCGTTCTGGGTCTTGCGCAGCAGGTTGGACAGGCCGGCGAACAACCCGCCGGTGCCCCGCACGGCCCCGTCGACGACCGTGTGGTCGAAGGTGACCAGGCCCTGCGTCAGCTGCTGACCGGGGCGCATGAGCAGCGCCTCGTTGATCGCGTCGCCGTAGAGGTCGGCGCGCCCGGCCTTGGTGAAGACCGAGACGTTCGCCGGGGCCTCCCGCTCGACCGGCTTCTTCCCGACGAGGAACCAGGCGGCGGCCACGCCCACCGCGACCACGGCCGTGACGATCGCGGTCATGAGGAGGACCGGGATCGGGAAGTCGTGGTGCTCGGCGACGCCGACGACCGGGCTGAGCCAGTCGACGATCCAGTTGCCCAGCAGCAGCGCGCCACCGAGGACCGAGAGCGCCGCGAGGACGATCAGCGGGATCGTCATCACCTTGGGCGACTCGTGCGGGTGGACGTCCTTCTGCCACCGCTTCTCGGTGAAGAAGGTCATCAACATCAGGCGCGTCATGTAGAACGCGGTGACCCCGGCGCCGAGCAGCGCTGCGGCACCCACGATCCAGTTCTCGGCGAACGCCGTCTCGATGATCTTGTCCTTGGACCAGAACCCGGAGAAGCCGGGGAACCCGATGATCGCCAGGTAGCCCATGGCGAAGGTCAAGAAGGTGACCGGCAGCATCTTCTGCAGCGCGCCGTAGCGGCGCATGTCGACCTCGTCGTCCATCGCGTGCATCACCGAGCCGGCACCGAGGAACATGTTGGCCTTGAAGAAGCCGTGGGTGATGAGGTGGAAGATCGCGAACGCGTAACCGGCGACGCCGAGGCCGGCGGCCAGCATCATGTAGCCGATCTGGCTCATCGTCGACCCGGCGAGCGCCTTCTTGATGTCGTCCTTGGCGCAGCCGATCCAGGCACCGGCCAGCAGCGTGACCGCACCGACGACGACGACCGCGGTCTGCGCCGCGGTGGCGTACTCGTAGATGAAGTTCGAGCGGACCACGAGATAGACGCCGGCAGTGACCATCGTCGCGGCGTGGATGAGCGCCGAGACCGGGGTCGGGCCCTCCATCGCGTCGAGGAGCCAGGACTGCAGCGGGACCTGGGCGGACTTGCCGCAGGCACCGAGCAGCAGCAGGAGCCCGATCGCCGTGAGGGTGCCCTCCCCCGCCTCCCCGGCCTGCGCGGAGACGGCGGAGAACGCGGTGCTGCCGAAGGTCGCGATGATCAGCGACATCGCCAGGACCATGCCGACGTCACCGACGCGGTTGACCACGAAGGCCTTCTTGGCGGCAGCAGCCGCGGACGGCTTGTGCTGCCAGAAGCCGATGAGGAGGTACGACGCCAGGCCGACGCCCTCCCAGCCGAGGAAGATGCCGAGGTAGCTGTCGGAGAGCACCAGCACCAGCATCGCGGCGATGAAGAGGTTGAGGTAGCCGAAGAACCGCCGGCGCCGCTCGTCGTGCTCCATGTAGCCGATCGAGTAGATGTGGATCAGCGTGCCGACACCGGTGATCAGCAGGAGGAACAGCGAGGACAGCGGGTCGAAGAGCAGCGCGAGGTCGGCGCTGAAGACGCGCTCACCGATGCCGACCTCGAACCAGGTCCACAGGTGCTGTCCGACCGAGCGCTCCGCCTCGTCGCGCCCGAGCAGCGAGAAGAACGCGATCAGGCTGATCACGAAGGATCCGGCGACCGTCGCGGTGCCGAGGTAGTGACCCCAGCCGTCGGTACGCCGACCCAGGAGCAGCAGCACCGCGGCGCCCAGGGCGGGCAGCGCGATGATCAGCCACAGCAGGGAGAAGACCCCGTCGGCCGCGATCGGCTCCACCACCGGGGGTACGCCGCCGCCGTGGCTGCCGTCGGCAGCCCAGAGCAGGTTGGTCATCGTCGTCACGAGTCCTCGTCCGTCCTCGTCGTCAGTACTTCAGCAGGCTCGCGTCGTCGACCGAGGCCGAGCGACGAGTGCGGAAGATCGTCATGATGATCGCCAGGCCGACCACGACCTCGGCAGCGGCGACCACCATCACGAAGAAGGCGGCCACCTGCCCGTCGAGGTTGCCGTGGACGCGCGCGAAGGTGATCAGGGCCAGGTTCGTCGCGTTGAGCATCAGCTCCACGCTCATGAACACGACGATCGCGTTGCGGCGCGTGAGCACGCCGACGCAGCCGATCGTGAACAGGATCGCCGAGAGCGCGATGAAGGGAGTGGCGCTCATGCGTGGTCACCGTCCTGTCCGGTCCCGCCCTCGTGGCTGGCGTGGTGGTCGTCGTCGACATCGGCCCCGGAGCCGATCTGGCGGGTGACCTCGTCGATGTCGGCGGCCGGCGCAGCCGAGCCGATGACACCGCGCGCGGCGAGGGTGCGCGAGATGGAGGCCTCTGCGATCGAGCCGTCGGGCAGCAGAGCCGGGGTGTCGACCGAGTTGTGCCGGGCGTAGACACCGGGGGCCGGGAGCGGCCCGAGGTGCTTGCCGTGCTCGGCGTAGTCCGCCATCCGGCGTCGCGCCAGCTCGGCCTGGCCGGCCTTCGGCGTCAGCCGCTCGCGGTGCGCGAGCACCATCGCGCCGAGCGCGGCGGTGATGAGCAGCGCCGCGGTGGCCTGGAAGGCGAAGACGTACTTCGAGAAGAGCAGCGCGGCGAGGCCCTCGACGTTGCCGTCGGCGTTGGCCTCGTTGAGTCCGGCCACCTCGACCGAGACCTGCGAGATCCCGAGGACGAGCAGGAGGCCGAAGGCCAGGCCGAGCGCGATCCCGAGGAAACGCTGGCCCGGGATCGTCTCCACGATGGAGTCGGAGGCGTCGACACCGATGAGCATGACGACGAAGAGGAACAGCATCAGGATCGCGCCGGTGTAGACGATGATCTGCACCACGAAGAGGAACGGCGCGTCCTGCACCGCGTAGAGCACCGCCAGGCTGATCATCACGACCGCCAGCAGCAGGGCGGCGTGGACCGCCTTGCGGGAGAACAGGATGCCCAGGGCCGCCACGACCATGATCGGCGCGAGGATCCAGAACGCGATCACTGCGCACCTCCCGGCTGCTCGGCGGTGGTGTCGCGCGGCTGCGGGCTGAACTCGCCGCGGTAGTAGTCGCCCTCGTCGGACCCGAGCAGCATCGGGTGCGGGGGCTGCTCCATCCCGGGCAGCAGCGGCGCCAACAGGTCGGACTTCTCGTAGATGAGGTCCTCGCGGTTGTCGTCGGCGAGCTCGTACTCGTTGGTCATGGTCAGCGCGCGGGTCGGGCACGCCTCGATGCACAGCCCGCACAGGATGCAGCGCAGGTAGTTGATCTGGTAGACGCGGCCGTAGCGCTCCCCGGGTGAGAACCGCTCGTCCTCGGTGTTGGAGGCACCCTCGACGTAGATCGCGTCAGCCGGGCACGCCCAGGCGCACAGCTCGCAGCCGATGCACTTCTCGAGTCCGTCGGGCCAGCGGTTGAGCTGGTGACGTCCGTGGAAGCGGGGCGCGGTGGGTCGCTTGTCGAACGGGTACTGGACGGTGACGGGCTTGCGGAACATCGTCCGGAACGTCACGCCGAAGCCGGCGATCGGGTCCCAGAACTGCTCCTTGAGTCCTGATCCAGCCATCAGTGGGTCTCCTCCGCACTCTGCGAGGTGGTTTCCGCGCCGGTCCGCGCAGCGGACGTCGCGGACAGGGTCTGGCCCGGGAGCGGCGGCACGGGGTAGCCGCCGGCGAAGGCGTCGAACGGTTCGGGTTCGGCGGGTGCGACCTCGTCCTCGTCGTCACCGCCGAGGAAGAGCATCAGCACCAGCATCACGGCGAGCACCGCTCCAGCGGCGAGCAGCCAGCGGCGGTCGAAGCCGCCCTCGAGGCTGATCATCCGGATGACGGCGATCGCGACGATCCAGGCCAGGCCGGCCGGGATGAGCACCTTCCAGCCGAAGTTCATGAACTGGTCGTAGCGCAACCGCGGCAGGGTGCCGCGCAGCCAGACGAACAGCGAGATGAAGCCGATGACCTTGATGAGGAACCACAGGAACGGCCAGTAGCCCTCGTTGGCGCCCTCCCACAGCGACAGCGGCCACGGAGCGCGCCATCCGCCGAGGAACAGCGTCGTCGCCACCGCGGAGACGGTCGCCATGTTGATGTATTCGGCGAGGAAGAACAGCGCGAACTTCAGCGAGGAGTACTCGGTGTGGAAGCCACCGACCAGCTCGCCCTCGGCCTCGGGGAGGTCGAAGGGGGCGCGGTTGGTCTCGCCGACCATCGCGATCACATACATCACGAACGACGGGATCAGGATCAGCCCGAACCACAGGCGCTCCTGCGCGGCGACGATCTCGGAGGTGGACATCGAGCCGGCGTAGATGAAGACACCCACGAGCGCCAGGCCCATCGCGACCTCGTAGGAGATCATCTGCGCCGACGAGCGCAGACCACCGAGGAGCGGGTACGTCGATCCCGAGGCCCAGCCGCCGAGCACGATGCCGTAGATCCCGATCGAGGCGATCGCCAGGATGTAGAGCACGGCGACCGGCATGTCGGTCAGCTGCAGCGGCGTACTGATGTCGGTGAACGGCACGTCGACGACGGGGCCGAACGGGATGACCGCGAACGTCAGGAAGGCCGGGATCACCGCCAGCACCGGCGCGACCAGGAAGACCACCCGGTCGGCGGCCTTGGGGATGATGTCCTCCTTCAGCGCCAGCTTCACGCCGTCGGCGAGCGACTGGAGCAGACCGAACGGACCGTTGACGTTGGGACCGACGCGGTGCTGCATCCTGGCGACGAGCCGGCGCTCGTACCAGATGTTGAACAGCGTGAGCACCACCAGGAAGACGAAGACCAGCACGGCCTTGACGATGACCAGCCAGACGGGGTCCTGCCCGAAGGCAGTCAGTCCGTTCATCGCGCGCTCCTCTCGACACGGACCGGGGTGCCGGCCGGTCCGAGCGTGGTGTGGACAGCGGTGCCGCCGGTGTTGGCCGGGGCCCACACCGTCCGGTCCGCGAGGTCGGCCACCCGGACGGGCAGCGTGACCGCGCCGCGCTCGCTGCGGACGACCACGAGGTCGCCCTCGGCGGCGCCGATCTCGGCCAGCGTGTGCGCCGAGACGAGCACGGCCGGCTTGCGCGCGGTCGCGCGCAGGTGCTCGTCGCCGTCCTGGAGCAGGCCGTCGTCGAGCATCTGCCGCCAGGAGGCCAGGGCGTACTCGTCCTCGGCCAGCTTGACCGGCACGGGGTCGACGCGCGGCGCACTCGCGCGCGGGCCGTCCCACGGACCGATCTGGTAGATGTCCTCACGGACCTGCTCCACGGTGCGGAAGCCCAGCGGGCGGCCGAGCTCCTCGGCGATCCCGGCGAGGACCCGCAGGTCGGGCAGCGAGCCGGGGTTGGAGAAGACCTGCTCGAAGGGCCGCACACGACCCTCCCAGTTCACGAAGGTGCCGGCCTTGTCGGTCACCGGCGCCACCGGGAAGACCACGTCGGCGGCGCGGGTCACCGCGGTCTCGCGGACCTCCAGGGCGACCAGGAAGCCGACGGCGTCGAGCGCCTCGCGGGCGATGCCGGGCTCGGCGAGGTCGTCGATCTCGACGCCACCGACGACCAGTCCGCCGAGCTCGCCGCGCGCTGCTGCCGCGAGGATCGTGTCGGTGTCGCGCCCGGGCTGCTCCGGCAGCGCCTCGACGCCCCACGCGGCGGCGAGGTCGACGCGGGCCTGCGCCTCGGCGACCGGACGGCCACCGGCCAGCAGGGTCGGCAGGCAGCCGGCCTCGACCGCACCGCGGTCACCGGCACGACGCGGGATCCACGCCAGCTTGGCGCCCGTCGTACGCGCGAGGTCCGCGGCGGCGGTGAGCGCACCCGGCACGGTCGCCAGGCGCTCACCGACGAGAATCACGCCACCGGCGTCGAGGGCGACCTCGCCGTTCTCGGCCAGGGCGGCCAGTGCAGCGGCCTCGTCACCGGGTGTGGTCGGCAGCAGGGTGCCGTGCATCTTGGCCAGGCCGCGGGAGGTGTAGGGCGCCAGGGAGAAGACGCGGGTGCCCTTGCCGCCGGCCTTGCGCAGCCGCAGGAACACCGCACCGGCCTCGTCCTCGGGCTCGAAGCCCGCGAGCACCACCGTGGTCGCCCGCTCGAGCGCGGAGAAGCTGACGGTGTCGTCGGGGCCCGTGAGCACGATGTGCTCGGCCAGGAAGCCCTCCTCCTCTGCGCTCAGCGGCCGGGCGCGGAAGTCCACGTCGTTGGTGCCGAGGGCGACGCGGGCGAACTTCGCGTAGGCGTAGGCGTCCTCGGCAGTCAGCCGACCGCCGGTCAGAACGCCGGTGGCGCCGGCGGCAGCCAGGCCGCGAGCCGCGACGGCGAACGCCTCAGGCCACGAGGCCGCCCGCAGCTCGCCGGTCTCCTCGTCGCGCACCATCGGGTGGGTGAGGCGGTCGGGCTGCTGGGAGGCGCGGAACGCGAAGCGGTCCTTGTCGGTGATCCACTCCTCGTTGACCTCGGGGTCGTCACCGGAGAGGCGGCGCATCACCTTGCCGCGGCGGTGGTCGATCCGGATGGCCGAGCCGCACGCGTCGTGCTCGGCGACCCCCGGGGTGGAGACCAGGTCGAAGGGACGCGCCCGGAAGCGGTACGCCGCTGAGGTGAGCGCACCCACGGGGCAGATCTGGATCGTGTTGCCCGAGAAGTAGGACTCGAACGGCTCCTGCTCGTAGATGCCCACCTGCTGCAGGGCACCGCGCTCGATCAGGGCGATGAACGGGTCGCCGGCGATCTGCTCGGAGAAGCGGGTGCAGCGTGCGCAGAGCACGCAGCGCTCGCGGTCGAGCAGGACCTGGGCGGAGATGTTGATCGGCTTGGGGTAGGTGCGCTTCGCCTCGACGTAGCGGCTCTCGCCCCGCCCGTTGGACATCGCCTGGTTCTGCAGGGGGCACTCGCCGCCCTTGTCGCAGACCGGGCAGTCGAGCGGGTGGTTGATCAGCAGGAACTCCATGATCCCCTGCTGGGCCTTGTCGGCGACCGCGTTCGTCGCCTGGGTCTCGACGACCATGCCGTCGGCGACCTGCAGGGTGCACGACGCCTGCGGCTTGGGGAAGCCGCGGCCGTTGCCGGCGTCGGGGACCTCGACCAGGCACTGGCGGCACGCCCCGACGGGCGCGAGCAGTGGGTGGTCGCAGAACCGTGGGATCTGGACGCCGATCTGCTCGGCGGCGCGGATCACCAGGGTGTCCTTGGGGACGCTGACCTCGACGCCGTCGATGGTCAGGCTGACCAGGTCGGTCTTCTCGACCTCTCCGGCGCTCACGCGGACACCTCCGACGTGAACAGGGCGGAGGCCCGGTAGGGGAACAGCTCCCACGCAGGGGTGTGCATGCCCGCCTCGAACTCCTCACGGAAGTACTGGATGGCCGAGGTGATCGGGCTGGTCGCACCGTCACCGAGGGCGCAGAACGCCCGGCCGAGGATGTTGTCGCACTGGTCCAGGAGCAGCTCGATGTCGCCCTCCTGGCCCTGGCCGCGCTCGATCCGCTGCAGCACCTGCACCAGCCACCACGTGCCCTCACGGCACGGGGTGCACTTGCCGCAGGACTCGTGCTTGTAGAACTCCGTCCAGCGCAGGACGCAGCGCACGACCGAGGTGGTCTGGTCGAAGATCTGCAGCGCCTTGGTGCCGAGCATCGAGCCGGCTCCGCTGACCCCCTCGTAGTCGAGGGGGACGTCGAGGTGCTCGGCAGTCAGGATCGGGGTGGAGGAGCCCCCCGGCGTCCAGAACTTCAGCTCCGAGCCCTCGCGCATGCCGCCCGACAGGTCGAGCAGCTCACGCAGGGTGATGCCGAGCGGGGCCTCGTACTGCCCGGGCCGCTTCACGTGACCCGACAGGGAGTAGAGCGTCATGCCGGCCGACTTCTCCGTGCCCATCGTGCCGAACCAGTCGGCGCCGTTGCGCACGATCGCCGGGACCGACGCGATGGACTCGACGTTGTTGATCACCGTCGGGGCGGCGTACAGACCCGCCACGGCCGGGAACGGCGGACGCAGGCGCGGTTGGCCGCGGCGACCCTCGAGCGAGTCGAGCAGTGCCGTCTCCTCGCCGCAGATGTAGGCACCCGCACCGGCGTGGACGATGACGTCGAGGTCGTAGCCCGAGCCGTGGATGTTCTTGCCGAGGTGGCCGGCCAGGTAGGCCTCCTGGACCGCCTTCTGCAACCGGCGGATCACATGCAGGACCTCACCGCGCACGTAGATGAACGCGGTGTTGGCGCGGATGGCGTACGCCGCGATGGCCACGCCCTCGACCAGGGTGTGGGGGCTGGCCATCATCAGCGGGATGTCCTTGCAGGTGCCCGGCTCCGACTCGTCGGCATTGACGACGAGGTACTTCGGCTTCGGGCTGTCCTGCGGGATGAAGCCCCACTTCATGCCGGTGGGGAACCCCGCGCCGCCGCGACCGCGGAGGCCGGACTCCTTCACCAGCTCGATGATCGAGTCCGGGGTCGCACCGAGCGCCTGCTTCAGGGCGCCGTACCCCCCGGTGTCCTCGTAGGCATCGAGCGTCCAGGCCCGCGGCTGGTCCCAGTGCGCCGACAGGACCGGCGTCAGGGTGTCGACTCCCGTCCCGGTGCCCGTGGTGTCTGCGTGCTCGCTCACTGCGCGTCATCCCCCTTCCCGACCTCGTCGGCCGGCTGCTGGGCGGGCTCGTCCGGGTGCTCGACGTCGACCGGCGACGCGGCGACCTCTGCCTCGGACCCGGCGCGCCGGGTGTCGGCGTCACCGGCGCTGACGGCCGCACCGGTCGCCGCGCCGGCCGCGCCCTCCGGGGCGGACCAGCCCTGCTCCTTGGCGATCTCCAGGCCGGCCAGCGACGCCGGGCCCGCGGCGGGGCCGTCGTCGGCGAGGCCGTCGGGGAAGCCGGCGAGGACGCGCTCGGCCTCGCGCCAGGTGACCACCTTGGGACCGCGCGTGGAGTGCACGTTGACGCCGTTGCGCAGGTCGTCGACGACCTCGACGGCCGTCTCCGGCGTCATGTTGTCGAAGAACTCCCAGTTGACCATCATCACCGGCGCGAAGTCGCACGCCGCGTTGCACTCGAGGTGCTCGAGGGTGATCTTGCCGTCCTCGGTGGTCTCGTCGTTGCCGACGTCGAGGTGGTCCTTGAGCCGCTCGAAGATCGTGTCGCCGCCCATGACCGCACACAGCGTGTTGGTGCAGACGCCGACGTGGTAGTCGCCGACCGGGCGGCGCTTGTACATCGTGTAGAACGTCGCCACGCCGGACACGTCGGCGGCGGAGATGCCGAGCACCTGCGCGCACGCCTCGATGCCGGCCGGGGTGATCCGCCCCTCGACGCTCTGCACGAGGTGCAGCATCGGGAGCAGGCCGGAGCGGGCGTGCGGGTAGCGCGCGGCGATCTCGCGCAGCTCGGCCATCGTCTGCTCGGGGAGCAGCGCGGTGGCCTCGGCTGCCGTCGACGCACCGTCGGGCGCGGGACGCTGCTGCGAGGCCGGCGTGGACTGCGGGGCTGACTGGGGCGTGCTCATCGGTCGACTCCTCCCATGACCGGGTCGATCGAGGCGATCGCCACGACGACGTCGGCCACCATGCCGCCCTCGGACATCATGCTGGTGGCCTGGAGGTTGGTGAAGGACGGGTCGCGGAAGTGCGCGCGGTAGGGACGCGTGCCGCCGTCGGAGACGACGTGGGCGCCCAGCTCGCCGCGCGGCGACTCGACCGGGACGTAGGCCTGCCCGGGCGGCACCCGGAACCCCTCGGTCACCAGCTTGAAGTGATGGATCAGGGCCTCCATCGACTCACCCATGATGTGGCGGATGTGGTCGAGGCTGTTGCCCATGCCGTCGCTGCCGATGGCCAGCTGGCTGGGCCAGGCAATCTTCTTGTCGCCGATCATCACCGGCGCGCCCTCGAGGCCGGCGAGCCGGTCGACGCACTGCTGGACGATCTTCAGCGACTCGTCCATCTCGTTGAGCCGGATGCGGAACCGGCCGTAGGCATCGGCGGTGTCCCAGGTCTGGACCTCGAAGTCATAGTCCTCGTAGCCGGAGTACGGCTCGGACTTGCGCAGGTCCCACGGGAGCCCGGTCGAGCGCAGCACCGGTCCGGTGATGCCGAGCGCCATACACGCGGAGAGGTCCATGTGACCGACACCGTCGAGGCGCGCCCGGAAGATCGGGTTGGCGTTGCACAGGGCGGCGTACTCCGGCAGGCGCTTCTTCATCAGGGCGATGAAGTCGCGGATCTCCTCCAACGCACCGGGCGGGAGGTCCTGCGCCACGCCACCGGGGCGGATGAACGCGTGGTTCATGCGCAGGCCGGTGATCAGCTCGAACAGGTCGAGCACCAGCTCGCGCTCACGGAAGCCGATCGTCATGACGGTCAGCGCGCCGAGCTCCATGCCACCGGTCGCGATCGCGACGAGGTGGGAGGAGATGCGGTTGAGCTCCATGAGCAGGACCCGCATGACCTGGGCCTTCTCGGGGATGTCGTCCTCGATGCCCAGGAGCCGCTCGACACCGAAGCAGTACGTCGCCTCGTTGAACAGCGGGGACAGGTAGTCCATCCGGGTGCAGAACGTGACGCCCTGGACCCAGGTGCGGTACTCCATGTTCTTCTCGATGCCGGTGTGGAGGTAGCCGATGCCGCAGCGGGCCTCGGTGACCGTCTCCCCCTCCAGCTCGAGGATCAGACGGAGCACGCCGTGGGTCGACGGGTGCTGCGGGCCCATGTTGACGACGATGCGCTCGTCGCCCTCGTCGGCCACGCCCTGGACGACGGAGTCCCAGTCCTGACCGGTGACGGTGAAGACCCGGCCCGACGAGGTGTCGGCCGCGCCGGCCTCGAAGGTGCCGTAGGGGTCGCTCATATTGTTGGTCGAGCTTGTCGAGACCATCAGTTGTAGGCCCTCCGGGTGTCGGGCGGCGGGATCTGGGCCCCCTTGTATTCGACGGGGATCCCGCCCAGGGGGTAGTCCTTGCGCTGCGGGTGGCCCGGCCAGTCGTCGGGCATCTCGATGCGGGTGAGTGCGGGGTGACCGTCGAAGATGATCCCGAAGAAGTCGTAGGTCTCGCGCTCGTGCCAGTCGTTGGTCGGGTAGGTGTCGACCACCGACGGGATGTGCGGGTCGGCGTCGGGGCAGGTGACCTCGAGCCGGATCCGGCGGTTGTGGGTCATCGACAGCAGGTGGTAGACCGCGTGCAGCTCGCGCCCCGCATCGTCGGGGTAGTGCACGCCGCTCACGCCGGCGCAGAACTCGAAGCGCAGCCCCTCGTCGTCACGCAGCGTCCGCGCGACCACCGGGAGGTCCTCGCGCCGGATGTGGAAGGTGATCTCACCGCGGTCGACGACGATCCGCTCGACGGCGCGCTCGACGCCGGCGTCGCGCAGCCGCGCCTCCAGGGTGTCGGCGACCTCGTCGAACCAGCCGCCCCACGGACGGGGTGCGCCGGCCGGCATCGTGACCGGCTTGACCAGTCCGCCGTACCCGGAGGTGTCACCGGTGCCCTGGGCGCCGAACATCCCCTTGCGGGTGGCCAGCGACTGGGTGCGCAGCGCCTCCGGGTCGACCGGGAGGTTCTCCGGCATCTTGTCCGTTGCGTCGTTCTCGGTCACCGCAGCAGTCCCTTCTGCTCCGAGGTGGGCAGCGCGACCAGGCCCTCGGCCTCGAGCTCGCGGATCTGGGCCTGCCGGTTGG
Organism: Nocardioides massiliensis; assembly: GCF_030811215.1. NCBI lineage: Bacteria > Bacillati > Actinomycetota > Actinomycetes > Propionibacteriales > Nocardioidaceae > Nocardioides > Nocardioides massiliensis. The sequence goes on from NZ_JAUSQM010000001.1 coordinate 474,899, forward strand.
CGCCGAGCTTGGTGTGCTGCACCTGGTCGTGGAGCTTGAGGATCGCGTCGATGAGCATCTCCGGGCGCGGCGGGCAGCCGGGGAGGTACATGTCGACCGGGACGACGTGGTCGACGCCCTGGACGATCGCGTAGTTGTTGAACATGCCGCCGGAGCTGGCGCACACGCCCATGGCGAGCACCCACTTGGGCTCGGCCATCTGGTCGTAGATCTGGCGCAGGACGGGGGCCATCTTCTGGCTCACGCGGCCCGCCACGATCATCAGGTCGGCCTGACGCGGGGAGGCGCGGAAGACCTCCATGCCGAACCGACCGGTGTCCCAGCGCGGGGCGCCGGAGGTCATCATCTCGATGGCGCAGCACGCCAGACCGAAGGTGGCCGGCCAGAACGAGGCCTTGCGGAAGTAGCCCGCGACCCCCTCGACGGTGGTCAGCAGGACTCCGCTGGGGAGCTTCTCTTCGATACCCATGTCAGGCTCTCAATCCCAATCGAGGCCGCCGCGTCGCCATTCGTACGCATAGGCGGCGGTGATGTTGAAGAGGAAGAGGACGACGGCGATGAGGCCGAACCACGCCAACTCGTCGAAGTAGACCGCCCACGGGACGAGGAACATGATCTCGACGTCGAAGATGATGAACGTCATCGCCACGGTGTAGTACTTCACCGGGAACCGCCCACCGCCGTAGGGCTGGGGCGTCGGCTCGATGCCGCACTCGTAGGAGTCCAGGCGCACGCGGTTGTAGCGCTTCGGGCCGACGACCGCGGTCATCAGCACCGAACCGACAGCGAACGCCGCGGCAATAGCCGCCAAAGCCAGGACCGGAGTGTAGAGCTCCATTCCTTCGACTCCTTGTCAACGACCTCCGACCGGGGGACGGGGCACGGCGGAGAGGCTCCGGAGCGGCGTACGACGGTCGGGTCGTGAGGTTGTGAACGGTTTCACTTACGTCTCGCGGCGACAGTCTAGACACGAGACCGACCGCGCGCGACTCCCGGGGTGGGGCCCGAAACCCGCCTCTGACCTGGGCGTTTAACGCAACGAGAGTGTTGTCTAAATGGGTCGGCCGGGGGCACGCTGGATCACGCGGACGGTCGCCGGTTGTGACGAGGGACGCAGCCGCTTCAGGCGGTGGCGTGGTGGAGCGCCACGATGCCGCCGGAGAGGTTGCGCCAACGCACGGAGTGCCAGCCGGCGTCGGCGATCCGGTCGGCGAGCCCCCGCTGGTCGGGCCAGGCGCGGATCGACTCGGCGAGGTAGACGTAGGCGTCGGGGCTGGAGGAGACCGCGCGCGCCACTGCGGGCAGCGCCTTCATGAGGTACTCCAGGTAGACGACCCGGAACGGCGCCCAGGTCGGTGTGCTGAACTCGCACACCACCAGCCGGCCACCGGGCTTGGTGACACGCCGCATCTCGGCCAGGCCGGCGAGCGGGTCCACGATGTTGCGCAGCCCGAAGGAGATCGTCACCGCGTCGAAGGTCGCGTCGGGGAACGGCAGCCGGGTGCCGTCGCCCGCGACGTACGGCAGCTGGGGACGGGCCCGCTTGCCGACGCGCAGCATCCCCTGGGAGAAGTCGCACGGCACGACGTACGCGCCGCGGTCGGTGAACGGCAGGCTCGAGGTGCCGGTCCCGGCGGCCAGGTCCAGCACCCGCTCGCCGTACGACGGGTCGACCGCGTCGATGACCGCCTTGCGCCACCGACGGTCCTGACCCAGCGAGAGGACGTCGTTGGTGATGTCGTAGCGGCGGGCCACGTCGTCGAACATCGCGACGACCTCGTGCGGCTGCTTGTCCAGGGAGGCGCGGGTCACCCCTGAACCCTACGAGCAGCGGCCCATCGGTGCGCGTCGGGCCGGGCTGGACCGCCCCAGCCGGTGCGACGTGATGTGACAGTGCGCCGTACGCTCGACGCCGATGAGCACCGGCACCAGCGACGTCGACCGACTCCCCCCGGTCGCGGCGGACGAACCCCGACCCGATGGCCCCCGCGAGGCCCTGGGCCAGCTCGTCGTACGCACCGTCGCCGTCGCGGACCCCGGTCCCCTGCTGGACCTGCTGCCGCGCGAGGAGCCCCTGGCGTGGGTACGCCGCGGCGAGGGCCTGGTCGGCTGGGGATGCGCCGCACAGCTGCGCAGCACCGGCGCCGACCGGTTCGCGGACGCCTCGGCCTGGTGGGCCGACCTGGTCGGCGCGGCAGTCGTGCGTGACGAGGTGCGGCTGCCCGGCAGCGGCCTGGTCGCCTTCGGCAGCTTCGCCTTCGCCGACGAGCCCGGCGACTCGGTCCTGACCGTGCCGGAGGTGGTCGTCGGCCGCAAGGGCGACACCACGTGGATCACCACCATCAGCCGCGGCGAGCTCCTGCCTCCCCCGGCGCTCGCGGCGACGGCCTCCCCCCAGCCGCCGACCGACGTCGTCTTCGCCGACGCTCACCTCGACGGCGAACGCTGGCAGGGCGTGGTCGCCGAGGCCGTCGGCCGGATCAGCTCCGGCGAGCTCGAGAAGGTCGTCCTCGCCCGGGACCTGCTCGCCACCTCGACGACCGACGTCGACGTCCGGTGGCCGCTGCAGCGCCTGGCCGAGCAGTACCCCATGTGCTGGACCTTCCACGTCGGCGGCATGTTCGGCGCCACCCCCGAGATGCTGGTGCGCCGCGAGCGCGGGCTGATCACCTCGCGCGTGCTGGCCGGGACCATCCGGCGTACCGGCAACGACGAGCGCGACCTCGCGTTGGCCGCCACGCTCGCGCGCTCGTCGAAGGACCTCGAGGAGCACGAGTACGCCGTCCGCTCCGTCGCCGACGCACTCGCGCCCCACTGCACCTCGATGAACGTGCCCGAGGCGCCGTTCGTGCTGCACCTGCCCAACGTCATGCACCTCGCCAGCGACGTGGCGGGCGTCGTCCCCGACACCGACCCGGTCAGCGCCCTCGAGCTCGCTGCCGCGCTGCACCCCTCCGCGGCCGTCGGCGGCACCCCGACGCCGGTCGCCCAGGCGCTCATCACCCAGATCGAGGGCATGGACCGGGGGCGCTACGCCGGCCCCGTCGGCTGGCTCGACGCCGACGGCGACGGCGAGTGGGGGATCGCCCTGCGCTCCGCCGAGGTCGGCGAGGACCGGCGCACCGTGCGGCTCTTCGCCGGCTGCGGCATCGTCGCCGACTCCGACCCGGCCTCGGAGCTCGCCGAGGCGCAGGCGAAGTTCGTGCCGGTGCGGGATGCGCTCACCTCGGGCTGAACTGGACCGGGGCAGAAACTGGTCATCGGCAACAGATCGGCCGCGGCTTCAGCGTGGTTACTGACCCATTTTCCTGGCCGGCGTCCACTGGTTCGTCAGTTGAGCGCGCCCGGCGGGGGTGAGTGCCGACCTGCGGAGGAGGTCCCACCACGGGTCCAGCCGTCCGGCGGCACTCCTGCGACCCAGCGCCCGGTCCGCGTCGCGCATGACGGTCCCGGGTTGGCGCACGACCTCCCGGGCGGTGTAGCCGTTGCGCGTCCAGCCTGCTCGGCTGAGCCGCCGCGCCCGACTGAGGTCATCGCGCTGCTGCTCGACGGTGCGATGCACTGCGCCGTCGTACTCCTGGAGGGTCCTCGTCCCCGGGATCCACAAGTCCGCGCGGGCGACGAAGTCCCCCTCGTGCTCGACGACGTGCTGTGGCACGACCGGCACGTCGATCGCCTGGTGCAGGAATCGCAGAGCCGTCTCCCAGGCGGACTCCGAGCGTCCATCAGCGCGCAGTAGGGCTCGTCGCAGAGCGGGTCCACCGCGGCGGTGGACCTGCGCGGCCGCGCGAAGCGCCCCGAGGTCCTCACCGGCGTGCACAGCGCCCTCGATGATGATGCCGAGGTCCAGCGCGCCGAGGTCCCGGGCGCACGCGAGGAGGATGTCGATCGCGGATGCGACCGGCACGCCAGCGATCACGTCGGGCGGCTCCACCGGCTCTGTCCGGATCACCCGCACTCCCGACCTGCGGTTGCGCCCTCCTCCGGGTGGCACTTGGGCGAAGACGACCGGCACCGTCAGATACGGCAACGTCCACCAACCGCGCACCCGTGCAGCCGTCAGGTGGGTGAAGGCCGCACCCTCGGGAAGCACCAGGCGCCAGGCTGCGAGGTCGGCGAGCCAGTCAGTTCCTGCCGGCGCATAGGCGCCGCGCGTCACCCGTCGCCAATTGCGGCTCCTGACCCACCCGGCACGCGCGTCCACCCGCCAAGCATCGGCCGAACACGGGTCGCCGTGGGGTCTCGTTCGTCGCTCTGTGGATGACTGTCACCGGGTGGAGAAAACTGGTCAGCCGCCACCCGCGGGATCGGCGATCCTTGCTGTGAGTGACCGGTTTCTGCGCGAATCCCGGACCCGCACTGTGCTTCGCTGGAGGCATGCGCTGGGTGGTGGGCGGGGTCGTCGTCGTGCTGCTGGGTGCCGCGGCCGTGTGGTTCGGACAGCGGTCGCTGGTCTACTTCCCCGACCGGACCGAGGTGCCGCCGACGGCGGACCTGCTGGCCGGCAGCGGGGTGGAGGGGCGCGACGTCACGCTGCGCACGAGCGACGGGCTCGAGCTGCGGGCGTCGTACGTCGGGGCGGACCCGGCGTGCGGCTACACGGTGCTGGTGACGCCGGGCAACGGCGGCAACCGGGCGAGCCGGATGCCGCTGGTCAGCGGACTGGCGGAGCTCGGCCTGGGGGTGCTGGCGCTCGACTACCGGGGGTACGGCGGCAACCCCGGGCGGCCGTCGGAGGACGGCACCCGGCAGGACGCCAGGGCTGCGCGCGACTTCCTGCTCGACGAGGCCGGCGTACCCCCGGAGCGGCTGGTGCTCTTCGGGGAGAGCCTCGGCGCAGCGGTCGCGGCCGACCTCGCCGCGGAGCACCCTCCCGCCGCGCTGCTGCTGCGCTCCCCCTTCACGTCGTTGGGCGCGATGGCGCGAGCGAACTACGGCATCCCGGCCGGGCCGGTGCTGCGCGACGACTACGACGTCCTCGCCGCCGTCCGGCAGCTGGGCGAGCAGGCGCCCGAGACACCGGTCGCGGTGGTGCTCGGTACCGCCGACGGGATCGTGCCGCCCTCCCAGTCGCGCGAGGTCGCCGACGCCGCGGAGGCGGCCGGACTCGCCGTACGCCGGACGGAGCTGGACGGACTGGGCCACAACGACGCCGACCTCGTGCACGGGCCCGCCACCCTCGACGCCGTACGCCGCCTGGTCGCCGCCGCCGGTGGGTCCTGCGAATAGCTCCCGGCTGCCCGCGCGCGATGGTGTGCTGTCCCCATGCATCCCCCACGGCGACCTGACGGCCGCGACGGTGCGCGACGTGCGGTTCACCCCGCGGCGGTTCCGCGCCGGCTACGACATGGACGAGGTCGACGTCTACCTCGACGCGGTCCTCACCGAGCTGAACCGGTTGCGCGGCCCTCAGACGTCCTGACCGACCTCGACCCGGCGGTAGTCCAGCTCCCGCTCGCCGAGGAACCGCTGCAGGTGGGTGTCGATGACGCCGCGGCCGGGTTCGCTGAAGATCGCCTCGTGGATCGGCACGGTGAGCGGGGCGCCGACAGCGCGGGCGAAGTCGATGGTCTCCGCCACCTTGCTCCACGGCGCGGTGGCGGGCAGCAGCAGCACGTCGACCGGCACGTCGGCCTCGGTCAGCGCGTCGCCGGGGTGGTAGGCGCTGGTGCCGTCGGCGGTGAGGACATAGCCGACGTTGTGCACGCGCGGGATCTCGTCGTGGATGACGGCGTGCCACTCGCCGATGGGGCGCACGGTGAAGCCGGCGACGGTGAGCTCGGCACCCGACGGGCTCCCGGTCTCGACGACGTGCAGCCGGTCAGCGAGGTCGGGTGCGTCGGCGCGCAGCTGCTCGACCAGGCCCGCGTGGGTCCAGATGTCGGCGTCGGCGCGGCGCAGCCGCTCGACCTCGACGTGGTCGAAGTGCTCGTGGGTGACCAGCACGGCGTCGGCACCGTCGACCGCCTCGGGGTCGGTGAACCCGCCGGGATCCAGCACGACGGTGGAGCCGCCGGCCTCGAGCCGGACGCAGGAGTGACCGAACTTCGTGATCCGCATGCTCCGACCGTAGCGGCCGTCCGACAGCCCAGCCGCTCGCGGCTCAGTCGCCCGCGACCAGGCCCCGGATCAGCTCATCGAGCGCGCGCCGTCCGTCACGGCTGCACCTGACCTCGACCACCTCGATGCCACCACCAGGCGAGGACAGCGCGTGCTCGAGCTCGGCCAGCGACTCGACCCGCCAGTGCGGGGTGCGGGTCGCCGCACACAGGGCACCCAGGTCAGTGCCGTGCGGGGTGCCGAAGAGCCGCTCGAAGGAGTCGGCGTACTCCACCCCACCCTGCTCGAGCGAGGAGAAGATGCTGCCGCCGTCGTCGTTGACCACCACGATCGTCAGGTCGGGGCGCTCCTCGTGGGGCCCGATCACCAGCGCGGTGGCGTCGTGGACGAACGTCAGGTCGCCCATCAGCGCGAGCGCGCGCGAGGTGCGCGCCCGGCCCAGCGCCGCACCGATCGCCGACGACACGACCCCGTCGATGCCGGCCAGTCCGCGGTTGGCCAGGACGAGCCGCCGCTCCCCCACCGGCGCGGGCCGCGCCATGATGTCGAGGTCGCGCACGGGGTTGGAGGAGCCGACGAAGAGCAAGCCGCCGGCGGGTACGGCGGCGCTGACCGCAGCGGCCACCTGGTGGGGGCTGAGCGTGTCGCCGGCCTGCTCGTGCACGAGGCGGTCGAGTGCTGCGGAGACCTCGGCGTCGCGCGCCCGCCACCGCTCCAGCCAGTCGGGGTCGCCACCCGGCTCACCGGTGACGGCGTCGAAGACGCGCGAGACCTGGCGCCCCGGGTCGGTGTAGCCGGTGGCGTTGCGCACCGCGACGACCTCGACGTCCTCGCGCGAGATCAGCCGGGTGACCGGGCGCGAGAGCGTGGGGTGCCCGAAGACGACGACCCGCTCGATGCGACCGCCGAGCTCGGGCTCGGCGAGCAGCAGCCGGTAGGTGCGGATGGCATGGGTGCCGGTGCGCGCACCACTGCTGGGCTCGGCCAGCAGCGGCCAACCCGCCTGCTCGGCGAGGATCCGCGCCGGCGGGCCGGCGTCGTCACCGGCCACGACCACGGTGCGCGGGCCCGCGCGCAGCAGCTCGATCCCGACGGGTCCGACACCACCGGCATCGACCGGCTGTGGGGCCGGCGGGACCAACGGCGTGGACCAGCCGTCGTCGACGCCGGGCACCAGCGGCTCGGCCAGCTGGAGGTTGAGCTGCACCGGACCGGGCGGGCCGTCGGACCCGGACGCGACCTTGACCGCGCGGGCGACCAGGTCGCGCCAGTCGTCGACCTGCGTCTGCTCGTATGTGCCGGGCCGTCCGGGGGGTACGTCGAGCGCCCACCTGGCCGCGGTGCCGTAGAGCTCGACCTGGTCGGTGGTCTGGTTGGCCTGGGTGCCGCGCATGGCAGCGGGCCGGTCGGCGGTCAACAGCAGCAGCGGCACCCCGGCGGCGTCGGCCTCGAGCACCGCCGGATGCAGCTCGGCCGTCGCCGTGCCGGAGGTGGTCACCACCGCCACGGGTGCGCGCGAGGTCTTGGCGATGCCGAGGGCGAGGAAGCCAGCGGTGCGCTCGTCGATGCGGGTGTGCAGCCGCAGCCGACCCGCGAGCGCGGCGTCGTGGACGGCGAAGGCCAGCGGGGCGCTGCGCGAGCCGGGGGCGAGCACGACGTCGCCGATGCCGTTGCGCACGAGCGCGTCGACCAGGGTGCGCGCGAGGGCGGTCGAGGCGTTGCGCGGGGCGTCGGTCACGGGGCTGGATCCTGCCGTACGCCGCGCACGGCCCGCACGCGCCGGGCCTCGGCGAGCCGCGCCGCCCACGCCGCCCACCGCTCCGGGCTGGCGCGGTGGGCCTCCAACAGGCCGAGGTCGGGGACGGGGCGGCGTACGGGGAGCATCCCGTCGTCGGGGGTGAGCGGGTCGGCGACCACGTCCCCGTCGAGCAGGGTGGTGGTGCCGAGCCCGCAGGCGTAGGGCAGCTCCGGCAGCGCAGCGGCGAGGGCGACACCGGCAGCGAGCCCGACCGACGTCTCGAGCGCGGAGCTGACGACGACCGGCAGCCCGATGTCCTCGGCGATCCGCAGGCAGGCGGCGACCCCGCCCAGTGGCTGGACCTTGATCACCGCGATGTCGGCGGCCTCGAGGTCACGCACGCGGTAGGGGTCGGCAGCACGGCGGATGGACTCGTCGGCGGCGATCGGCACGTCGACCCGGCGGCGTACGGCGGCGAGGTCCTCCACCGATGCGCAGGGCTGCTCGACGTACTCCAGTCCCCCGGCCGCCCGGTCGAGCACCGCGATCGCGGTGACGGCCTCGTCGACCGACCAGCCGCCGTTGGCGTCGACGCGCACCGAGCCGCCGGGGCCGAGGGCATCGCGGACGGCCGCCACCCGCTGCTCGTCGTCGGCGAGGCTCTGCCCCGGCTCGGCGACCTTGACCTTCGCTGTCCGGAAGCCCGGGCGGACGCGGACGATCTCCGCGGCACGCTCGGGACCGACCGCGGGGACCGTGACGTTGACGGGGATCCGGTCGCGCACCGGGGTCGGCCAGCTCCCGGAGGCGGCCTCCTCCGCGCAGCGCAGCCACGACTCGCTGACGGTCGCGTCGTAGTCGAGGAACGGGCTCCACTCGCCCCAGCCGTCGGCGCCGCGCAGCAGCACGCCCTCACGCACGTCGATGCCACGGAAGCGCGCCCGCATCGGCAGCGACCAGACGAAGACGTCGTACGCCGCCTCCGGACCGCTCATGCCTCGGCCCGCAGGCGCATCCGGTCGACCTTGCCGTTGTCGAGCAGGGGCAGGGCGTCATGGCGGCGCAGGACGGTGGGGGCCCACGTGCGCGGGTGCTCGGCGGCGACCCAGTCGCGGGCCTCGTCGAGGTCGAGGTCACCGACGACGTGCGCGACCACGCGCTCCCCCCACTCCGGATCGGGTACGCCGACCACCTCGGCCGCCGCGACCCGCGGGTGGGCGCGCAGCCGCTGGGCGACCGCCGCTGCGGCGACCTTCACGCCACCGCTGTTGACGACGTCGTCGGCGCGGCCCAGCAACCGCAGCCGGACGCCGCGCTCGTCGCGGTCGAGCTCACCGAGGTCGTCGGTGCGGAACCAGCCGTCGACGAACGCCTCCGCGGTCCGCCCGGGCTCGTCGACGTAGCCGTCGGCGAGCATCGGTCCGCACAGCCAGACGCGTCCGTCGGCGTCGACCCGGACGTCGACGCCCGGCAGTGGCCGGCCGTCATACACACAACCGCCCGCGGTCTCGCTCATGCCGTAGGTCTCCACCACACCGATGCCGGCGGCCTCCGCACTGCGGCGCACGGTCGGGTCGAGTCGGGCGCCGCCGAGGAGGACCGCGTCGAGGGAGGCCAGGGCTGTGCGGTCGCGCTGGTCGTCCAGCGCGCGCACGAGCTGCGTGGGGACGAGCGAGGCGTAACGGCGCTCACCGGTCATCGCCGCGATCGCGGTGGCCAGGTCGGGGTGGGCCTCCCCCAGCACGGGCCGGTGCCCCGCGAGCAACGAGCGCACCAGCACCTGCACCCCGGCGATGTAGGCGACCGGCACGCTCAGCAGCCACTGCCCAGGACCACCGAGGTAGGCGTGCGTGGCCTCGGCGGAGGCTTCGACGGCCGCGCGCGAGAGCGCGACCCGCTTGGGCTGCCCGGTCGATCCGGACGTGGCGATCTGCAACGGCTCAGGGGCGTCCTCGGCCAACCAGGGGTCGAGGAGCGCCACGACAGCGGCGGCCGAACCGGCCACCGGACGCAGACTCGGCTCCGGCGGGATCACGACGTGCGTCAGACCGAGCCGGGGGCGTTGTCGCCCTCGGCAGGCCCCTCACCCTGCGCGCGTCGGCGGGCGTCGCGACGGCGTTGCTGCTCGAGCCGCCGGAGGAAGTCGGGGTCGTCGTCCGGCCCCTGGATGCGCGGCGGCTTCTGGGGGCCGCGGGGGCGGCCCGGGCCCGCCGTACGCCCACCGGATCCGCCCTGTCCGCGCACGCGACGACGCTCCAGCCACCAGAACAGCAGGTAGACCAGAGCCGCGAACGCGACGACGACCAAGAGGAACTTGCCCACGTACCCAGGGTAGGCGCTGTCACAAGTCCCGGCACAGGCGGATGCACTCTCCCCGACTCGGGCGCAGCCCGGTGAGCGTCTACCCTGGAGGGGTGAAGCCGTTCGCCGTGTACACCCTGCTCCGCCTCGCCCTCTTCGTCGGGTGCTACTCGCTGATCATCGCGGTCTACATGCTCGTCAACGGCGTCGACCACATCCCGCGCTTCTGGCCGCTGCTGGCCGCCGTCGTGCTGTCGTCGATCCTGTCGTTCCCGCTGCTGCGCGGCCCGCGCGAGCAGTTCGCCGTACGCATCGAGGAGCGGGCCAACCGGGCCGCGCAGAAGTTCGACGAGCGCAAGGCGCGCGAGGACGTGGACTGACCCACCCCGCCCGACGTCGTACGTTCTCGGCGCTATGGGTCCTCGGACGTATGACGTCCCGGGCGGTTAGACGCCCGGCGCCGTCTCCATCCCCTCGCGGGTGAACGTCGTGCCGCGGAAGTCGACGGCGCGCCGGGCGTTGGCCAGCGCGGTCACCGTGCACGACCCGATCCGGCCCGCGCGGTCGTAGAGCACCACGGTGCCGACGGAGATGCCGTCGGCGACGACGCGATCGGTGGCCGACAGCCCGATCTCACGACCGACGGGCAGGCGCGCCAGCGTCAGGGAGTAGTCGGTGTTGATGTATTCCACCCCGCCGGTGCCCCAGTTGGTCACCATGCTGGTCGAGTCCGCGACGGCGGCGGCTGCGACGAACGGCGAGGGCCGCTCACCCGCGACGACCGCCGGCACCGTCTGCCACAGCTGCTTGCGCTCGGCGTTGAGGTACGCCGTGAAGTCGTGGCTCCAGCCGACCGACTCCGACCAGAAGAACGGCGGGCGCACGTCCTCACTCGGCGGCACGTCCTCGGTCGCCGGGACCTCGGGTCCGACGTCAGGCATCCACACCTCGCCCGGTGCGTTCTCCGTGGCCTTGAGCGCCAGCACCGACGCCCGCGCCACGGCCACGCGCTCGCCGGCGCCGTCCTCGGCGCCGTCGCCGTCCTGCTCCAGCACGACGTCGAGCAGCAGCAGCCGCGGGCTCTCCCGGACGACCTCGACGCGCGTGTGGCACGGCCGCACGCGCGCGGGTCGGAACAGGTCGACAGTGACCCGCGCCGGGCGCAGGTCGTCGCGACCACGGGCCCGGATCTCGTGCTCCGCCGCGCGACCCATCGCGCCGCCGACCGCCACGCCGTGCAGCTGGTCGTCGTTCCACAGACTCTTGGCCGTCGCGGTCGGGGGCAGGGAGCCGTCCGCCAACGGTGCGTGGAAGAAGGACACGGTCTCGTCGAGGTCGCTCACCGGCCGATCATCCCAGCACCCACGAGCAGCCCGAGCCCATAGACCAGCTCAGCGAGACCGGTCTGCTGGATGACGGGGATGAGCCCGCGCCCTTCGGCGCCGCCGAGCACGGTGCGCAGCGCCGGCACGAGGGGCAGCACCGCGACGGCAGCGAGCAGCGCCCACCAGGACGTGAGAGCCGCGATGGCGACCAGGGAGACGACGGAGACGGCGACCAGCCCGGCGTACAGCAGGCGGGTGCGGGGGTCGCCGAGGACGACGGCGAGGGTGCGCTTGCCGACCTCGCGGTCGCTGGGGATGTCGCGCAGGTTGTTGGCGACGAGGATCGCGCAGGCCAGCGCGCCGATGCCGACGCCGGCGAGGACGGCCGCACCGAGCCCGTCGGTGCCCTCGACCTGGACGTACGTCGTGCCGACGACCGCGACGAGGCCGAAGAACACGAAGACCATGACCTCGCCCAGCCCGCGATAGCCGTACGGCGAGCTGCCGCCGGTGTAGCCCCACGCGGCCAGCAGGCACACGGCTCCGATCGCGACCAGCCACCAGGCGGTGAGGGCGGCCAGGACCAGGCCGAACACGGCGCCGACGCCGAGGGCGGTGAAGGCAGCGAGCTTGACCGCGCGCGGGGACGCCAGACCCGAGCCCACCAGGCGCAGCGGGCCGACCCGGTCGGCGTCGGTGCCGCGGATGCCGTCGGAGTAGTCGTTGGCGTAGTTGACGCCGATCTGCAGCGCCAGCGCCAGCCCCAGGGCGAGCAGCGCCTTGCCGGCGACGAAGGAGTCCTCGTGCAGCGCGATCGCGGTCCCGGCGAGCACCGGCGCGACGGCGGCGGGCAGGGTGCGGGGGCGGGCCCCGGCGATCCAGTGGCGCACGGTGGCGCGGGGGCCGGGTGCGGCGTACGGCGTGGTCACGATCGACCATCCTCGCACCCCGCGCGACGGCGCCCAGGTCGCCCGCCCGGGCCGCCTGCCGGGTGGTCGCGGCTCAGGCGCGCATGACCCCGACCGGGGTGTGCCGCAGCCCGGGGAACACCTTGCCGACCGAGCGCTGCGGGAAGCGCCGCTGCAGCACCTCGGCGAGGACGTCGCGGTAGTCGGTGGTCACCGCGAGGTCGCCCTCGGTCAGCGCCGACGGGCCGAGACCGGGCCACCGGCCGTGGTAGCGCCCGCCACGCACCCCGGCGCCGGCCAGGAGCATGACGTTGCCCCAGCCGTGGTCGAGACCCCGGTTGCCGTTCTCCCCGAGGCGGCGTCCGAACTCGCTGATGGTCACGACGGTGACCCGTGAGCGGAGCCCGCCGAGGTCGCGGAGGAAGGCGTCGAGCCCGCTGGCGAACGCGTGCACCATCGTCGTCATCGCGCCACCGTCGGCGTTGCCGTAGTCGGCGTGCATGTCCCAGGACCCGAAGTCGATGGAGACGATCTCGGTACCGAGGTCGGAGCGGATGAGCTGGGCGGTGTCCTGGAGCGCGTCGGCGAAGTCGCGACCCGGCCATGCGGTGGGATAGGTGACCCCGTTGCGCGGCTTGTAGGTGGTCGCGGCCACCGACGAGGCGCGCTGGGTGGTGTCGAGGGCGGCTCGCGCGGCGGTGGCCAGCGGCCCTTTCGCCCCGGCCCACGCCGTGCGGAGCTGGCGCATCCGGCGCGTGGTCGCCGAGCCGTCGGCGCCGATCAGCCCGACGTCGGAGAGCCGGGGAGCGGCGACGTGGGGCGCCGTGCCCGAGACGATCGTGGGCGCGACCGACGAGCCGAGGTGCACGACCTCGAGCGGGTCGGCGAAGGCGTTGAGACCCGCCATCCGGTTGATCCAGCCCCGCCGGACGCTGGAGGTGGGGTCGGCGTCCTCGATCTCCTCCATCGCCGAGAAGTGCGACCGGTTGGGAGCCGGCATGCCGACGGCGTGGACGGCCGCCAGCTCACCCGCATCCCAGGCCCAGGTCAGCGGGCGCATCGCCGGGTGCAGCCCGAAGAGCTCGTCCCGCGCGAGCAGCGACTCCTTCGGCAGCATGATGTTGGGCCGCGCCTGCGCGAGCCCCGGGTCGCCGTACGGCACGACCAGGCCGAGGCCGTCGAGCCCGCCCCGCAGGCTGATGACGACCAGGACGTTGCCGCCCGGTTCGGCACCGAACGCGGCCTGTCGCACGGTGTCGCCGAACAGCGACGTCGCGACCGCGCCGGCGCCCACAGCCGCAGTGCGGGAGAGGAACTGGCGTCGGTGCAGGGTGGTGCGCCCGAGGTCCGTGCAGTCGCTGCACGCGCCGGATGTGCTGGGGGTGCCCGTCGTGGGCTCGCGGTCGGTCATCGCGTCATGTGTCCTGGCGAGTCGAGGAGGGCACCGAGCACCCGCACCTGGTCCCAGCGCGCGACGGCGTGGTCGGGGGTGATGCGGGTCTTGAGCGGGACGCCGGTGGCCTGTGCGACCACCTTGCGGTCGTGCGGAGTGGAGGCGCGGCCCAGCAGCAGCCGGCACACCCGGTCGACGTACACGGCCATCGTGATGCCTCTCTTGGGCAAGCCACGCTTGGGGAGCCAGTACGCCGAGGGGCGGAGCGTCACGTCGAGGGTGGGCCACCAGCCGGCGGCGATGTTCCAGTGCATCCGGTAGGAGGCGAACATCCGCGTCACCGACGACCACGCCTCCGCGGTGTCGGGAGGACCGTCGGGACGCGGCCAGTCATAGAGCTGCAGCCCGCCCTGGACATAGGTGAGCGACCGCGCGAACGACTCCGACCGGCGCGGCGGGCGCACCCGGATCGCGAGGGCACGGCAGGTGGCGACGACGTCCTCGTCGGGGGTGCGCACCTTCGCGCCCGCCGACCGCTTGAACTCCCGGCTGGCGAACAGGACCTGCATCGTGGCGCGGATGTCGGTGCCGGAGGACCGGAAGGTCTGGGTGAGCTGGTCGACCAGGGCGGCGCTCGGCTTGTCGGAGACGAAGCGGACCGCGAGCTTGTGGGCGATGCGGCGAGCGGTGGCGGGGTGATGGGCGAGGTGGCGCAGGTAGGCCCCGGCGACGGGACGCCCGTCGGCGGCGGCGTTGTCGTGGTGGAACCCGAGGACGTGCACCGGACCGGTGGCGTGCCGCTTCGGGTCATAGCTGGGCTGCCAGGTCTTCCACGCGTCGATCGTGTAGCCGGACAGGATCCGCGCGGAGTCCTTCACCATGGCCTCGGTGTAGCCGGCGGCACGCCCCACCGTGTGCAGCTCGAGCAGCTCGCGTCCGTGGTTCTCGTTCGGGCTGCGGCGCGTGGAAGTCCAGGTGTCGAGGTGCAGGATCATCGCCGGGTGCAGCGTCGCGGCCACCAGGAGGTCGTCGAAGCGTCCCAGTGCATGCCGGCGCAGGAGCTCGTCGTAGTCGGAGCGGAACAGCCACGCCGTGTCGTGGCCGCCGGGCACGTGCAGGTGGTCGGACCAGAAGTCCACCATCGCCTCGAGCAGCTGGCGACGGGTGTAGATGCGCCGCAGCAGGGACTGGTTGGACAGGTCCAGGGCATACTCCCAGCCGCCCTTCTGCTCGCGCGTCTGGTTCTTCCACCGCTGCTCGGCCCCGTGCTTGAGGTCCGGGAACCAGGTCGTGGCGATGGCCTGGGCGCGCGCGTTCTCTCGAATCCGGGTGGGCTCCAGCTGCTGCTTCAGCCATGCGTCGGCTCCCCCGGCGCGCCGCAGGTCGGTGTACGTCGCGCGCGAGAAGCCCCAACCGACACGGTTCAGCACGTGTCGCTCGTACGCCGTCGGGACGGCGGGCCGCAGGGTGGTCATCGCCTCAGCTCCGGCTTCGTCTCGCGTACGGCGACCTTCGCCCCACGCGTCACTCGGATCGGCAGGATCGCGCACGTTGGGAGGATTCCGGCCGATTCTGGGTGTGCGCAACCCCCCGCGTCGCTAGCGTGAGGGTGCGCCAAGCCCAGTTGACAGCCCAGACCGAAAGCGGGGACCGGCCTGCCGGTGACCGTGGGAGGGAACAGTGTCCGATCCCGGAGGTACGGAGCCTCACCGTACCGGCGGGGAAGCCGACTCCGACTTCCTCGACGCGTGGTTGTCCCGCGCGCGTGACCACGACGGTGGTTCGCCGGCAGACGCACCGCCAGACGGTGCGGCCGACGACTCCGCTGACGCCGTGGTCGATGACGCGCTCGAGCACGCCGACCAGCCGGCCGCTGCCCCGTCGCGCCCTGAACGCTCCGCCGACGAGGTCGTGAGCCAGAGCCGCGAACGGCTCAGCGCCCAGGGCAGCTTCGACTTCGCCTCGTTCTACGAGTCGCTCGACACCGATGCAGCTGCCCCGGCGGGCGGCGCGCCGACCGAGGACGAGGACCGCGCGCCGGCTGACTCCACACCGGCGCCCCCACCAGTCAGCCCACCTGTCGCCCCGCCTGTGCGCGGCACCGGCGAGCCGTACATCCCCCCGCTTCCCGTCATCGGCAAGTCGCGCGCCAAGCAGTCGCGCCTGCGCCGCCGGCGCCGCCCGGCACAGCCGCAGCCTGAGACCCTCGACCTCGACCTCCCGGTCCCCCAGCCCGAGCCCGCCGCAGAGCCGCAGCCCGCGCCCGAATCCTTGCCGGGGCCGACCGCGCCCCCGCTGCCCGAACGCGACATCTTCGCCCCGCGGACCGTCGCGGAGGACCCCGACGCCTTCTACAAGAAGCTGCTCGCCTCCGAGGTGGAGGCAGCACTCGAGCCGGAGCCCGAACCGGAACCCGAACCCGAGCCCGAGCCGGACCCCGAACCCGAACCGGAACCCGAACCGGAACCCGAGCCGGACCCCGAGCCCGAACCCGAGCCCGAGCCCGAGCCGGAGCCGGAGCCCGAGCCGGAGCCGGACCCCGAGCCCGAACCCGAGCCAGAGCCAGAGCCGGACCCCGAGCCCGAACCGGCCCCGGAGCCAGTCCTGGAGCCGGAGCCCCTCGCGTCCGTACCCGCCGAGAGCCCACGGTGGGACTCGGCGGCGTTCGTCCGCCAGCCAGACCCGGAGCCCGAGCCGGAGCCGGAGCCCGAACCCATGCCCGAGCCCGAACCCATGCCCGAGCCCGCGGTCGCGGCCGCGCGGTCTGCGGGGGCGAGCGCGCCCGCCACCCCTCCCCGCCAGCCGGTGCCGCAGGTGGTGGAGTTCCGTACGCCGCGCGGTCCCCGCCTGCTCCTCACGGTCCTCCTGCTGGCCTCGGCGGTCGCGGCCGGCTTCGCGATCTGGCGGGCAGCGGAGAGCCAGGTCGGGACCGACATCGGCATCGCCGGCGCACTCACGGCGCTCGCCCTGGCGTTCTGGTGGGGACTCACAACCACCCCGCACCGTCAGGTCGCCGTCCGCGGCGGCATCCTCGAGATCGAGGACGGCATCAGCCGCTACACCTTCGACCTGCGCAACCCCGCGACCCGCATCGACGTCGAGGGCACCCCCGGGTCGCGCGACTGGCGCGTGGTCATCCACCGCCACCGGCTCTCGCCGTACGTCGTGACGCGACGCGTCGTCGACCCGCAGGGGTTCACGGAGGTCCTGGAGCACTACCGGGCGATGGCCCGCAAGGCCGAGGAGCAGCGGCTCGCAGGTCGCCGCCCCTGAGGCCGGCCAAGCGGGGCGTGGATGATCGCGCGCCGTCGGGGCGTTCGCCCTGGTGATGACTACCGTGCGCCTGTCCCTGCTCGACCGCACCCGCACGCGTGCCGGCGAGCCCGACTCGGCCGCGCTGCACCGCACGGTCGCCCGGGCACGCAACGTCGAGAGGCTCGGCTACGACCGGTTCTGGGTGGCGGAGCACCACGGCGTGCCCGGCGTCGCCAGCGGCAGTCCGGGCGTGCTGCTCGCGGCGGTCGGTGCGGCCACGGACCGGATCCGCATCGGCAGTGGCGGCGTGATGCTGCCCAACCACGCGCCGCTGGTGGTCGCCGAGCAGTTCCTCATGCTCGAGGGGCTCCACCCCGGCCGGGTCGACCTCGGGGTCGGGCGGTCCCTGGGCTTCACGCCGGCAGTACGCCGCGCGCTGCGGGCCGGCTCGTCGGCCGCCGACCGGTTCGGCGACGACCTCGCGGAGCTGCGCGCCTTCCTGGCAGGCACCGGACCGATCACCGCGCGACCCGCGGTCGACGTACCCCCACCGGTCTTCGTCCTGGCGATGCAGCGCGGTCTCGACTTCGCCGCCAGCGCAGGACTTCCAGCCGTCGTCGGCGGGCCGCTCCTGCACGACCCCGACGCCCTGCAGCGCTACCGCGAAGCAGCGGGCGACGGCGCCTACGTCGTCGCCAGCGCCGACATCATGGTCGCGGAGAGCGCCGACCGTGCCCGCGAGCTCCTGCTTCCCGAGGCCTGGGCGATGGTGCGCTCGCGGGAGACGGGCGCGTTCGCCCCGCTGGAGTCGATCGACACCGTCCTGGCGCACTCCCCCACGCCGCGCCAGCGCGAGCGCATCGAAGCCTGGCTCGCCAACGCCGTCTACGGCACTGCCGACCAGGTCGCCCAGCAGCTGCACGTACTGCTCGAGCGGACCGGCGCCGACGAGATCATGGCCACCACCTCGACGTACGCCGACACCGACCGGGACGCGGCCGACGCGGCGCTGGCCGCCGTGATGACGCAGGTGCGGGCGGGCGCGTCGCTCACTCCTCCCCGAACCGCTGGACCCGCAGCACCTCACCGGCGAGATCGGTGAAGAGGTAGCCGAGCTCGTCGTAGGCGTTGACGACCTGGATGCGCACCACCGCCTGGTCCTCGTAGCTCGGGTGCTCGATCCAGACGCTGACTTCCTCGGGATCCTCCACGCCGACCTCGGCCTCGGCACGGCGCATGTTGGCCTCGATCCGATCGATGTCGACGTCGGCCAGGTCGACCCGGGCAAACCGGCCCTGCGCCGTCCGTGCCTCCACGACCTGCCGGAAGCGACCCTCCTCGTCGCCGTCGTTCCACCGCCACTCCTCGTAGCGCTCGCGACCGTCGTCGGTGGGCACGTAGGCGACCACGGCCTCGGGTGAGAACGTCAGCCGGTAGGTCTCGGTAGTGGCGAACTGCTCCTCGTAGGCGTCCCGGACCCCGTGCAGCGAGCTGGTGCTGATCGTGAAGCTGATCGGGGCGCCGGCGGACGGCTCGTCCGCACGGTCGGCCAGCACTCCACTGATCGTCGCGACCACCAGCACCGCCGCGCAGCCGCCCAAGAACAGCTTGGCCCGGAGCGGGAGCGGTGTGGTGTCCCGGCGGACCGGCCGCGGGGACTTGCCGCGCGCGGCAGCGGCCGGCTGCGCCGGCCCGCTCTGCCCGGGGTGCTGCAGGTCCTGGGTCAGCGCTCGCAGCTGGCCCAGCGTCGTGGCCTGCAGCGCGGCCTCGATGCGGTTCTCGCGCACGATCTCGCCGAGCTGGCCGTCGGCGTACGCCGCGTTGATGATGTCGATCGCCCGGTCACGGTCTGCCGTCCGGGCTCTGGTACGGGCGCCCATAAACTCAGGGTAGGGCGAGTCCGCCGGCGCGACCCCGCCTTGGGACTACAGGTAGCGACCGCAGTGCGGCCAGGGCTGCCGGCCGCGCTGCTTGTAGAGCAGCTTCGCGCGGTAGGTCTGCTCGGCGGGAGCAACGCGAGACGGGACGCCTCGGCCCCCGACGGACCGCCAGGTGCTGAGGTCGAACTGGTAGAGGCCGTGGTAGCCGGCCGGGTTCACCGCGCGCGGGTTGCCCGAGGACTCGCAGTGCGCGAGCGCACGCCAGTTCAACCGGTCGGCGCCCGGCACGGACCGAGCAGCCGTGCCCACCAGGACGCGACGCGGCTTCGGGCGCCGCACCACCTTCCCGGTCCGCTTCTTCTGCACCACCGTGGCGTTGTGCATCTTGACGGTGACCTTCACGCGTCGCACGCCCGGGCGACCGGGGCGCGCCACCTTGCGGACACCGGGACGCAGCTGCGCCGTCTTCACGCGCACGGTGCCGGGTGCGATGCGGTGCTGCCTCACACGGGTGCGCGTGCTGACGCGCACGACCCGGATCGTGTCGCCGTCGCGCACCCGCCGCTTGTCGCGCTCGCGGACCACCGTGCCGTTGCGGTGGACGCGCACGAGGTCGGCGTCGCGCACCTGCACACCCGCCTCGCGCAGCACGCGGGTGGCCCAGACGCGGTTGGTGTGGACGATGCGTACGTCGCGCGTCCCGACGCGCAGCCGCACCCGCTTGGCGGGCTTCGCAGCCGGAGTGGACACCAGGGCGTCGGCGTCGGTGGACCCGTCGCGGGACTCGACAGCTGGCGCCGGGGGCGCGGTCGTGCTGTCCTCTGCGCTGTCAGCAGCACTCGCTGGAGCGAGGGCGAGCGCTGTCGCCGTGGCGGTCACGGTGGTGGCGACGACGACGAGACCGCGTCGTACCTGGTGGCGGAACATGGAAGAACACCTCAATGAGCTCGACAGGGAGCCGCGACATCGCGGCCGATGGCCTGCGACTCATCACGGGAGTCGCGGCGGTCCAGGCACCACCCGGCGGGAAGTGACCCCCGCGCGCGTCCGGTGGCCCTCGCGGGAGGTTTGAACCTCCGCCAACGTAACGAACCCACGCAAATAGGGCGCTCAACCGTCCGGCACGGCCGCTGACCTCCACGCATGCCGGCACCGAGCGTCCCGTTAGGCTCCCGCCGTACGAGTGCCGCTCGGCGAGTCCTCCCACTGATCCTCCGCGAGCAGCCTTCGCACACCGGGCCTCTAGCTCAATTGGCAGAGCAGCGGACTTTTAATCCGCGGGTTGTGGGTTCGAGTCCCACGGGGCCCACCCGGTGACCTGACGTGGGACGCTCACCCGCCGCATGGCGTTCGCCCGCTGCGCTCCCTGCACCCGGCGGCCCTCACCGCTGATCCGTTTGCAGCGGACCGAGGAGCCTTCGCGCGCCGGCCCCCTCCCGCCCCAGCGCATCTCCGGGGTTCGCAAGGGCGCACTGACGCAGGGACAGACACCCGCAGCCGATGCAACTGGTGAAGTCATCGCGCAGCTGCTCCAAGTGCCTGATCCGGTCCTCGAGTTCAGTGCGCCAGGCCCCAGAGAGCCGCTGCCAGTCGCGACGGCTGGGCGTACGGCCGCCAGGCAAGCGCTCCAGCTCCTCCCGGACGCGTACCAACGGAATGCCGACGCGTTGCGCGACCCGCACGAACGCCAGTCGACGCAACACGTCCCTGGGATAGCGCCGCTGGTTGCCAGCCGTTCGGATGCTCGAGATCAGACCCTGGCGTTCATAGAAATGCAGCGCGGAGATCGCTATCCCGGCCCGCATGGACACCTCCCCCGGCGTGAGCATCGGAGCTGCCGGCATGACGCAACCTCCCCTTGATCTCAACCATTGTTGAGGTTCTAGCGTGCCATGGAACCCGCAACCACCGAGCCTGAGAGGCAATCTTGTGAGTGGTAAGACAAGCGTCAACCCGTTCTCCTGGCACTACGCCGACGACCAGGGCGTGCTGGTTCAGTCCCCGACCTCGTGGCTCTTCGTGTCCGGCCAGACAGCCATGTCCGACGAGGGGGAACCGCAACACCCTGGGGACCTGCGCGCTCAGACCGAGCTCTCCCTCGCCAACGTCAAGACCGTCCTGCGTGCCGCCGGGATGAGTCTCGCCGACGTCGTGCAGCTCAACACCCACGTCCTCGACGTCGACCGGTTCCGGGTCGAGGCCGCCGACGTGTTCGAGCGTGAGTTCACCGCCGCAGGCGTGAGCCCGCCCGGCGTCCTCTCCCAGGTGGTCAAGCTCGGCCATCCAGCACTCGTGGTCGAGATCGACGCCATCGCCGTGCGGTGACCCTGTGGCGCCGATTGCCCGGACCGCACGCAACTGCTCCCACCGAACCGCCTGACTCGCCTCCCCAGGTCTGCCACGCCGATAGTGTGGGAACGAGGCGAGGGGAGGTGGGGCGATGGACCACGCGGACGACTTGTACCTGCAGATCGTCGAGAGCTCCACCGACGGTTTCTGGGTCATCGATGCCGACGGCGTCACCCGCTTCGCCAGCGCACGCCTCGGCGAGATCCTCGGCCGCGATCCCGCCGCCATGGTGGGGACGCCGATGAGCGACTACCTCGACACCGCGGGTCAGCGGCAGTTCGCCGAGCACATCGCCGAGGTGCGGGCCGGACGCCTCAACCAGAGCGAGGTCGAGTGTTGCTTCCTCCGCGGTGACGGCGGCCGGGTCTGGGTCACGCTCGCCGAGTCCAGGCTCAACACCGAGGACGCGGCACCCCTCTATCTGCATCGCATCACCGACAGCACCGCGCAGCGCGAGCTGCTCGACGAGGTCAGCCACAGCCGGGCGCAGCTGGCCGAGGCCCAGCGCATCGGCAAGATCGGCGACTTCGTGTGGCGTCCGCTGGAAGGGCACGCGCAGTGGTCGGAGGAGCTGTACCGGATCTTCCGGCTCCCGCAGGGCCGCCCTCCGGCCGACTGGGCGGGCTTCCTCGAGCTGATCGATCCCCGCGACCGCGACGTCGTGAACGCGTCGGTGCGCGGCTTCGCCGGGGGCAGCGCCGAGACGCACGTCGCCTGGAACGGGCGACTGAACACCGGCGACCCCACCGACGTCGTGTGGCTGCGGGGACGCGGCCTCTTCGAGCGCGACGCCGAGGGTCGAATCGCCGTCGTGCGCGGCACGGTCCAGGACCAGACGGTTGAGCGCGAGACCGAGGACGCGCTGCGCGACTCCCTGCGCCAGAACACCCTCCTGCAGGCGCTGACCAGCGCGTCCAACCAGGCCGAGACGCTCGAGGACGTCCTGGTGATCTCCAAGCTCGCGATCACCGACTACGAGGACTGGTACCGCGCCCGCGCTTTCGAGCCCGACCCCGAGGCGCCGTACGGCGTGCGGCCGGCGTACGTCCAGGACACCGACGCGGCCGAGGACGCCGCGCTCACTCCCGCCCAGGTCGAGCAGGAGCTACGCATCGCGCGCAAGGCCGCGGAGGTGCGCGAGCTCGTGTGGGACGAGAGCGTGCACGACCGCCCGCTCATCGCCTTCCCGGTGCTGCTCGACGGCGAGATCATCACGATCATCGTGCTGACCGCCCTCGACCCCTTCCTGCGGCACTCGATGATCGCCGACATGGTCGCCCAGATCTCGGCACAGCTTGCCCGGGTGGCCGAGCGCGAGCGGTTGATCGTCGAGCTGTCCCAGGCGCGCGACGACGCGATGGCGGCCTCGCGGCAGAAGTCGGAGTTCCTGGCGACGATGAGCCACGAGATCCGTACGCCGATGAACGGTGTGGTCGGCCTCAACGACCTGCTACTGCAGACCCGGCTGGACGCAGAGCAGCGGCGGCTCGCCGAGGGCGTCCAGGGCGCCGGTCAGGCGCTGCTGCGGATCATCGACGACATCCTCGACTTCTCCAAGATCGAGGCCGGCAAGCTCGAGCTGTCGACCGAGACGTTCTCGATCGAGCAGGTCCTCGACCGGGTGCTGGCGATCTTCGGACCCGGTGCCACCGCGAAGGGCATCACCCTCACCGCCCAAACCGAGCCCGACGTACCCACGGTCCTGCGCGGCGACGGCTACCGGCTCGGCCAGGTCGTGAGCAACCTCGTGTCGAACGCCGTCCGCTTCACCCACGAGGGCAGCGTCGCGGTGCACGTACGGCGCGACGGCGCGCCCCGCCCCGACGGCAGGCACTGCCTGAGGTTCGAGGTGCGCGACACCGGCATCGGCATCGAGCCCTCCGCCCAGGCGGCGCTCTTCGAGCCCTTCACCCAGGCCGACCGGACCACCAGCGGCACCTTCGGGGGCACCGGTCTCGGCCTGGCGATCTCCCGGCAGCTCGTGGCCGCGATGGACGGCGAGGTCGGGCTGGAGTCGGTCCGCCACCAGGGCAGCACCTTCTGGTTCACCGCGCACTTCGCCGAGGCGTCCACCGACGAGCCGCTCGACGCGGGCCGGGAGGCCGCCTCCGACGAGATCCCACCCGGCACCCGGGTCCTCATCGTCGAGGACAACGAGCTCAACCAGATGGTCGCGGTCGGCGGGTTGCACCGGTTGGGCGTCGAGACCGTCGTCGCCGGCGACGGTCTCGAGGGATTCGAGCTCGCGACGCAGGGCGGCTTCGACGCCATCGCCATGGACGTGCAGATGCCGAACCTCGACGGCTACGAGGCCACCCGGATGATCCGCGCATCCGAGGCTCCCGGGACCCGCGTCCCCATCATCGCGATGACGGCGGGTGCGATCGAGGGCGACCGCGAGCGCGCCCTCGAGGCCGGCATGGACGACTTCCTCACCAAGCCCGTTGACTTCCGTCGGCTCCAGCAGGTCCTGGCCCGCTGGGTGGGGCGCGACGGCGCCGCCTCGCCCCCCGAGGGCCGCCCCGTGCCCGACCGCGCGCTCTCCGCACCCGACCGCCCGCCGGTCCTCGACGCCGCGCGCGTCGCTGAGCTCCGCGAGCTCGACGAGCCCGGCGAGACGTCGTACGTCGCGATGATTGCGCGCGCCTTCCTCGACCGCGGCGACACCTACCCCCAGCAGGTGCGGGAGGCAGTGGAGTCCGGGGACGCCGAGGCGATCGCGGCCGCCGCCCACCTGTTGAAGGGCAACGCCCTCAATCTCGGCCTGCGCGAGCTCGGCGAGATCGCCGGTCGCATCGAGCACGCGGCCCGTGCCGGACGCACGGAGTTCGCCGCCGAGGTCGACGCCCTCGATGCCGCCCACCGGCGGGCGAGCGCCGCGGTGCGCGCGCTCGCCCCCGACGTACCCGCCTGACGCTCAGCGCAGGATCTGCACCCGGATCCGCTTGCCACCGGTGATCTTGGCGTTCTGCGGCGCGACAGTGCGGTTGACCAGCTCGGTGCGTCGCGGTGTCGCGACGACGGCGGCGACCAGGTCCGACTGGCGCGGGGAGCGCTGCAGCCGGGCGATCGCCCGGTCGACGCCCGACCCCTGCACGCGCTCCGCCAGCGGGGCCACCCCGGCCGTGGCCACCACCAGCGTGCCTTCGGCGCCCTTGGCCTTGGCCGGGACCCGGACCGTCATCCGCACGACCTTGCGCCCGAGGTTGTTGTCGACGGACGCGAGCGTCGCCCGCACCCGCAGCACCGCGCCGGCGCGGGCCTTGATCTTCTTGCGGGCCTGCAGCGGGACCCACGTACCGGCCCGCCGAACCTCGGCCTCGACCTCGACGATCGACCAGGTGCGCAGCTCCTCGCTCAACTTGGCGTCGATCGTGATGGCGTCGATGGTGCCCTTGGTGCCGAGCGCGGTGCGCAGGGTCTCGGCGTGCTCGTAGAGCGTGACGGACGGCAGGAAGGTGATGTCGGCGCGGTCGGTCCAGTGGTCGGCGAAGGAGTAGGTCCACGGCGTCCCGTTGGACCGCGTGCCCCGGATCGTCCAGCCGGCCTCAGCGGAGCCCGCCCGCCATCCGTCGTACACGCGGTCGAGGTTGGCCATGAGGTGGCTCGCGGCGATGTCGCCCATCGCGGGCAGGTAGGTCGCCCGCGTCTCGCCGATGCGCGACCCACTGCCGTCACGCATCGCGACGGTCGAGGTGATCGGGGTGGTCGCCGGGATCGAGCCGATGGGGCCGAGGATGCCGGCGAGCCGGTCCTGGTTGATCGTCCCGATCGGGGCGGAGGGGTTGGCGACCTTGAACGGCGCGCCGGTGCTGTCCTCCTGGATGTAGATCGCGTCGGCGTTGTGCATCGTCAACGTGGTCGGACCACTGAAGTTCATGGGGTGGCCGAAGCCGATGACCTCCTCGCCGCAGACTGCGGTGACGGTGCCCGTGCCGACCATGGAGACGTCGCCGTAGGACAGTGACGCGGCGATGTTGCCGCCTGCCACGGGACGGACCGCGGGTGCCCGCTCGGCGAGCGGGGCCGCACCGGCGGCGAACACCCGGTCGGCGGCGAAGTCGAAGGCGTCGGCGGCCTTGCTCAGCCGCTTCGCACCGAGACCCGACACGCCGTAGGGCAGCGGCAGCGCGCTGAACCCGCCACGGACCTGACGTGCGCTGACCCCCGTGCTCGCGAGGGCGGCCTGCTGCCGGCGTGGGATCGCGACCTTGGCCGCGGGCGCTGCGGGGGCTCCGGTCTTCGAGCGGAGGGCATACATCGCGGACGCGGGCGTGATGCCGGCGACCTTCGAGGGGCCGTAGGACAGGCCGTAGGCGACGGCGCCGATGAGGCGGCCGTCCTCGGCATAGACCGGCGAGCCGGACATGCCCTCCCAGATCCCGCCGACGCGGTCGAGCTCGGGCGACTCCAGGTCCGCCATGATCATGTCGACGTCGGGGGCGATGCCGTCCTCGAGGACACCCTTGATGGTGCCGGTGAAGCCGGTCGGGACGGTGCCGGAGGTGACGGTGAGGCCCTCGATCGCGTCACCCTTCGCGACGTCGGCGAGCGGGAAGACCTCCGGGCACCGCTCGTCCGGTGCCGACACGGCCGGTCCGGGAAGGACCACTCCCGTGAGCGTGGCGGCGAGACCCAGCGCGGCGACGGCTGCGGTGCGGCGCAGACCGACCCGGCCAGGGAATGACTTCTGCATGAGGCTCCCTCGGGGTGTGGTGGCCGACGCCGACTGACGCGCGACTGCGACGAATTATCTGCTCCCGGGGCGAATCCACCAAGCGTGGACTAGGTTGCTTCTGTGACGACCTTCACACCGCGACCAGCGGGCGCCACCTGGGACCGCGCCGAGCTCGAGGACGCGCTGCGCGGCTACCAGGAAGCCGGGCAGCGTGCCGCCGACACCGGCGACTGGGGCCACTTCTCCGCGATGTTCACCGAGGACGCGACCTACTCCGAGCACGCCTACGGCGAGTTCACCGGACGCGACGAGATCCACGCCTGGGTGACCCGCACCATGGGTGCTTTCCCGGGCAACGTCATGACCGGCTTCCCGATGGCCTGGTCGGTGATCGACGAGCCGACCGCACGGGTCATCTGCGAGGTGCGCAACCTGATGCCCGATCCGGGCGACGGCAGCGTCCACGAGGAGTCGAACCTGACGATCCTCACGTACGGCGGCGACGGGCTGTGGGCACGCGAGGAGGACGTCTACAACCCGATGAAGTTCGCGAACATGGCGTTGAAGTGGGCCGAGGTCGCCGAGCAGCATGGACGCCTCCCCGAGGACGGCGCGGCGTTCGTGGCGCGCCTCACGCGCGGACGCTGAAGTCCGCCGCGACCGTTAGGGTCGCGGAGTGGATGCAGACCAGTACGTCGTCGTCGACGTCGATGAGGCCGAGCACGAGCGATTCCTCGCCTCGCAGGTGGCCCTGACCGACGCCGCGCGCCAGCTCGTCGACGCGACGATCCGTACGCAGGTCGGCGCCGAGGAGCTCGACGCCGTGCGCGGGGAGCTCGATGCGCTCGTGGCCCGGCTCCGGACGTCCCAGCTGCCGGGGTCGTACGGCGTCTCACTCACCAGCGGCGGCACGTTCCGCAACTACGGCAACGCGGTGGTCGGCAAGCGCAACGCCGTGGCTCCGCCGCTCGAGGTCGAGCGCGACCCCGCCGGGCGGGCCTGGTCGCACTTCGCGCTCGGGGCGGCGTACGAAGGGCCCCCCGGGCTCGTCCACGGCGGCGTGACCGCACTGATCCTCGACCAGATCGCCGGCGAGGCGGCCGCGGCCGGCGGCACCCCGGGCATGACCGGTCAGCTGAACCTGCGCTACGAGCGCCCCACCCCGCTGGGACCGCTGTCGGTGGAGGCGTGGGTCGACCGCCGCGAGGGCTACAAGACCTGGGTCAAGGGCGAGATGCGCGACGCCGAGGGTCAAGCGACGGTGACCTGCGAGGGTCTGTTCATCCTGCCGCGTTGGGCGCGTGAGCTGGTGGACGAGGAGACGAAGGCGCGCTACCAGCGCACCGGCGCCGGCGACGCGCCCGGGACGCCGGGAGACTGAGCCTCACTCTGGCCACAGCAGCACCACTCGTCGTACAAAACCGGGCGTCGGGGGCGGCAGTTTCGTTCGACCAGCGGGCGTGTCGTGGCTCGGGCGGTGAAACTGCCGCGTCGTTTGCGTCAGTCGCCGACCCGGGCGCCGCGGACGCCGGTGTCGGTGAGCCGCACCTCCTCGGAGGCCTGCTCCTCGAGGGTGGCGCGGCGCTGGGCGGCGAGCTCGGAGCGCTGGTCGTTCCACTCCCCCGGCGCGGAGACGAGCCCGGCCGTCCCGCCCTCGAGCCGGTTGAGCGCTGTGCGGGCGAAGATCTGCTGCTCGGTGGTGGTCCGCTCGGAGCGACCGCGGCCGATGAAGCTGACCGCCCACCGCAGCAGCGCCGTGACGCGGCTCTTGAACCCGGTGATGTAGACGAGGTGGACCGCCAGCCACATCAGCCAGGCGACGAACCCGGTGAGCCGCACCTTGCCGATCAGCGCGACGGCCCGGAAGCGGGAGATCGTCGCCATGCTGCCCTTGTCGAAGTAGCGGAACGGCTCCTGCGGGGCCTTGCCCTTGAGCCGGTTGTCGATCTCCTTGGCGGCGTACTTCGCGCCCTGGATCGCGACCTGCGCGACGCCCGGGAGGTTGTTGAGCGAGATCATGTCGCCCACGACGAACACCTCGGGGTGCCCGGGCAGGGTGAGGTCGGGGTTGACGCCGACGCGGCCGGCCCGGTCGAGCGGAGCGCCCGACTGCTCGGCCAGCTGCTTCGCCAGGGGGCTGGCCTGGACGCCGGCGGCCCACACCTTGGTCACGGCGTCGATGCGGCGCCGCCGCCCGTCCTTGTCCTGGACCTCGAGGCCGCGCTCGTCGACCTCGACCACCATGGCGCCGAGCTGGACCTCGACACCGAGGCCCTCGAGGTCCTCCTTGGTCTTGCGGCCGAGCTTCTCGCCGAACGGCGGCAGCACCTGCGGCGCGGCGTCGACGAGGATCACCCGGGCGTGCCGGGTGTTGATGCGGCGGAAGTCGCGCTTGAGCGTGCGGTGGGCGAGCTCGGCGATCTGTCCTGCCATCTCCACACCGGTGGGGCCCGCGCCGACGACCACGAAGGTCAGCAGCCGCTCGACCTCCTCCTCGGTCTCGGCGATCTCGGCCAGCTCGAACGCGCCGAAGATCCGTCCGCGCAGCTCGAGGGCGTCGTCGATGCTCTTCATGCCCGGCGCGAACTCCGCGAAGTGGTCGTTGCCGAAGTAGGACTGTCCGGCGCCGGCGGCCACCAGCAACGTGTCGTACGGCGTGACCGTCTCGCGCCCGAGGACCTGCGAGGTGACGGTGCGGCGGTCGAGGTCGATGTGGGTCACCTCGCCGAGGATGACCCGGGCGTTGCGCTGCTTGGCCAGGATCTCCCGGGTCGGCGGGGCGATCTCGCCCTCGGACAGGATCCCCGTCGCCACCTGGTAGAGCAGCGGCTGGAAGAGGTGGTGGGTGGTCTTGGCGACCATCGTCACCTCGACGTCGGCACGTCGCAGCGCCTTGGTGCCGAACAGACCGCCGAACCCGGAGCCGACGACCACCACGCGGTGGGTCTCGGCGCCGAGGGGTGTGGGCGACGTGCTCGTGCCGGGGTCGTCGACCTGGTCGACGCTCATGGACTCACCTCGAAGACGGAGGGGCAGACAGAGGGGGCGGACAGCCAACGCCGGGGGAACCCGGGGCCACCGGTGATTGTTCCGCCTCCGGACCCCAGGTATGCCTCCCGGAGACCGTTGACTTGGTCACGCCAGGGCAGGATGGCCAGCGTGACCCACTTCGACGTCGTCGTCATCGGCAGCGGTTCGGGGAACTCCCTGATCGACTCCTCCTTCTCCCACCTGCGCACGGCGATCGTGGAGCGGGGGGTCTTCGGCGGCACCTGCCTCAACGTGGGCTGCATCCCGACCAAGATGTTCGTCCACCCCGCCGACCTGGCGGCCTCGGTCGGCGAGTCCGGGCGGCTCGGGATCGACCTGCGTCTCGAGGGCGTCCGCTGGCGCGACATCCGCGACCGGGTCTTCGGCCGGATCGACGCCATCTCCGCGAACGGACGCGAGTACCGCGCCGCGGGACTGCCGGGCACCACGCTCTTCGAGGGCACGGCCCGCTTCGTCGGCGACCGCGAGCTGAGGATCGCGCTGAACGACGGCGGCGAGGAGACCATCACCGCCGACCAGGTCGTGCTCGCGGCCGGCAGCCGCGCGGTGGTCCCGCCGGTGCCGGGCGTCGAGGACGTCCCCGTCCACACCAGCGACACGATCATGCGCATCGACGAGGTCCCCGCGCGGCTGGCGATCCTCGGCGGCGGGGTCGTCGCGGCCGAGTTCGCTCACGTCTTCGGCTCCTTCGGCAGCCAGGTCACCATCATCAACCGCTCCGAGCAGCTCCTGGGCTCGCTCGACGAGGACCTGTCCGCGACGTTCACCGAGCACGCACGCCGGACCTGGGACGTACGCTCGCCCGCGCGGGTCACCCACGCAGCGGTCACGGCGGACGGCGGCGTACGCCTGGAGCTGAGTGGTCCTGGTGACCCCGGCACGGTCGAGGCCGACCTGCTGCTGGTCGCCACCGGCCGGCGGCCCAACTCCGACCTGCTCGACCTCGCAGCGGGCGGGGTCGACGTCGACGCCGCGGGGGTCGTGGTCACCGACCGCCACCAGCGCACGAGCGCACCGGGTGTCTGGGCGCTCGGGGACGTCGCGAACTCCTTCCAGCTCAAGCACCTCGCCAACCACGAGGCGCGCGTCGTGCAGCACAACCTGTTGCATCCCGAGGACCTGTGGGAGCGCGACCACGAGCACGTCCCCGCGGGCATCTTCACCCGGCCGCAGATCGCCACCGTCGGCCTGACCGAGGCCCAGGCACGGGCGCAGGGCGTGCCCCACGTGATCGCGCGCCAGCAGTACGGCGACACCGCCTACGGGTGGGCGACCGAGGACACCGTGGGGTTTGCGAAGCTGCTGCTCGACCCCGACTCCGGACACCTGCTGGGGGCACACCTGCTGGGGCTGGACGCGACCACCGTCATCCAGCCGCTGATCACCGCGCTGACCTTCAAGATCCCGGCGCGGGAGTTCGCCCGAGGCCAGTTCTGGATCCATCCGGCACTCAGCGAGGTTGCCGAGAACGCCTTGCTGAAGCACAATCCCCCCGTTGGTTGAAGTCGTGACTACCCTCTCCCGTTCGCCCCTCGGTCCAGTCCGACCCCTCGGGTGTGAGCCGGTCGCCGTACGGGAAAGAATGCTCGAGCGACGCCTGCCCCCCGCCTGAGGACCCCTTCGTGCCCCTGTCCCAACAGCTCGAACTCGATCCTGACCCGAGCGCTGCGCGGACGGCGCGTGCCTGGGTGATCGAGCTGCTCGCACGCCTCGGGCGCGACGACCTCGCGGAGTCGGCGGAGCTGGGCGTGTCGGAGCTGGTCACCAACGCCCTGCTGCACGCTGAGCCACCCGTGCGGCTCCGGTTGCGCGGCACCCGCGACCACCCGCGCATCGAGGTGCTGGACTGCTCGTCCTCGCTGCCCGCCTCGGCTGGCGCCACCGGCGGTGAGGACCAGCTCGGCAACGGCGGGCGCGGACTGGACCTGGTGGCGCTGTTCTCCCGCGCCTGGGGATCCGTCGTCGACTCGACCGGCAAGCTCGTGTGGTTCGAGCCGACCTCCGCGGAGCCCGACGGCGAGCCGGTGGTGGGCCACCACGTCGTCAACGAGGACACCTTCGCCACCGAGCCCGAGGTCGCCGGCGAGCGGATCGCGGTGCGGCTGCTCAACTTCCCGGTCCAGGAGTGGGCGCACTTCCGCGCGATGTACACCGAGCTGCGCCGCGAGCTCCGCCTGCTCGCCATCACCCACCCCGACGACTATCCGCTGGCCACCGAGCTCACCGAGCTCGCCCGCACCGTCGACGGTCACCGGCTCCACAGCACCGGCCACGCCAAGCTCGAGGCTGCGATCGAGGCAGGGCAGACGACCGCCGACCTGACCTACGAGGTCCCGGTGACGAGCGTCCACGACATGCCGCGCCTCGCCGGCCTGCTGCGCGAGGCGGTGCGGTTCTGCCACGAGCAGAACCTGCTGGCCTCCGCGCCGTTGGAGGAGCACGTCGAGCTGGTCGTGTGGTACGCCGACCAGTTCGTGCAGCAGGCTGCGGGCCGCGAGGCGTCCCCGTGGCGGGGCGCCGCCCGCTCCGCCTGAGCAACGGCTCGGTGCGCCCTGCGGCTCAGGCGTAGCCCAGGGCGTGCAGGGCCTCGTCGTCGATACCGAAGTGGTGGGCGATCTCGTGCACGACGGTGATCCGCACCTCGGCCACGACCTCGGCCTCGTCGCCACACATCGCCAGGGTCGGGTTGCGGAAGATGAAGATCCGGTCGGGCTCGCGGAACGTGTAGTTGCTGTCCCGCTCGGTCAGCGCCACCCCGTCGTACAGACCCAGCAGGTCCGACGGCTCGTGCTCCGGCGGCTCGTCCTCGACCAGCACCACCACGTTGTCCATCAGCCGGGTGAGCTCCACGGGTACGCCGTCGAGCGCGTCGCTCACCAGCTCCTCGAAGCGCTCCCGGCTCATCTCGACCACGCGTCCGAGGGTAGACTCCCCGTGCGCTGGTGCTCGCCACCGGCGCTGGCCCCCGTCGTCTAGCGGCCCAGGACCCCGCCCTTTCACGGCGGTAGCGCCGGTTCGAATCCGGTCGGGGGTGCGACACCAGGAGTGGGCGGGCTTCGTTCGAGGGGGACTGATGCGGCAGGCCGTGCCCTCCTGGGTGACGCTCCTGGTCCTGTCGCTGTGCGGCATGGCCTCGGCCCTGCAGTTCACCCTCGCGATCCCCCTCCTCCCCGAGTTCCCTGACCTGCTCGGCGTCTCCACCGCCGACGCCTCCTGGCTGGTGACCGTCACCCTGCTGACCGCGGCGGTGAGCACGCCGGTGATCGCGCGCATGGCCGACATGTACGGCAAGCGGCGGATGTTGATCGTCGCACTGTCGGCGATGGTGCTCGGGTCGCTCATCTGCGCGCTCGAGGTCTCGTTCGTCACGATGCTCGTCGGCCGCGCGCTGCAGGGCTTCGGTGCGTCCCTCATCGCGGTGGGCATCAGCATCCTGCGCGACGAGCTTCCCCCCGAGCGCGTCGGGACCGCGGTGGCGTTGATGAGCGCCACGATGGGGATCGGGTCGGCGCTCGGCCTGCCGCTCGCGGGGGTGCTCACCGACTGGCTGGGCTGGCACTCGATCTTCTGGTTCAGCGCCGTCACCGGCGTGGCGCTGATCGTGGCGCTGCTGGTGGTGATCGAGGAGTCTCCGGTGCGGACGCCGGGCCGCTTCGACGTCGCCGGTGCCGTGCTGCTCTCGGCAGCGCTGGTGTGCCTGCTGCTGCCGATCTCCAAGGGCAGCGCCTGGGGCTGGAGCGAGCCACCCGTCCTCGGACTCTTCGCTGCTGCCGTCGTGCTCCTCGCGGCCTGGGCCCCCCTCGAGCTGCGGGTCAACCAGCCGATGGTGGACCTGCGCACCAGCGCCCGCCGGCCGGTGCTGATGACCAACATCGCCTCGATCTTCGCCGGGATGGCGATGTTCGTGAACATGCTGGTGACCGTCCAGGTCCTCCAGCAGCCGGCCGGTGCCGGGTTCGGGCTGAGCGTCACCGCCGCGGGTCTCGCGATGGTCCCCTCCGGGCTGGCCATGGTCGTGGTGTCGCCGATCTCGGGACGGATGCTGACACGCTGGGGCGGCCGGGTCGTGCTGCTGAGCGGGTCGGCGCTGATGGCGGTCGCCTACGTCGGCCGGATCTTCTACGCCGACACCGTCACGGCCGTGGTGATCGGGTCGACCGCCGTGGGAGTCGGCACCGCCCTGGCGTTCGCCGCGATGCCGACGCTGATCATGTCGTCGGTGCCCCTCACCGAGACCGCCTCGGCCAACGGGCTCAACTCGCTCGTCCGCTCGATCGGCACCTCCCTGGCCAGCACCCTCGTCGCGGCGATCCTGGCCACGCACCAGGTCCAGGTGGACGGGGTCAGCCTCGCGTCGGGCGACGCGTTCCGGCTCGTGCTGCTCCTCGGCGCCGTCGCGTCGGTGGTGTGCGCAGGCATCTCCGCCCTCATCCCCACAGACCGGCGGACCCACCACGAGCGCGAACTGGCCCGCACCCAGGGCCGGACCAAGCAGGAGGCGGTCATCCGGGGACGCGTCCGGCTCGCCCGGCCCGACAACAACGCCCGCGGGATGGTCCTCGTCTCGGTGCTGGACACGCGCGGCGAGCAGCTGGACTGGAGCCGCGCCGACAATGCGGGGCAGTACTCCGCGGTCCTGCCGGGGCCGGGCACCTACGTCGTCATCGCCAACACCGTCGGGTGGGCACCGGCCGCCACCGTCATCGACTTCGCCGGCGGGGAGGTCGAGCAGGACCTCACGCTCACCGACGAGCTCACCGTCTCCGGCACCGTCACCTCCGACGGCGTGCCGGCGCCGGGTGCTCTTGTGGCGATGAGCGAGGCCGCCGGGAGCCAGGTCGGGTCGACCCACTGCGACGAGCAGGGGCGCTACACCTTCCAGCTGCCGCTCACCGGACGCTACGTGTTCACGGCGTACGACGCGCGCACCGGACGGGCCCGCGCGCGCAAGGTGCTGCTGTCCATCGAATCCGAAATCGTCGACATCGACATCCCCGCCGGACCCGATTCGTGCGATGGGCGGGTCGTGGGTTAGAGTTTCGCCGCTGGTCATCCAGCAAGCAACGAGGCCCCGTGGCGCAGTTGGTTAGCGCGCCGCCCTGTCACGGCGGAGGTCGCGGGTTCGAGTCCCGTCGGGGTCGCCAACGCGAACAGGCCCGGACCGTCATGGTCCGGGCCTGTTGCGTGTCCTGCGCCTGACGCCCCAGGGCAGGTTGTCTCAGGGCAGGTCGTTCAGGGCAGGTCGTCGCGGAACTGCGCGGGTCGCCCCTCCTTGCGGGCCCGCGTCGCCTCCTCGAAGTTGTCGGTCAGCAGCCGCAGGTAGAGCTGGCCGATCCCCTCGATCGGCATGTAGCTCTCCAGCGACCCGGCCGCGATGCCGGCGTGCAGCGACCGCTTGGTCATCTCGATGCCGGGCTGCGACAGGCTCGCGATCCGCTCGCCGACCGCGACGGCTTCCTCGACCACGGGATCCGCGAGCCGCGAGACGAGCCCGATCCGGGCCGCCTCCTCCGCACCCACGTCGCGACCGGTGAACATCATGTCGGCGGCGTGGCTGGACCCGACCGCCCGCGGCAGCAGGTAGCTCAGGCCGAGCTCACTGGCGGTGAGACCGTTGTTGATACCGGCCGCGCGGAAGTACGCCGCCTCGGAGGCGATCCGCACGTCGCAGGCCAGCGCCAGGCAGAGCCCGCCGCCGACGGCCGCGCCGTTGACGGCGGCGATCACCGGCTGGTGCAGGCGGCGCATCGTGGCGATGACCTCCTCCAGCACCTCCAGCGACCGCAGGGCATACCCGGGACGGCGCAGGCCGTCGGCGTACGGCGGCCGCCCGGCCGACTTCTGGTCGGCGCCGGCGCAGAATGCGCGGCCCTCCCCGGTGATCACGATCGCGCGGACGGCGTTGTCGCGGCCGAGCTCGGCGAGCTGCTGCTGGAACGGGACCATCACATCGAACGCCATCGCGTTCATCCGGTCCGGCCGGTCCAGCGTCACGACCGCGACCCCGTCGACCGGCCGGTCGACGCGGACGAACGAGCGCTCCTCGGCCCTCCTGGTTGCGCTCACTTCTCGCTCCACGCCTGGTGGTAGAGCATCATCGAGTCGACGTGCGGCACGACGCCACCGACGTGCTCGCCCCACATCACGAACTCCGGCTGCGCACCCAGCACGATCGAGGGGATGGTGGCGTTCCACTCCTCCTGGATCTGGTTGATCAGGTCCTGCTGCTCGTCCTCGGACTCGGCCGCGCCGAGCTCCTCGAGCAGCCCGTCCATCGTCTCCGAGGCGTAGCCCGCCGCGTTGGAGCGCGACTCGCTGTGGAAGTTCTCGTAGAGCTCGGGGAAGACTGCCGCGTCGGGCGTGCCGAACGACCAGCCGGCAAGGTCGAAGCTGCGCTCGGCGAAGACCCGCTGGATCATGTCGGCCGACCCGGCGACGTACTCCGGCTCGAGCTCGATGCCGATCTGCCCCAGCATCGCCTCCAGCCCCAGGCCGGTGTTCTGCGAGACGACCTGGATGCCGAGGTAGCCGACCTTGCCGTCGAACCCGTCGGCCTTGGCCTCCTCCACGAGCTGCTTGGCCTTGTCGAGGTCGATCTCCGGCCCCGGGGCGCCGCCCCACTGCGACTCGTCGGGGAACATCTCGGTGCCTGGGAGGCCCACCCCGTTGTAGGTGCGGGCGTAGATGCCCTCGGGGTCGATCGCGTGCGCGATCGCCTGACGCACCCGCACGTCACCGGTCGCGGAGTCCTCGCGATTGTTGACGATCAGACCGAAGCCCATGCTGACGACGTTCATCGCACCGCCGAAGCCCTCGTCGATCGCCTCCTTGGTGATGCTCGGCTCGCGGACGACGCCGACGTCGGAGCTGCCGGACCGGACGACGTCGAAGGTGCCCTCGGCGGTCTGCACGTTGTGGAAGCGCAGCTCGTCGAGCGGCGGCTCGCCACCCCAGTAGTCGGGGTTGGCCTCGAGCAGCAGCTCCTCGCTGGGCCGGTAGTGGCCGAACGTGAACGGACCGGCGCCGATGGGGGTGAACTCGGCCCCGGCGTACGCCGCGGGCGCCATGATCATGCCGGGTGCGGTGGCGAGCATGTACTCGAAGTCGACCCACGGCTCGCTGAGCGTGAACGTGACGGTGCGCTCGTCGGTGGCCTCGGTCTTCGCGACCTTGCTCGTCCACAGCGACGCCTGGCCGCCCTCGTCGGCGAGGTAGCGCTCGATGCTGCCGACCACGGCGGCGGCATCCAGCGGCGTACCGTCGGAGAAGTTGACGCCCTCGCGCAGCGTCATGGTCCACACGGTCGAGTCGTCGTTGGGCTCGAGGGACTCGGCGACGTACGGCTCGTACTCCGCCGTCTCGGGGTCGTAGCGCAAGAGCACGTCGTAGATCGCGGCCAGCTCACTGCCGCCGGAGAGACCGTTGGCGATGAGGTCGACCGGGTCCATGCTGCGCACCTCGCCGAAGGTCGAGATCGACAGCTGCCCGCCGTCCGTGGGCTCGCCGTCGAGCTGGTCGCCCACGAAGCCGATGGCGAACATGCTGCCGCCCCGGTCGGCGGTGGGACCCTCGGCGTCGTCCGAGCCGCCTCCGCCGTTGTCGGCACACCCGGCCAGCAGGCCGGCCGACAGGGCGAGGGCAGCCAGCGCCGTGAAACGGCGCCGGGTGCGGGTCGTGGTCATGGCGGTCATCGTGCGACCTCACTCTCTCGAGAAGCGGCCACGGATGCGGACATCTCGTGCGCCGTCTTGTAGTCCGCCTTGCCGGTCACATGGCGGGGGATCTGGGGGACCTGCTGGAGCGTGCGCGGGATCTTGTAGCCCGACAGCCGGGTGCGCAGGTGGCGCCGGACGTCGTCGGCGTCGAGCTCAGCCCCGTCGCGGGTCTGCACCAGGGCGGCGACCTGCTGGCCGTACGTCGGGTCCGGCAGCCCGATCACGAGGGTGTCGTAGACGTCGGGGTGCGACTTGAGCGCGACCTCGACCTCCTCGGGGTAGACCTTCTCGCCTCCGGTGTTGATGCAGTTGGACCCGCGGCCGAGCAGGGTGAGCTTGTTGCCGGGCTCGATCTGGACGAAGTCGCCCGGGACGGCGTACCGCACCCCGTCGATGACGCGGAAGGTGCGCGCGGTCTTCTCCGGGTCGCCGAAGTAGCCCAGCGGGATGCTGCCGCCGCGCGCCATCCGGCCGATCGCACCGACGTTGGTCTCCAGGTCGAGCACGCGGTCCTCGTCGTCGAGCACGACCGTCTCCGGACCGACGGCGACCAGGCTGCCCTTGTCGGCGAGGGTGTCCTTCTCGATCCGGCCGTTGCCGGTCATGCCGGTCTCCGACGAGCCGATGATGTCCATGACGAGCACGCCGGGCAGGGCGGTGAGCCAGCGCTCCTTGACCTCCGCGGAGAAGATCGCCGCCGCGCTGGTGATCGTCGTCAGCGTGGAGGCGTCGTATGACCCGGACTCGTAGGCCTCGATCAGCGGGCGCGCCATCGCGTCGCCGATCAGCGAGATGGTGTTGACGCGCTCCTGCTCCACGGTGCGCCACACGGTGTCGGCATCGAACTTCGGCAACAGCACGTTGGTGTGCCCGGTGAAGAAGCGCAGGAGCATCCCCCACTGGCCGTTGGCGTGCATGATCGGGCCGAGCTGCAGGCAGGTCAGCGGGTCGAGGTCGGCCGCGCCGGCGGACTGGTCGTGCTCGGCCAGCGGCAGCTTGGTGACGAAGTCGATCCCGCCGCCGAGGGTGCGCCAGACGTCCTCGTGGCGCCACATGACGCCCTTGGGATAGCCGGTGGTGCCGCCGGTGTAGACGATGAAGACGTCGTCGGGGCTGCGCTCGCCGAAGTCGCGGGTCTCGGGCTGGGCGGCCACTGCGGCGTCCCACTCCCCCGCGTCGTACGCCGTGGGTCGCAGGCCGGTGCCGTCCTCGATCACCAGCTGGTGGCGCAGCCGCCGGTGCTTGGGCACGACCTCGTCGAGGACGGTCGAGTACTGCGCCTCGTGGATCAGGGCGACCATCTCGGAGTTGTCGACCAGGTAGTCGAGCTCACCGCGCACGTAGCGGTAGTTGATGTTGATGGGGACCACGCGCGCCTTGAAGCAGCCGAGCATCGCCGCGACGTGCTCGGGGATGTTGCGCGCCATCAGCCCGACGTGCTCGTTGGGCTGGATGCCGGCGGCGCGGAGGTGGTGGGCGAAGCGGTTCGCCGCCGCGTCGAGCTCGGCGTACGTCGAGCGGTGGTCGCCGACGATCAGGGCGGTCCGGTCCGGGACGACGTCGACGGTGTGCTCGAACAGATCAGCGATGTGGAGTGCCATGAGACCAGAGCATCCTCAGGCCCGTGGTGCGTGTCACACTCGGTACAGCTGAGTTGGACATCACCGATGTCGGACACGGGACCAGGAGGGATCGGATGAGTGCCGCACGTCTCGGGGACACGCCCTCGCGAGGAGCCGCTCCCCAGCCCGGGGTGATCGCCAAGCTGACCCAGATCGTCGACCTGTTCGTCGCCGGGCCGGACCACCTGCGTCTCGACGAGATCGCCGCGCTCTCCGGCCTGCCGCGCTCCACGGCCGCCCGCACCCTGACCCAGCTGGTGGAGCTGGAGTGGCTCGAGCACGACGAGCGCGGCTACGCGCTCGGGCCGCGGATGCGCCAGGTCGGACGCCGGGTCGAGGGGCACCTGCCGTTGCGCTCCGCCGCTGCCGACCCGCTCCACGAGCTGCACGCAGCGACCTCGGCCGTGGTCCACCTGGCGATCCTCGACCGCGGCCAGATCGAGATGGTCGACAAGATCGGTGGGGTACGAACCTCCACGATCCCCACCACCGTCGGCACCCGCTACCCCGCCGAGACCGCCGTGTGCGGCCGCGCGATGCTGGCGAGTCTGTCGCCCGAGCGGGTCGACCAGCTGCTGACCGGCGGGCGCGCCAGCGGAGTGCTGCACGACCGGCTCAACGGCATCCGGCGACGCCGTGGCTTCGCCGTCACCACCGATGACATGCCCTGGGACCTGCGCGGGATCGGTGCGGCCGTCATCGGTCCGCACGGCCCCATCGGCGCGATCTCGGTCGGGCTGCCCGGTCGGCACGCACCGGTCGAGAAGTTCGCACCGCTGCTGGCCCGGGCGGTCCAGCAGACCACCCAGCGCCTGCAGCGCGCCGGCTGACCCGGCGACCGACCGCCGTACGTCGTACGAACGCGGAGGAGGCCCGGACCTGTGGGTCCGGGCCTCCTGCGTAGTGGGTGCAGGCGATCAGTGCACGTCGGGCGGAAGCTCACCCTTGGCGTGCGCCTCGATGAGCTTGGTGCGTCCGGGGTAGCGGATCTCCTCCACCAGCTCCTGCATGACCGGAGACGGCTTCGGCGTGAACTGGGAGACCACGATCGTCACCAGGAAGTTCAGCGCCATCCCGACGACCCCGAAGCTGGTCTCGGCGATGCCGAAGATCCCTTCGCTGTTGCCGTAGATGTCGATCGTCCACAGCATGTAGGCGAGCGTCACGACCAAGCCGGTCAGCATCCCGGCCGTGGCCCCCATGGCGGTGCACTTCTTCCAGAAGATGCCCAGCACGAGCACCGGGAAGAAGCTGGCACAGGCTATGCCGAAGGCCAGGGCGACGACTTGTGCCACGAATCCGGGCGGGTTGATGCCCAGGTAGCCCGCCACCACGATGGCCGCGGCCATCGCGATCCGGCCCACCATCAGCTGACGCGCCTCTGTCGCCTGCGGGTTGATCCGCTTGTAGTAGACGTCGTTGGCGATGGACGAGGAGATCACCAGCAGCAGACCCGATGCCGTGGACAGGGCGGCAGCCAGCGCACCCGCGGCGACCAAGCCGATGATCGGCGCCGGCAGGCCGGCAATCTCCGGAGCGGCGAGGACCAGGATGTCGTTGTTGATCACCAGCTCGTTGGCCGCATCGGCCCCGTAGTCGATGACCCCGTCGCCGTTGAGGTCGTCCACCGTGATCAGGTCGACGTCGGCCCACGTCTGTGCCCAGCCCGGCAGGTTGTCGACGGCGGCACCGGAGACGTCCTGGAGGATGTTGAGCTTGCTGAAGGCTGCGATCGACGGGGCCGTGGTGTAGAGCAGGGCGATGAAGAAGAGCGCCCACAGCGCCGAGAACCGGGCCGCTCGGACGTTCTTCGCGGTGTAGAACCGCACGATCACGTGCGGCAGACCTGCCGTGCCGAACATCAGCGTCGCCGTCATCAGCGTGACGTTGAGCATGTTCATGTTGGTGAACGCCGCGGTGTACTCCGCGAACCCGAGGTCGCGCTGGAGCCCGTCGAGCTCGGCGAGGATCTGCCCGAACCCGATCTGCGGGACCGGGATGCTGGTCAGCTCCGTCGAGATCGCCACCGCCGGGATCAGATAGGCGACGATGAGCACGCTGTACTGCGCAACCTGCGTCCAGGTGATGCCCTTCATGCCGCCGAGGACGGCGTAGAAGAACACGATGACCATGCCGATGATGACGCCGGTCGTGGCGTTCACGTTGAGGAACCGGGCGAACACGAGCCCGGTGCCCGACATCTGGCCGGCGACGTACACGAACGAGATGACCACGGTGCAGACCACCGCGACCATGCGGGCGGTCTCGGAGTACCGGTCCCCCACGAAGTCGGGGATCGTGTACTTGCCGAACTTGCGCAGGTACGGCGCCAGCAGCAGCGCCAGCAGGACGTAGCCGCCGGTCCACCCCATGAGGTAGACCGAGCCGTCGTAGCCGTTGGTCGACAGGGCGATGATGCCGGCCATCGAGATGAACGACGCTGCGCTCATCCAGTCGGCCGCGATCGCGGCACCGTTGGCCGGGGCCGGGATGCCACCGCCGGCGACGTAGAAGCCGGCGGTGTCCTTCACCCGGCTCGCGTAGGCGATGTAGATGTAGAGCGCGAACGACAGGCCGGCGAAGACCAGTGTCCAGACTTGGATCTCGCTCATGGGTGGTGCACCCCTTCCTCCTCGAGCTCGTCGACGCCGAACTCCTTGTCGAGACGGTCCATCCGCCACACGTAGACGGCGATGAGGGCGAGGAAGGTCAGGATCGAACCCTGCTGGGCGAACCAGAAGCCGAGCGGGAAGTCGAGGATCACGATGTTGTTCAGGGGCTTCACGAACCAGATGCCGGCGCCGAAGGACACCGCCGCCCAGATCGTCAGCAACACGGCCATGAGCCTGAGGTTGCGGCGCCAGTAGGCCCGGCGCTGATTTTCGTCCATGAAGGGTTTCCTTCCGGTCGTTCCCGAGGTCGCCAGGTCGGCGCACCAGCGCTGCGAGAGAACCAAGACCGGCGAGAGAGGGTCAAGACGAATCTGTGACACAGGTCACCGCCAGCGCCGAGCGGTAGCGCTGGCGCGGCGAACGGTTTCGCCCCTTGACCGCTCGTCGCAGCAGACCGACCGCTCGTCCGACAGCGCTCGACGGCCCCTGTGCCGCGGGTCACGTCCGGGGTCACAGTCGTGCCATGACCTCCACCGCCACACCGACTGCCCGTGTCCGCAC
This sequence comes from Nocardioides massiliensis, assembly GCF_030811215.1. Lineage (NCBI taxonomy): Bacteria > Bacillati > Actinomycetota > Actinomycetes > Propionibacteriales > Nocardioidaceae > Nocardioides > Nocardioides massiliensis. Next base: position 516,347 of record NZ_JAUSQM010000001.1, read on the forward strand.
CCGGGTGCCCGGCCGCGGTCGGCTCGTCGCGGCGTCCCTCCTCGTGCTCTTCGGGTCGTTCATGCCCTGGGTGTCGACCGCGGCCGGCAACATCTCCGGCGCCCGCGGGGCCGGGGTGTGGACGTTCTACGCCGCGCTGCTCGGCATCGCCGGCGCGATCATCCCGCTGCGCCGGGTTGGGGCGGTCCAGGCCGCGATCATGGCGGTCGCGGCGATCGCCCTGCCCGTCTGGCAGGTGATCCACCTGCTCTCGCTGGTCGGCACCGCCGGCTGGCTCCCCGGCCCCGGCCTCGTCCTCGTCCTCGGCGGTGGCGTCCTCGCCGCGGTAGCCGCCCGCCAGCTCTACCGCGCGTAATCGTCGGTCGGGCGAAGTCGAGACTCCCTCGTCCGTCGAGTGCCCCGAACGAAGTCGAGACCCCTTGCTCGTCGAGTGCCCCGAACGAAGCCGAGACCCCTTGCTCGTCGAGTGCCCCGAACGAAGTCGAGACCCCTTGCTCGTCGAGTGCCCCGAACGAAGTGAGGGGTGTATCGAGACGCCGCCCCACGCAGCCGAACCCCCACCAGTTCGGCTCACTTCACGCCTTGCGGTATCGTTCCTCCCGCTCGGGCAGGTAGCTCAGTTGGTACGAGCGTCCGCCTGAAAAGTGGAAGGTCGGCGGTTCGACCCCGCCCCTGCCCACGAGCAACGCAGGTCGCTGACCTGCGCGAAGGCCCCCACCGGGTTCCGGCGGGGGCCTTCGGCTTGGGTGGCCAGTTGCAGTTTCAGTTGCAGTTGCAGTTGCAGTTGCAGTTGCAGCTATTACGGCAGCGCTGGTGTCTGGTGCGAAGTGGCGGCCGCCACGAGCAGCTGGTCCAGTCTGACATCGAGTTCGTTAGTTCCGTCCGCCAGCCAGCCACGGGTCATACGAACGCCGTGAGCGCCAGCGCGAGTCGGTGGTCGGACCGGTTTCCGACGTGAGCTTCCTTGCCGGCCAGGACGCGCGACGATCGGTCAAGACAGGGGCGAATCGGCGAACTGGCACACTCAGACTGCCTACCTCAGCGCTGGGCGCGGCTTCGACCCGACGATGCACATCCACGAGAGCGTCGACTTGGTCTGGGAACTTCTCGAGCATGGACTCGTCGTGCGCTAAGCCCCATTCGTACGCGGAGCACGACTTACGCGCCACGGTCCGGGACTAGCTCAGGCGAAAGCTCATCGACGAAATCGGCTGAGCATCACCCGTCCTACCGCTACGCACCACGGAGTGCCCGCCGTGCTGGCGCCGACGACGGAGGCGGCAGCCGCCGCGCTGCGCACCCGACGCTGGTGAGCGCGCCACTGGTCTCGGTAGCCGTCACCCACAGCGCCTGAGCGGAGCGCACGGCACCGATCAAGTCGCCGCGCGCTCCGCGCACACCGGCTCGACCGGGTCGCCTACGGCACCGGGGCCATTGGCTCGGCGCGCTCCAGGCTCGCAACCTCGCGCGTCGCACGGGCGATGGTCGCCGTCCCGGAAAGCACGCTCACACCTGGTTCATTCGTCGTAGCATTGACCGGTGTCGCCTGCGGCACCATAGGAAGGGAGGACAGGTGCGCGTGATCACGGTCGCCCAGCTCGCTAGAGATGGGCACCACTGCTTACAGCCTGCCGATGCCAGCGTCGTTCTGCGCGACCAGATTGACCTATGCCACCCGGACCCGCTGGTGATAGTTGACCTTGACGGGGCACGGCCGAGAGACATCGAGGTCGCGACGGGCGTCCTCGACGCCGCTCGACCAGCCGCACGGGCCCTGTTGGTGGGTCTCGCCACAGAGGCTCCCGCTCCGCACGTCGAACCGTTGCTGGCACGACTGATGACCACGCTGTGCTCCGCACCCAACCTCCAATGCGCCGGCAACCCGGACAACCTCTCGGCTCTTTCCAAATTGGTGGCTGGCGCCCCGCGTGCTGCGCTGGTGCTGGCGGACCTCCTAGAACTGACCGCAAGTTCTTCACTACGCTGGGGGGTCACGGCTGAATCCTTCGCATACTCGATGCTGCTCGCCGGACCCGAGTTTGCGCAATGGCGTGCAGCGACGCCAATTCGGTCGCTCGCGGAGGCCACCACACCTGTTCTCATGAGCCGAGACGGCACACGGCTTCACCTGCGCTTGAATCGGCCCGAACGGCGCAATGCTTTTGGGCGGTCGTTGCGCAACGCACTGTTGGACGGACTGGCGATCGCTCGCATCGATGCCTCTGTGACCGATGTGCTCATTGACGGCGCCGGTCCTGCTTTCTGCAGCGGCGGAGATCTCGACGAGTTCGGCACCACCCCGGATCCCGTGACCGCGCACCATGTGCGGATGGTCGGGCATGCGGGACTCGCGGTGCATGAGCTGCGCGACAAAGCCAGGTTCCGCGTACACGGCGCATGCATCGGTGCCGGCATCGAGATACCGGCGTTCGCAGTTCACATCGAGGCCTCCTCCGACGCATCATTCGCCCTGCCCGAGCTCGGCCTGGGGCTGGTACCCGGAGCAGGGGGCACGGTGAGCATCCCAGCGCGCATCGGTCGGTGGCGGACCGCGTATCTCGCGCTGACCGGTGCCAAGATTGACGCCGCAACAGCCTTGAATTGGGGGTTGGTCGATGCCGTCGTTTGACGGTTCACCGGCCGCCCTGGTCTTTGCCTCGCACGATCCGGTTGCCGCTTGGGCTGCCAGCGGCGCCATGGCGATCAGCGGGCGGCCGGCCGGCCCTCCACTCATGGCACCGGGCGATCCAGCCGGCGCCGCACAGCGATGGATCGACTTGATACGTCTGGCCGGCGCGAAGCGTGGCCATTCGGGCCCTGACCTTCCGGACGCAGCACTGCTCGGCGAACGCGCCGCGCTCCTGGGCCTGACCCGGTCCGGGCCGTCGTCGTGCGGTGGTGGGTTTCGCACGTTCGTGACACGGGACGGATGGGTGGGCATCTCCTTGGGACGAGCCTCCGATCGTGAACTCGTCCCCGCACTTCTCGCTGATGATTTTCCGCCACCCGATACAGCTACGGCAGCGTGGCCTTGGGTCGCCCGCTGGGCCAGGCAGCAGTCAACCACAGAGGCCGGAGAACGACTTCGCCTCCTGGGACTGCCCCATTCGCTACGCCACCGCGGCCGCGCCGCGGCTGCCTCCTCGCCCGAACGGCCGGCCGTGCTGGTCGGGCTACCTGGTGGCGCTCGGACCGTCGTCGAACGGCCGCTGGTTCTTGACTTCACTGCCCTATGGGCCGGCCCGCTGTGCGCTCACCTGCTCGGACTCATCGGGTGCCAGGTGGTCAAGGTCGAAGCGGTCCACCGACCCGACGGCGCGCGCAATGGCCCCGGTGACTTCTTCGATCTCCTGCACTATGGCCACGACAGCGTGGCGGTCGACCTGAGTGAACCGCGCGATCGTGCCAACCTGCGAGAGGTAGCCAGCCGCGCCGACCTGATATTGGAATCCTCCCGCCCAGCCGGACTTGCGCGTGCCGGCTTGGTCGCCGCTGAACTCGTGGCTGAGGGCACTTCATGGCTCTCAATCACGGCTCAAGGCCGCAATGCCGTGGCTGTGGGGTATGGCGATGACGTAGCAGTCCATTCCGGGTTGGCGCGGATCGACGGTCCTGATCTGCTTCCAGTCGGCGACGCACTTGCCGACTCGCTGACGGGCCTCGCATCAGCTGCTGCTGCAGCGAAGCTGCTGCTTGCCGCCCAGGCTCGCATGATCGATGTTTCCATGGATGCTGTGTGTCGCAGCGTGAGCGGACCGGTGGCCGACCACACGTTCATCGAGCGCAACGGCAGATGGTGGGTCGAATCGAAGAGCGGCCTGCATGCCATCCGGGCACCGCGTGGGCGTGTGCCAGGAGGCACCGCGCGCCCCCTGGGCGCCGACAGCGACAGGTGGATGCAATGATCGTGCTGCGCGACGTCGAGGTCGACGGACGCCGGGTCAATGTGCAGGTGCGTGGCGATCGAGTTGTCGCCCTGGGGCCTGTCCGCACGGTACCTCGGTCGCGGGGGGTGACCGTCCTCGAAGGCAGCGGTGGAGCCCTACTTCCCGGCCTGCACGACCACCACTTGCATCTTCTCGCGGCTGCTGCGGCCCACAGCTCAGTCGGCTGTGGGCCAAACGCAGTAGCCGACGCCGAGGAGCTCGGAGCAGCGTTGCGCGCAGCCGGTCCGCCCGGCACTTGGGTGCGTGGCGTCGGCTACCACGAGAGTGTCGCTGGTCCGCTCGATCGCGATCTCCTCGACCGGATCTGCCCGGACCGCCTTGTCCGCGTTCAGCACCGCGGTGGCGCATTGTGGATCCTCAACTCGGCCGCGCTGGCGGCGACCGGTGTCGCGAACGATGCCGACCCCGATGTGAGCCGCGACGAACACGGACGCGCCGACGGACGCCTTTGGCGCTACGACAGCCGATTGCGCAAACGCCTGCCCGATGCTGCGTGGCCCGACCTAGCCTTCCTGGGCCGGAGCCTCGCTTCGTACGGCATCACGGGCATCACCGACGCAACCCCCGACCTTAGCGACAGCGCCGTGGCCTATTTGCGCGGGACGGTCACCGCCAGAGTCCTTCCGGCCCACCTCACGGTGCTCGGATCGCTTGGTCCCCCTCCGCCCCTGCGCTCAGGCCCTGTCAAGCTGCATCTACGAGATCACGACCTCCCGTCCGCCGACGCTCTCAGTGAGCTCGTAAGAGCCGCCCGGTCGGCGAACCGTGGTGTCGCGGTGCACTGTGTCGGTGCCGAGAGCCTGGCACTCACTCTGGCCACCCTGGCCAAACTCGGCTCACACCCACAGGACCGCATCGAGCACGCCTCCGTGGTCCCGCCGTCGATGCGCTCCGACCTGCGGACGCTCGGCGTCGCGGTAGTGACCCAGCCGGGATTCGTATATGCGCGCGGCGACGAGTACCTCCAAGAGATCGCCGAGCCCGAGCTGTCCTGGCTCTATCCCTTTGCGTCGTTACTGGCCGAGGGAATCCCTGTGGTGGCGAGCAGCGACCATCCCTACGGTCCGCTTGATCCCTGGACGGTCATTCGCGCGGCGACGACCCGGACCACGTCCGGTGGAACCAGGCTGTCCCCGGACGAGCGGGTGCCAGCCGCTCTGGCGTTGCGCGGCTACCTTACCGCCTCCCACGACCCGGGCGGGGCGGTCCGGACGGTGACACCCGGCGCGTCCGCGGATCTGTGCCTGCTCGATGCGCCTCTTGCAACGGTGCTCGCCGACCCGCAAGCGGGGCGCGTGGTCGCAACCATGGTGCAGGGCCAGTTCACCCACAGACGCTGAGTCGACGATTGACACTTACGGAGCCTGACGCACAGGGCGGGGGCCGTGGGTGCGCATGAGCGTGCCGCTGGTGTGTCCAGACCCTTCCCGGCACCCGGGTCAGGCAGCATGGGGCCGCGATCCGGGTGGGTGCGGTCGCAGCATCAGTCCGGAAACGACCACGCCGACGAGCCCGCAGGCGGCCATGACCAGTGCGGCGGTCTTCACACCATCCGCCGACATTGCAGCAGACCCCGGGGAGAACAACTCAATCAGGACGACGGCCATAGCACTCCCGATCGCAAAACCGAGCGCCCGGACCACGTGGTTGGCGCTCAGCACACTGGCTGTGGCCGTGCCTGGCACGTGGTTCACGACAACGACCGGGAGCGCAGCAAAGGCGCATCCACCACCAAGCCCCGCAGCGGCCATCGCCACTGCCACTCCCCACACCGAGCCCGAAGCGACCCCGAGGGTGAGCGTGGCCACAGTGAACCAGGCGCACCCAATCGGTAAAATTCGCTCGGCTGGCCAACCAGAGCGTGCCGCGAGCACTCCTCCGACCCACCCGGCAAGCGAGTAGGGCAGCATCAACAAACCCGAGACAAAAACGTCGAGCCCTAGGCCACCGGTGTCGGTGCTCGCTTGGACGGCGATTGTCGCGACCACGAGAACTGCATACATCGAGGCGCCGGCAAGCAACGCGGTCATGTGAGCGCCCAGCACAGACCGCGTCCGCGCGAGCCGCAAGTCGATCATCGGAGCCGGCAACCGCAGTGATCGCCAGCCCCAGGCAAGCAACAGCACCAGACCGCCGGTACTGGACACCAAGACCTCGAGCGAGGTCCAGTTCCAACTGTTTCCCTGCGTCACGGCAAGTAGTACGGCGGTTGACCCCAAGCCTAACAACAACGCTTCGCACATATCGACGGAACGACGGGGCCCGTGGTGGGTCGGGATGGTTCGTGCCGCGAGCACGACGATGGCGGCAACTGCCAACACGCCAAAGAGGTGGGCACCGTGCACGCCACTGATCGAAGCCAGCGTCGTGGACAGCGGGAATCCGACACCCGCCGCCACTGTCGCAGAGATCGAGATCGAAGCGATCGTCGCATCACGACGATCCCAAGGAAGCACATCGCGCGCGATAGCCATGGCCATCGGCAGCAAGCCGAATCCCGCGCCTTGAGCGATCCGCCCGACCAGGAATGCTCCGAAGCCGAGCGGCACAGTCGCAAGGATTGTGCCGGCCAGCACGACCACAAGTACGGCGATGATGATTCCGCGGCGTGCTGGCCCCTCACCGATGCGACCGATCAAGGGAGCACTGACCGCGCCGAAGAGGAGCGGCCCGGTGAGCGTCCACTGGGCCGCAGACAGCGAGACCTCGAAGAGATCCGCTATCTGCGGCACCAAAGGAGCACCGAGGCTGCTGACCAGCGGACTGACCGCAGCCAGCATCATCAAAGTAAGGATCAGGAGGCGATGTGCCCCGACGGGCGACGAGGATGCCGCCGCATTGCTCAAGCGTCGAACCGCAGGATCTTCCGCGCGTTGAGTTCAGTGATCTTGTGGCAGTCCTCGTCGGGCAGGTCTACCAGTGTCTCGGCCGCACGCTTGCGGCTGTTGGGCCAGTTGGAATCCGAGTGCGGATAGTCGATTTCGAGCATCACACGGTCCGCGCGGATCTCGCCCGGCTTGTCCCCAAGGTTCTTTATGCCGTGGACGTCATCGATAAAGCAGCCCCAGAAGTGCTCGTAGAAGAGGTCCGAGGGGCGGGTATTGCGGTCGATGTCCTGGTACCAACGGTGCCGCTCCCACGTGTAGTCCGCGCGCTCGAGGACGTACGGCAACCAGCCGATGCCACCCTCGGCGAGGATAAATTGCAACTTGGGATGCTTCTGCAACTGGCCGGAGAAGAGCAACTCCACCGACGACCACATGAGGTTGCTGGAGAAGAGGGTGATAGCGACGGCGTACGGCACCTCAGTCGTCTTGGCCGCCTCCGCAGACCGCCCAGTCGTGCCGGTCGCGGTACTGAACGGAAAACCTGGCACGAAGCCACCAGAGCCGAAGTGGAGACTGACCGGCATGTCGGTCTCTTCGCAGACGTCCCAGAGCGGACCCCAGTAGTCGTCGTGGAACCCCGGCAGCCCGAGCGGGATTGGATTGTCGGGGAAGCTGATCGTGCGGCAGCCCTTGTCCGCCAGCCGCTCCACCTCCTTGACCGTCGCGTCGATATCCCAGACTGGCAGGATCCCGAGCGGAATCAACCGGTCCGGGTGGGCACCACACCACTCGTCAATGTGCCAGTCGTTCCACGCCTTGATGCACAGCTCGGCGAGCTCCTTGTCCTTGGCACGGTGAAATACGCCGCCGCCGAAGCCCGGGAACGACGGGAAACAGAGGGCGGCATGGACTCCGTCGAGGTCCATGTCCTTGACGCGCGCGTCCGGCTCGTAGCAACCAGGGATCATGTCCTGGTAGCGGACCGGCTCCATACCGAAGTCTTTCGGCTCCCTGCCCGCGACCGCGTTGACCCCGATGTAGGGGAACAACTGGCCTTCATATTTCCAGGTGTGGTTCCCCTCTGCGGTGGTGATGATCTGCGGGCCGGAAGCCTGATACTTCGCCGGAAGGCGGTCCTGCCATACCCGCGGGTGCTCGATGACGTGATCGTCAACCGACACGATTTTCATGTAGTCCTGTAGTGGCACGTCCACCCTCCGTGATGTATGAATAGAACATCTACTGTATCTAATGTGCTAGCCGAGGGGAACCCTTGGGGAGAGATCGAGGTCGGCAATGACGACACCGAGCAACAGCGCTGTTCCGCAAGGCCCCCCTTCCGAGGAGGAAGAGGATCACGATCTCCTCACTTATGGCGTCGCCGAGGACCGCCTCCGGGAGGAGATCTTGCTCGAGAAGAGCCGGCTCAGCGCGGCCGAGAGGAGTGGCGACGACACCACCATCTCTCAGGAGCGAGTCGCGGCGCTTGAAGCTGCCTTCAAACGACACAGGGAGGCCCGCGACAGCGCGTTCAACGAGAAGCAGTTCTTCGGTGACCAGTTCGAGGCTGGCCGGGAAGCACCGTGACCATCGGATTCATCGGTGCCGGCCAGATCGGCGGCCCGATGGTCGAACGGCTTCTGGCGGCCGGCCGCCCGGTTCGACTGCTCGCTCGACGTTCCGAAGTGCACGATACCTACGCCGCCCTCGGTGCGACCGTCACCGACTCCATCGCCGAGACGGTGCGTCCAGCAGACATCGCCATCGTATGCGTGTACGACGACGCACAACTTCGGTCGGTCGCCCTCAGCCCCGAGGGTGCGCTAGCCCACATGCGACCTGGAACGCTGCTCGCGAGCCACACCACCGGCTTGCCGCAGACCCTCGACGACATTGCCGACGCGGGTGCTCTCGGAGGTATCGACGTCGTCGACGCCAGCTTCAGCGGTACCGCTAACGACGTACGAGCAGCACAGCTGACCATCATGCTCGGCGGCAATGACACGGCAGCAGAACGCCTCATCCCCCACCTTGAGTGCTATGCCTCTACCATCATCCGCACTGGTGCGCGCGGATCGGCCCTGAAGACGAAGTTGGTGAACAACCTCCTCTTTGCGGCGCACGCACAGCTGGCAGCAGATGCGCTCCGACTCGGACATGACCTAGGCTTGGACCGGTCCCTGCTCCTCCAGACGGTGAGCGCAAGCAGCGGAGCGAGCGAGTTCATCACCCGTATGCAAACCTATGGCTCGCCGGACGCTATGTTCGAGCGCGTCACGCCGTACCTCGCCAAAGACTTCGGCGCTGTGCGGGCGGCGGCTGAGGCACTCGGCCTGGACCTCGGGGTCGCCGCGGTGACCATCGATCAGGGTCCATTGCGGATGAGCTGATACCGAGCGGCTGGATCCTCAGACCCCGAGGACCGGCTCAACCTCGTCGTCGACCCACGCACGCTGGACTAGCGCCAGACGCCCGCCGGCAAGCATCATCGCGCTGAACATTTGCAGTTCCACGATCTCCTCGACCGTGAAGTGCTCAGCGAGCTCCCGGTAGGTCGCGTCGTCGACGGCGAACCAGTCTGCACTGAAGTTGTCTGCGTAGCGCAGCGCTACCTGCTCGCGCGGGGTGAACGACTCGTCATCGGACGAGAGGCAGGCGATGTCCTGTTCACTGACAGTGTCGCTCTTGCGTCCGATCTGACAGGTTCGGCATTGAGTAAAGGATGCGATACGCAGACGCACCAGTTCGCGCAGTCGCTCGTCCAGGATCGCCCCCTCGTTCAGGGTGGCCAACAGGCGGACCCAGGCCGTTGCGGCCTCGGGCCGTCGCGCCCAGATCTGGACGGGCAGCGTACTGCTCAGCGTGCGCGCAGCAAGTCGTCCATTGATCTCGGCACCGAGTTCGGCAGGCATCTCGTCCAGCGACAAAGGTCGGATCGCGGGCATTCGCCTCAACTCGCTTCGGCAAGCGTCGTGGCCTCACAGCGCAACACGCAGTGAACGCCGCGACGGGACAGTTCCAGGGCACCACCGAGCGAGATCGCCACCCGACGGGGGCCAGCGAGTGACGCGCCGAGGACCGCGCAGTCAAAGGAATGGCGCAGGCGCCGGATGATCACAGCAATCGGGCGACCCACCGCATCCAGGGCACGCTCGGCCGCAATCCTGTCGAGCGCTACCGGTACATCGAACTCCCCGCTCGCACCGGCGGGATTCTGAATCCACATTGTCCCACCCCCGACTTCATCGACGCGCAAGTAGGACGTTCCATCGGGCAGATCTCGAAGGGGCGCGACATGCATCAACGCCGTGGTCTTCGGTTCGGACATCACCGGCACTCCGATCACTTCAGACATATATTGTTTACAACGTATCACCCGAGCCGGTCCGCCAGCAGCGAGTCGACCGAAACGCCCGAGCTCCCAGCGGTCACCAGGACCGCGCACCTAGTCACCCCGCGGGGGAATCCCCGGCACCCGCGCGACTTTGCCGTGGTGTGCCTCGAGTGGGACACCCAGGGCGCTGACGACGCGGGTCACATGGGCATACCAGCTGATGGTGAGCACCATTTCGACCATCATTTCCTCGCCCAGCTCGGCTGAGAGCGCCTGCCAGGTCGCGTCCGCCACGACGCCGCCGACCAACTCATCGACAATGCGTAGAACCGCGCGCTCGAGCGAACTGAACACTCCAGGGTCACCGCTCGCGAGAGCATCCAGCTGCTCGTCGGTGACGCCGGCACTGGTGGCGAGGCGCACATGGCTGCGCCACACGTAGTCGCTGCCGCCTAGTTGCGCGCAGCGCAGGATCGCCAGCTCCCGCAACCCACGAGGAGCCTTCGCGTCAGCGCGCAGTGCCCACGCGAAGTCGATCCAGCCCTGAAGCAGGGGCGGCGCCGCTGCCAGCGCCTGGTACAGGCGGGGAACCCCGCCTGCTTCCCGAGCGACCTGTTCGTAGATCCTTTCGAGCGTAGCGTCACCAGCGGGATCCACTCGCCGCGTGATCCGCTGCCCCCGATCAGGTGATGACACCGCGATCCTTCAGTTCAATGATCTGGCCCCAGTCGCGACCCATCCCGAGCAGAATCTCTTCAGTGTGTTGACCCAACTCTGGCGCAGCGACCGGAGAGGCAGGCTCCTCGTCGAACTGCACCGGGTTGGCAACAACTGCAAGTTTGCCGCCACTAGCTGTGTCGAGGACAGGCAGGTAACCATTCGCGATAGCCTGCGGGTCCACGTGGACTTCCTGCGGCGTCTGCAGTGGCGACCAGACTCCCTCGATGTCGGCGAGAACCTCGCGCCACTCGTCGACCGTCTTCGACAAGAACACATCCTTGAGTTCTTGGGTGCACTCAAGAGCGTTTTTCTCCCGAAGTTCGTGGCTTTCGAACCGCGGATCTGCGATCAAGTCGGGCCTGCCCATCGCGGTCACGAGCTCAGTCCAGTACCGATCAGACTGGAGCATAGTGAGGTTGAGGTGCCGACCGTCCTTGGTGGCATACATGCCCACCGTCGGGTTGATCATCGCTTCGGGGTCGTAGCGATAGACGTCCTTGTCGGGAAACAGGCCAGCCGAGGCCATGTCGACCGAGATGTTCCACATCGCGAGGTTGAGCAACGACACATCGACGACCGACGGCTCGCCAGTGCGCTCGCGACGAAAGAGCGCGGCGGCGAGCCCGCCCGCGATCGTCAACCCTCCCATCACATCCCCGAAGGCCGAGCGCATCCGCACGGGATACTCCCCGGGCGGGCTCACCGTGTAGCCGATCCCGCCGCGAGCCCAGTACGACGAGGAGTCGAAGCCACCCCGGTGCGCGTCCGGCCCCCGCACGCCTGCGCCGTGACCGCGCGCGTAGATAATTTTGGGATTGTGCTTACGGATGTCCTCGAGCTCGATGCCGAGTTTCTGACGGGCGTCGGGCAAGAAGTTCGTGAGGAAAACGTCTGCGGTCTTGCAGAGCTCGTAAAGCAGCTCCTTGCCCTCGTCGCTGGCGAGGTCGAGGCCGAAGCTCCGCTTGCCGCGGTTGGGGACCTCCATCATGTAGTTGACCCCGCCGGCCTCCTGGGGAAGAAACTTCGAATTGATCAGGCCGCGTTGCGCGTCACCGGTGACCGGGTGCTCGATCTTGACAACGTCTGCGCCCCATTCGGCGAGCACCGCGCCCGCCGTGGGAACGAAGGTCCACATCGCTACTTCAACGATGCGTACACCATCCAGCACGTTCGTCGTCATCTATGTCCTCCGGTCGTTGAGCGCGGTCGCAGTTTCAGTCTCATGCATATCGCACATATAATGTTATACTTGTATCATACGATGCAATGGTTGTTCCGCGTCAACAACTGATAGAGGTGACGAATGACCACAGCATCCCCCTCAGCTGCCGCGACACCCACGCCCCCCCTGCCTCGGCTCACCCCCGAGTCGGACTTCTTCTGGACGTCGGGAGCTGACGCCGTGCTACGGATCCAGCAGTGCCCGGAGACTCACACCTGGATTCATCCGCCACGTCCCGACTGTGGCCCCGCCGGCGAGTACGTCCCCGTCCCCATGGCCGTCAGTGGCCGGGGAACAGTCTTCAGTTTCACGATCAACCGCCAGCCTTTCCTGCCGAGTCTGCCTCCGCCGTACGTCGTAGCGATCGTCGAACTCGACGAGCAGGAGGGCCTGCAGCTGACAACCCGTGTCGTCAACTGTGAGCCCGAAGAGGTCCACATCGGTCAGCGGGTCACCGTGGTCTTCGAACAGCATGGCGACATCTACCTGCCCTTCTTTGAGCCATTGAAAGGCGGTGAGAATCGATGAGTAGTAAGTTTGAGCATGACGCCGTGATCACCGGCATCGGCCGCTCTGATATTGGCCGCCATCTCGGGCGGTCAGGTCTCGATCTCACTGTGCAAGCCGCCCGCACCGCAGTGGCCGACGCCGGCCTGAAGATGGCCGACATCGACGGGCTCGTCGCGTGGCCCGGGGAGTATGCTGCGGCTCCTGGGTTCAACGGCCCAAGCCCGTGGAGGACCAAGAGCGCCCTCGACCTGGACCTAAAATGGCATCTGGCCTGCCAGGAGGGGCCGGCTCAGTTCACGCCCGTGATGGCTGCCGCTATGGCTGTCTCCACGGGCTTAGCCCGCCACGTACTGGTTTACCGAACCACCGAGGAATCGACTGCCCAGGGAGTCGGGCGGCGGCTGCGCACCGACGGAGGTGACGCCGGAGGTGTCACCGGCTATCTGCATTGGCTCCGGCCATTTGGAGCGCTGTCCGCCGCCAACTGGTTGGCCATGAACTACCGCCGCTACGCCATGGAGACCGGTGCTCGTCGCGATCAGGTGGGCTGGCTCTCAGTGAGCCAGCGGCGCTACGCCGCCGACAACCCGGCGGCCATCCTCCGGGATCACATCACCATCGATGACTATCTGTCCGCCCGGATGATCAGCGATCCTTTCTGCCTCCTCGACTGCGACCTGCCTGCCGATGGCTCCGTGGCGCTCGTGGTTTCGGCCGCCGAGACCGCGGCTGACGCACCCACTTCGATCCGGATCGAAGCCATCGGGTCGGCGATATCGAACCGGCCCGAGTGGGACCAGTGGCGCCACCCGCATCAGATGGCAGCTCAGGACGCGGCCCGCCACCTGTGGAACCGGACCGACCTCAAGCCAGCTGACGTGGACACGGCCCAACTCTACGACGGGTTCACTTTCCTCACGATCGTGTGGCTGGAGTCGCTGGGCTTTTGTGAGTACGGCGAAGCACCAGCGTTCGTGGAGGGTGGCAAGAACATCGCGGTGGACGGCCAACTCCCCCTCAACACCAGCGGTGGCCAGCTCTCAGCGGGTCGCCTCCACGGCTGGGGTCATCTCTACGAGGCCTGCGCGCAACTACGAGGCGAGGCGGGCGCCCGGCAGGTTCAGGGCGCCGAGGTGGCGTTGGCCGCCGCAGGAGGCGGACCGCACGGCGGCTGCCTACTGCTCACAACCTGACAGCACTACTCACCATCACCCGAGCACAACGAAAGGGACCCCATGGCACTCCAAGGACTCGAGCTCCACCACGTTGCGTTGCGGATCCGGCCCGGCACCGAGGACGCAACGGAGTCGTTCTTCAGCGAGGTGCTCGGCATTCACCCGGATCCCGGGGCCCGCGAGATTCCCGGGATCCCCCTGTTCTGGATGGACGTTGACACGGCGCAAGTTCACCTGTTCTCCGTCGAGGGGACCTCAGAATATGCCCGGACGTCTGACCGGGATCCTTTCGTCCAGCACGTCGCATTCGGCGTCCCGGATATCGCAGAGGCACGTGCAGAGCTGGAACGCCTCAGTCAGACCTATTGGAGGGTCGGGCGCAACGAAGACCTGCAACTCTTCACCTACGACCCCACCGGCAATATGATCGAGTTGCACCAAGTCGGCACGTGTCGCTGCCAGTCAACCAGCCGGCTTGACCGCGGATGAACGTCACCCAGGAGGTTCGCGGCCACGTCCTCCTCGTCACCCTCAAGCGTCCCGACAAGCGCAACGCGATCAACGCCGACCTCGCCGAGGGGATCGAAGCGGCGCTGGACCGACTCGATGACGATCCCGATCTATGGGCGGGCGTGATCACCGGCGATGGTTCCGTCTTCTCTGCCGGCACAGATCTGGCCACCCCGCCGCAGCCGCAGCCGCGAGGCGGTGAGTATGGCGTGATCCGACGCGATCGATCGACCCCGCTGATCGCCGCCGTCGAAGGCAAGGCGGTGGGCGGCGGCTTCGAGATCGCGTTGGCCTGTGACCTCGTGGTGGCGGGGACGAGCACGCAGTTCTCATTGCCCGAGAGCCGACGAGGTGTGGTCGCGACGAGCGGTGCGCTTTTCCGTGCGGCGCAACGGCTCCCGGCGAATGTGGCCACGGAGATGCTGATCACGGGTGCGCACCTGACGGCGGCAAGAGCTCATGAACTCGGCTTCGTCAACCGAGTTACCCCGGACGGCAGGGCATGTACGACAGCTCTCGAGATCGCCGACCTCATCTGTCAGTCGTCGCCAACGTCAGTGTCCGCAACGCTGCACGCACAACGGGCGAGTCTCGCGGAAGCCGAGCGGCGAGGCTGGGAAGTCACCGCACAAGCAAGGGCCGCTGTCCTCGACTCTCCCAACATGCGGGAGGGAGTCGCTGCGTTCTTCGAGTTACGCGAACCCCGCTGGCTGAGTTTCTGACCCACGTCCCGAAGCATCAGGGCGATAGCACAGACAGATCCACATCGACAACCACCTTTCCGACGATCCGGCGCGCAGCAATAGATTCCAGTCCTGCGGCAACGTCGTCCAGCGTATGCACAGAGCCGATGCGCGGTCGCACCTCTCCTGCCAGATAGCGCTCGAGAATCTCGCGGCGATGCGCAGGGGCCGTGTCCGGCAGGTGCTGCAGCACCGTACGATTCTCGAAACCCATCAGGTGCACGCCCTTGAGCAGTACAAGATTGAGCGGGATCCGCGGGATGTCTCCGGAGGCGAAGCCGACGACGACGTACCGCCCACCCCATCGCATCGCGCGCAAGGCCTGCTCCGCGCTGGGGCCGCCGACCGGATCAATGACGACGTCGACGCCGGCACCCGTGATCTCCTTCAATCGGACCTTCACGTCCTCGCTGGAGTAGTCGATAGTTGCCTCGGCTCCTGCGTCCATGCACTGTGCCAACCGGTCTTGCCCGCGGGCAATTGCGATCGGCCGTGCCCCGAGTGCTCGAGCGATGTCCACAGCAGCCAGGCCCACACCCCCCGCGCTCCCCAGCACCGCGAGCCACTCCCCAGGTTTCAGGTCGGCGAAAGTGCGCAGCGCATGATACGACGTCGTGTAGGTGACGCTGTAGGCCGCCAGCGATCGCGGTTCCACACCGTCGTTCGGCACGGCGGTCACTCGGCAGGCGTCGATCACGATCTGGTCGGCGAGCGCCCCATGGGTGGCCAGGCCGAACACCACGTCCCCTACGGCAATAGTGGTGACGTCGTCGGCGACGTCGAGCACTCGACCGGAAAACTCACAGCCGGGCACGTAGGGCAGTTCTACCGTCGCTTGGTAAGTGCCCGCCATGATCAATAGATCAGGGAAGTTGAGCGCCGCCGCAGCCACCGCTACCCGGACGGCGCCGGACTTGAGCTTTGGTGCCGGAATTTCCTCGATCGTGATGACCTCCGGCCCCCCACGTCGTCTTACCACCGCCGCCCGCATCAGTCCTGCGCCCATCGATCCTGCTCCCATCGATCCTGCTCCCATCATCAACCCAGCCGTCCGTCCGCGGTCGCGACATCGTGCAGGACGCCGAGTCCGTCGATCTTCGCCGCCAAGACATCGTCCTCGCTGAGGAAGCGGCCGTCCCTCAGACCGAGACGGCATGCGGATCGGATCCAGGTAGTGGCGCCGCGCTCAGCCAGCTGTGGCGTGAGGGGGAGACTGAGATGCGCGCTCATGAGGGCGACCACGCCTCCCCCCCATCGACCTTGAGTACAGCACCCGTCGTGTAACCACTGTCGGGACCGACCAGGTAGGCCACCGCACCGACGATCTCCTCGGGTGCCCCGGCACGGCGCAAAGGGATCTCGCGTTCCGCTCGCTCGCTGAACGCGCCCATGTCCCACCCAGCACTGGCATCGGTCAGGAACGGCCCGGCCATCACCGCGTTAACCCGGACCTTAGGACCGCAGGCGTGGGCCATCGCGACTGTGAGCGTGTTCAGCCCGGCTTTGGCGAGCGCGTACGGGATTTGGTGGGCATAAGGGCGGACAGCGGCGATGCTGCTGATGTTGACGATCGCGCCGCCCTCAACCATGGCATTCGAGGCATTGACGCTCAACCGGAACGGGCCCTTGAGGTTGACGGCAATCACCTTGTCGAAGTACTCCTCAGTGACCGCCTCAAGGCTGTCGTAGAGCGGTGACATGCCCGCGTTGTTGACCAGGATGTCCAAGCGCCTGTGATCAGCGATGACCCTCTCGACTAAGGCGTCACACTCCACCCATCGACCGACGTGGCACGCCATTCCGAACGCGGCGCCACCCGTCTCGCGGGCTACGGCGGCCGCAGCCTCGACCGAGCGGTCTCCGTCGCGGCCGGCAACGATGACCGTCGCTCCCCGGGTGGCGAGGCCCGCGGCGATCTGCCGACCGAGCCCCCGGGTGCCGCCAGTGACGAGCGCGACCTTGCCTACCAATGGTCTGATGCTCATGCTCCCGTTACCTCTGGATCCAACAGGCCCTCAAGCGCTGTCAGCGCAGCCTCACGGCGCGTCGGAATGTGGGCAGACGGCCAGATTCCCTCAGGCGCTTCATAGCTCCTCAGCAACACCCGGGCGAGCGTCTGCTGGTGCACCTCCGTCGGCCCGTCGGCAATCCCCAGCACCTCCGCGCGTCCCATCCACTCCACGAAAGGCATCTCCTCGGACACCCCAAGCGCACCATGAAGGTGCATCGCTCGCTGCACAACCCTGCTGAACACACCGGGCATCAGGGCCTTCACGGCGGCGATGTCGCCGCGAACCTTTCGATAGTCTTGGTGTTTGTCGATCAACCAGGCCGTGCGCAGCACCAACAGTCGAAACTGCTCGATCTCGGTCCAACTGTCGGCCACCTGCTGCTGCACCACGCCGAGATCGGCGAGCGACCCACCGCGCGTGGTCCGTGCTACCGCCCGTTCGCACATCGCGTCGAGGGCGGCACGGACCTGGCTGATGGTACGCATGGCGTGATGGATGCGGCCGCCACCGAGCCGCGTCTGGGCGACGGCAAAAGCGGCGCCCTGCTCACCCAGCATCGCGTCGGAGGCAACCCGCACGTCATGGAAACGCAGGTAGCCGTGCGTCCCCTCGCCGGGCTTGTCG
Organism: Nocardioides massiliensis; assembly: GCF_030811215.1. Taxonomy (NCBI): domain Bacteria; kingdom Bacillati; phylum Actinomycetota; class Actinomycetes; order Propionibacteriales; family Nocardioidaceae; genus Nocardioides; species Nocardioides massiliensis. The sequence goes on from NZ_JAUSQM010000001.1 coordinate 533,972, forward strand.
GTGCCGACTCCGACGCTGCGAACCAATTCCACGCCAGGAGTTCCCGCTGGCACGAGAAACATTGACATTCGCCGATGAGGTGCGTCTGCATCGGGGTCGGTCACGCACATCACGATCAGGAAAGCCGCGTAGCGCGCGTTGGTCGCGAACCACTTCTCTCCGTTGATCACCCACCAATCGCCGTCCCGCACAGCCGTTGTCGTGAACAGGGTTGGGTCCGCGCCGGCGTGAGGTTCGGTCATGGCGTAGGTAGAGCAGACCTGGCCGTTGAGGAGCGGCTCGAGGAAACGCTTCTTTTGCTCTGCGGTCCCAAAACGCGCAAGGATCTCGGCGTTGCCGGAGTCCGGTGCCTGGCAGCCAAAGACGAGCGGAGCCCAAACAGAGCGACCAATCACCTCGTTCAACAGCGCGAGCCGCATCTGCCCATATCCCTGCCCCCCGAGTTCGGGCCCCAGGTGGCAGGCCCACAGCCCTTGGGCCCGAACCTCGTCCTGCAAGACTCGGACGTAGTCGCGGACCCGCCGGTTGGAAGGATCGAACGGGCTGCCTTGTGTGAGGTCGAGTGGTTCGACCTGGGTGCGGACGAACTCATCAGCCCAGTCCAATTGGGCCTGGTAGCCAGGCTCTGTTTCAAAGGCCCACATCGGCACTCCAGGGGTTGTAGGTCACCGCGGCAAGCAGGCCGCAGGCGCGTTGATGCAGGGTGCGGCCGGTAGACAACGGAACCAGGCCGGCGCGCGCCCGTGCATGCGTGCCCTCCAGCAGTACTGCCAGTCGGTAGGCGGCTAGCACCCGGTACCACGCAAGATCATCTATCGGTCGACCGCTCGCGGTGGCCCACCGGGCCACAACCTCTTCGACGTCGGGCAGGCCAGCCACTTGTACCCGCTCAAAATAGGGCGATCCTTCGACAGGCCAGGTCGCAAGGAGTTGGGCCAGGTCGAGCAGAGGATCCCCGACCGTGGCCAACTCCCAGTCGACAAGCACCACCCCCGTCCCGTCTCGTCGCACTAACACGTTGCCAAGATGAGCATCGCCGTGCAGCAGACCGAGTCGTTCTGTGCTCGGAATGTTGGCTACCAACCACGCATGGGCAGCAGCAGCCCCAGGCAGGCGCTCGGCCTCATCAGTTCCGCCGTCCAACTCGTCGTACGACGAGAGTTGGCGCAGCCAGCGGTCCGGCTGACGCGCCGCCCATGGGCCTGGTCTCACAAAGTCGCCCAGCCCGAAGGCTTCCGGGTCGACACGAGCCAATGCCGCAAACGCGTCGACGGTGTCCAGGCCGGCCATCTGCACCCACGACGGGTCGCTGGACCACGGCTCCGGCACGGGACCCCACAAGGAGAATCCGTCGACATATTCGGCTACATGGAAGGCGGCACCGAGGACGTCAGTCCCCGCGCAGGATGCAAGCAGACGTGGGTGAGGCACGTCGGTGGATCCGAGTGCTGTGACGATCCGCGCCTCGCGCCGCGCCACTTGGTCGCTCTCCGGGCGCTTGTTCACAGGAGGCCGACGCAGCACCCGCCGGTGACCGTCCAGAGTGAAGGCCAGCAGGATGTTCTGCGTGCCTCCAGACACGAGCTCGACGGCGGTCACCGGGCCAACGCCGACGCCTGTGGCCCGCAGCCACCACTCGAGGGTCGCGATGTCAACCAATCCGCTGCCGGGCTGAGGCGGCCTCAACGGACATGACGGCGTCGACGGCCGGCTTCAGCGCGCGGAATAGCTGCGAGGAGCTGGCGCGTGTAGTCCTCCTGCGGATCGGCGAACAGTTCCTCGACCGGGCGGTTCTCCACGAGTCGTCCGCTGCGCATGACGGCCACGTCGTCCGCGATGACCTGCACGAGTGACATGTCATGAGTGACGAATAGGTAGGCCAGGCCCAGGTCCTCTTGAAGATCGGTCAGCAGGTTGAGCACTTGGGCGCGGATGGACATGTCGAGCGCAGCCACAGGCTCGTCGCACACGATCAGCTTGGGCTCCAACGTTAACGCTCGCGCGATGGAGATGCGCTGCAGTTGACCGCCGGAGAGCTGGGCCGGGTAACGCGCCATGTGGGAACTTCCGAGGCCGACGCGCTCGAGAAGTTCAGCAGCACGCTCCATCCGTTCGTCGCGTGGCGTCTTGAAGTGCACGAAGAGTGGCTCCGCGATGGATTCGCCGACAGAGATCCGTGGATCCAGACATCCGAATGGATCTTGGAAGATCATTTGCATGTACCGCCGTTGCGCCGTCAGCCGCTTGCGGTCGAGTGCCCGTACATCAACGCCGTCGAAGACGACGGTCCCAGCATCCGGCTCGATCAGACGAAGAATTAACCGTCCAGTGGTCGACTTTCCGGCCCCTGACTCACCGACAAGCGCAAGCGTCTTTCCGGCTTCGAGCGTGAAACTCACATCATCAACTGCCCGGTGGAGAATTCCCGTGCGCCCTTTGAAATCCTTAACGAGTCCCTTGACTTCCAGAAGGTTCACAGCTTAGCCACCTCCTTCTCAAGAGCCTCGACACGATTGCAGCGAGAGTGCCGCCCGCCGGGCAAGGCCAACAGCGGGACATCATCGCGGCAGCACACGGACTCGACCGCGAGCGAGCAACGGGGATGAAAACGGCAGCCTTCGGGCATGCTGTCCATCGGCGGCACCCGACCCGGGATCGCCACGAGGCGCCGCCCCTGCCCAATCCGCGGAATCGATCTCAACAAACTCAGCGAGTACGGATGCTTTGGAGATGTCAGCAGCTCGCTCGTGGTTGCCGTCTCGACGACCTCACCTGCGTACATCACCGCCACTCGATCGCTGATCTCCGCCACAACGCCCAGGTCGTGCGAAATGAACACGATTCCGATGCCGAGATCGTGCTGCAACTCAACCAGCAGATCCAAGATCGCGGACTGCACGGTAACGTCCAGGGCCGTCGTCGGTTCGTCAGCGATGAGCACCTTCGGAGAGCACGCCAGTGCCATGGCGATCATGACCCGCTGAGCCATGCCGCCGGAGAAGGTGTGCGGGTATTCCGATGCACGTCGTTCGGGGTCCCTGATCTTGACCCGAGCCAGCATGTCCACGGCGACCTGCCGTGCTTCGGACCTGGAGGACCCGCGGTGTCGGCGTACCGATTCGGCGATCTGTTCACCGACCGTGAATGAGGGGTCGAGACTCCGAATCGGCTGCTGGAAGACCATGCCGATCTTTTCGCCATGCACCCTCCGCCACTGACGCGCGCTGAGGCCAGTGACATCCGTGCCGTCCAGACGAATCGATCCGGCGCTCACACGGCCGCCCTGATGCCCGACGAGGCCCATCACGGCCAACGAGGTGACCGACTTCCCGGACCCGGATTCACCAACCAATCCCAGCGTCTCGCCAGCGTGCAGCACGAAGCTCACGTCCTTCACCACGGTGACCTCGTCGGCGCCCTTGCCGAACGAGACGCTCAAGCCGTCGACCTCGAGGAGCCGGCTTTCCGGTTCGCTCATTTGCCTGCCTTCCCAGTGTTTCGACGCACTCCCAGCGCATCGCGTAGTCCGTCGCCCAACGTTTGCAGCGCGAGAACCGTCACAAGCATCGCGACGCCAGGGGCAATCAGGAGCGTTGGTGCGGTCGTCATGAAACGGGATCCGGTCTGGATCAACGTTCCCCAACTCGCGTCCGGCGGACGGGCACCAATGCCAAGGAAGCTAATGCTGGCCTCGGCCAGGATCGCCATTCCGAGCATCACCGAGACCTGCACGATGATCGGCGAAGCGGCATTAGGCAGCACGTGATGCCACATGATCCGCTGCGTCCCGCAGCCGATGGAGCGGCTCGCCTCGATGAACGGCGATTCGCGCACCTCCGCCGTCGAGGCACGCGCGACGCGGTAGAAACGAGGCGCCAAGGTGAGACCCACGGCAATCATCGCGTTGCTGAGTCCAGGGCCGAGCGCCGCGACGATGGTCAGCGCCAGCACCAAGGTCGGCACAGCCATCATGCCATCGTTGAACCAACTAAGGACCGCGTCCACGCGGCCGCGGACGTACCCCCCAATGAGACCCAGCGGTATGCCCAGCGCCATCGCGACACCAACAGCCTCCAGCGAGGCAAGGATGGAGAGACGTGACCCGTAGATGAGTCGGCTCAACTGATCACGGCCGAACTCGTCAGTGCCGAGCCAGTGGCTGCCGCTCGGCCCCTCCAGTCGGCGAAGCAAGTCCTGCTGGGCCGGATCGTACGGCGCCACCCAAGGCGCCAGAATCGACACCAGCGCCAATGCCATGAGTACGGTGAGCGCCACCATCGACCACCAGTCACGCCGAAGACGTCGCCAGGTGGAGGGGCGTTCGTACGTCACCGGTTCGGCTGCGCTGACGCTTTGACGGTTCGCAATACTCATGCCGCTGCTCTCATCTTCGGGCTAAGGATCGGGTAACTCAGATCGACCAATAGATTCACGACGACGACCATGACCGTTGTGAGCAAGGTGATGCCAAGCAGCACCGGGATGTCGCCCTGGAGCACAGATCGCACCGCCAACGAACCGATTCCATGAATGTTGAACACCTGCTCGACGACCACAGTGCTGCCGACCGCTTGGCTGATGCGAACACCCAGGACGGTGACCACGGGGATCGAAGCATTACGCAAGCCATGCTTGCCGATCACAGAGAAGGCGCCCAACCCCTTCGCCCGCGTGGCCAGCATGTAGTCGGTGGCCATGACGTCCAGCAGCGAACCACGGAGTTGGCGAGCCATCTCTGCGGCCGGAATGCCCGCCATCGCGATGGCCGGGAGGAGAAGGTGTCTCAGCCACTCTCCCGGATCTTCGGAGAACCGTACGTACCCCACCGCGGGAAGCACACCCATATTCAGCGCGAAAACCAGGACCAGGAGGAGGCCGATCCAGAAGGGCGGCGCTGCTAGCAGTACGGAGGACAGGAGAGTCACCAGACGGTCAGGCCAACGTCCCGGGTTCAACGCAGCCAACAGACCGGCTAACAACCCGACGCCAATCGCGACCACCATCGACACAGCCAGCAACGACAAGGTCACCGGCAGCCGCGTCACCAACATGTCCGTTACCTGCTGGTTCGTACCCAGACTGGTACCGAAGTCCCCACGGAGCACTCCGCCCACCCAGTCGAGATAGCGCGTGGGCAAGGATCCGTCCAGACCGAGCTCGGCACGAACCGCCTCGATCTGCGCTGGCGTCGCGCTCTCGCCCGCCAGTCGCTCCGCGGCGTCCCCGGGAGACAGATCCATGAGGGCGAAGATCAGCATCGAAATCATCAGCAACAGCGGTATGGCTCCAAGCACCCGGAGTCCAGCCGAACGCAGCATTAGGCGGCCCATGCCGCCTGTCGCCCGAGGCAGAGACGGAGCCCTGGTGGTGATGCGCATTTATCGGTCCCTCTCTGCCGTCGCCCTCGCGACGAGATTCAGTGCGGCGCGACTGCCGGCAACAACTCTGCGCTCCATGGTACACAGATCATGCACTTTTAGTATCTTTTGTATCATGTGTCGGAGATTCTTCTAGCCCCTCTCCAGCTCGAGTCTTCCGTCTCTGCGATCCGTCGCAGTTGGTCTGCGCTCAACGGCATGTCCCGGACCCGGAAGCCCGTCGCATCGAACAGCGCATTTGCTATCGCGGCGGCTGTCGGCCCCGACACAATCTCTCCGGCTCCCAAGAAGGGTTTGCCAGGATGATCCAGAAGCACGGTCGTGAACGCCGGAACGTCGGTAAATCGTACGATCGGATAAGAGTCCCAGTCGACACTCGTCACCCTGGTGCGATCGAACTTGACGGACTCCTTCATCGTCCAGCTCATGGACTGGAGGGCGCCGCCTTCGAGTTGATTGATGAGCCCATTGGGATCAACGACCTCGCCACAATCGGCCGCGATCACAACCCTGTCAACGACGGGCTTTGCGGCCTCGTCGTCAACGTGCAGGTGGACTACCACAGCGGCATATCCTGAGCTGTTCTTGTAGCGCGCAAGTCCAACCCCTGAGCCCACTCCGTACTCTGCAGTTGGCTCACCATCCCATTCGGCGGCGTTCGCGGCGGCTTCCAGGACGGCACGAGCTCGCAGGTCGTCAAGATGACGAAGTCGAAAATCGATCGGTGACACATGCAGCCCCGCAGCAAGCTCATCCATGAATGACTCGATTGCGAAGACATTCGCATGCGCACCCAACGCTCGCATTGACGACGTACGCAACGGCGTCTGTGGCACGAAGTGCTTGACGATCACCTTTTCGTCGAACCTGTAGATCGGGTCCGCGTTGCGATGAATTCCGACCTCGGCACCGAGGAAGGGGCGGGGCGGGTCAAGGGGCGTCGGCGGATCGAGATGGCAGCCAGCCAACAGATTGGGGCCCCCACGAACCATGGGCCTCATGACATGGGTGGTCCCCCAGGCGTGGTGGCTCCATCGCACAATTTTCCCAGACTCGTCGAGCACTGCTGCCAGCTCGACCAGGGCCGGAGGACCATAGGGCTCCCACTGGTGTTCGTCGGAACGCGACCACTGCAGGAGAACCGGCCGTCCCGGCACAGCCATGGCCAGAAGGGACGCGTCTAGTGCAGCGTCGTCGGTGCCGTCGTGGCCGTAACAGCCGGAACCCACGACGTGACGGACACGAACTCGTTCCACAGGGATTTCGAGCACCGCCGCCACCGCCGTCCTCAAGGCGAAGATCCCCTGGCTGTTGGACCAGACCACTAGATGCTCGTCCTCCCACAGCGCCATCGCCGCCGCGGGGCCGATCGAGCCATGCATGACGAAAGGCCGCGAGTACGAAGCGACGTGCGTCCACTCGTATGGTTCCTCGGGAACAGGCGCGTCGAGTGCCATCCCGTCGACCACGGGGAAGGCCTGGCTCTCCTGCTGGCGCAGCCAAGCTTTCGTCTCAACGTCTGCTGGCAGAGTCTCACTCTCCGCCCACCGGGTAGACCGACGCAGCGCCTCGGCTCCCGTGATTGCCTGTTCCTCCTGCTCGGCAACCACTCCTAGGAAGCTTCCCCGGCGGACCACGGTGAGGATGCCGGGCAGGTTCCGAGCCGTTTCGGTGCTGCACTCGAGGAGTCTGGCGCCCGGACTCGGCGGACGAACCACTCGCCCGAAGACCTGACCAACGTGTCTAAGATCGTTCACGAATCGGGTGCCTCCCGTGACCAGACCGACGAGGTCGGCACGAGGAGCGTCAGTTCTGCCGACGATCCGATGTACATCGGCCCCCTTCGGAGCCAAGCGACCATCCGCCGTACGCTCTAACCGTCGGCCACCCATCAGGTCCCAGTAGGTGGTGGTGGCCCCCGTCAGCTGACTGACGACCGTGCCGTCACGGACGTCCAGCGCCTCGACGGACTCGCCCAGTTCCGCGCTGGCCAAGGACAGAAGCCACCCGCGCACCTCCGCAGCGGCCTGTCGAACCGCTGCGCCACTCTCGACGACGGACATGCTGCCTGCGGTGTACCCCTCCTCCGGGCTGTGGGCGGTGTCGGCGGGCTCAACGCGCACCCGCTCAACGCGCACGTCGAGCTCCTCCGCTGCGATCCGGGCGATGGCGGCGAGGATGCCTTGGCCGAGTTCCACTTTGCCGGTGAAGATCGTGACCGTGTCGGCCGTGTCGATCCGCACCCAATTGTCCAAATTTGGCTGCCGCGCGAGGCTTGTGGGCAGCGTGACCCCTGCTCGTTGCTCCGTCATGGTTGCGCCCGGTCACGAGCAGCCCGCTGGACGGCCCTAATGATTCGCGGATGAGAACCACAGCGGCACAGGTGTGGCTCGAGGGCAGCACGGATCTGGGCCTCGGTCGGTTGATCGACCTCGTTGAGCAGAGCAACCGAGGCGATAATCATTCCAGGCGTGCAATAGCCGCACTGCGCCGCCCCTTCGGCAATGAACGCTCGCTGAACCGAATGCAGATCTGGTCCTTCGGAAAGTCCCTCCACTGTGACGATCTGCTTGTCGACGAATGCGTTAACGGCGGTCGAGCATGACGGCACCGCGCGACCGTCGACCAGGACCACGCAGGCACGGCATTGTTCGAGCCCACAACCGAACTTGGTGCCCGTCAGCCCCAGATAGTTGCGGAGCACCTGCAGCAAGACCGTATTCGGTGTGACGCGAACCATTCGCGTCACACCGTTGACTTCCAGCTGAATGTCGTCAGCCATAGTCCACTCCGTGGCGATGAGGCTCACTCACGGCAAGGCGGAAGAGGGTAGCCGCCGTACCACCGAGCACTGCAGAAGCTTCCTGGTCCGTCTCGAAATGTCCCCGGACGTCCGCTACGGCTCGCCCGACCGCACCACGCGAAGGGTGATCGCTGCCCAACACGAGACGGTCCGCTCCCAGGGTGGCGATGGCGCACCGCATGGCAGGCGGATGGTATGAACATGTGTCCACGAAAAGTCGGTGCCGCAAGTAATAGACCAGGTCATGTTCGGCCGACCCAGTGCCGAAGTCGACGAACCGCTGAGTGAGATACGGAAGAACGCCGCCCAGGTGCGGAACGACGACATTGAGGTCAGGTACCCGATCCAGGACTCCGGACAGCACCAGTCGCGCCGCGGCCAAACTACTGGTGACCACCGGCGAGAGACTCGCATCGAGCATCCAATCGTCAAGAGTCTCGACGCCCGACTCCACCGCGGGATGAAGGACGACCGGCAGACCGAGTTCAGCAGCCCGAGCAAGCACCTCTTCGCTCCGGTCCGGCGCGACATCGCGTGAACCGATATTCGAGATCAGCTGCACGCCGGCGACACCCGGATCACCGCCGAACCGGTCGAGTTCCGCGAGTGACGCCGCGACTGCTGGGAGCGGCAGCGAAATCAGCGCCCTGATCCGACCGTTGCTGCGAGCCGCGGTATCCGCCAGTGCGTCATTCATCTCGCTGGCGACCCGCTCTGAGATCTGCTGATGCACAAAGTTTGCACCGGGCGGCGGAAGCGAGATCAGCGCGACGTCGACACCGCCCATGTCGAGATCGGCGATCTTCTCGGCGAGAGACTCCTCGGGCGCCTTTCGACGTGCCTCGGCGGCCGAGCGCACGGACAGCGAGAATCGGCGGCGAAACTCCGGATCGCGTTCAGCCGCCGCAAGCATGAGCTCGACATAGCCAGGCGGGCGCCAGTGGCTGTGGGTGTCGATGACTTGTCTCGTTGCCAAACCCACTGCCTGATCCGTGACATGTTCGACGGCCATTGGAGTACCTGATTTCTACTTGCGCTGGTCAGATCGAAAGGGTGGCGCCACCGCTCACCCGGTAGGTCTCACCCGTGATGAAGCTCGCCTCGTCCGAGCACAGGAACAGGAGCATGTTGACAATGTCGTCGACCGCCCCCAACCGATGAATGAGCTGACGCTCGTTGACGATCTCGTCGACGAACGATGCAGCGAGATCTGCCACGGCTGCCTCGGTCGCCACCAGCCCGGGAGCGATGGCATTGCAACGGATTCCGGCATCCGCCAACTCGTGTGCGAATGCGATGGTGACACCACGAACGGCCAACTTTGACACGCCGTAGGGACTGGTAGACGGGTAGCTACCCATCGACGAGATGTTGACGATGGAGCCACCGCCACGTGTGCGCATCGACGTCGCGCAGGCCAGGGTGCAGTTGACGGCGCCGATGACGTTTACGTCGAACATCGCCCTTACGTCCGCGCGTGGCTGCGCGGAGAAGGGCCTGTTGTATCGCGCGAGGTGCATGCCGGCGTTGTTAACCAAGATGTCTATGCCCCCCGCTTGGGACACAGCGCTCGCGACGGCGGCGTCGACACTTGACTCGTCGGCGACGTCGCACCCGACGGCCAGGACATTAAGCCCTTCTGCCTGGAGTTGCTCTGCGGCGACCTGCGCGGCATGCACATCGATGTCGGCAAGTACCGCGATGGCGCCTTCACCTGCCAGCGCCGCACCGAAAGCGCGGCCGAGTCCTTGTGCGCCTCCAGTGATGAACGCGACTTTTCCAGCGTGAGGCTTTGGCAACTTAACTCCTTGCTGAGCTCTGGGCACGCACGCGATGACGTCCCGACCCGGGGAGGGAAGCGATGGCCCCTCCCCGAGCCCGGATTGGCCCGGAGTGGCTCAGTCCGCAGTGGCACGCGCGAGGAACCGGGCGTCGAACATGCCCGTCCATGCGAGCGAGAAGTCCTCGTCACCAACAGCATCCGTAGGGAACAGATACATCGTCGGCTGGAAACAGATGGGCAGGTACCATTGCTCATCTGAGAAGAGGCTGGAGATCTCTCGATAGTTCGCATCGCGAGCGGCCGCGTCCAGGGCCGGGTCCACACCCTTGACAGCTAGGTCCCTGAGCTTGTCGGCTGCGTCCCCACTGGCGAGGTTGTAGACCCCGAGCAGGTTGTTTGCGATCGTCAGGCTCGGATCCGACTCTCCGTTGATCACGTGCAGGTAGGCGTCACGATCATTGTTGCGGAATTGCACGGTTGCTTCGGTCGACTGCACGGGAGCAATCTCCATCTCCACGCCTACGTCGGCCAACTGGGTCTGCACCACCTGGGCGATTTCCTGCTGAGGGGACAGACCGGTGTTGACGACCGCCTCGAACTTGAAGCCACCGGCTAGGCCAGCATCGGCCAACAGCTGCTCGGCTTTCTCAGGGTCGTACTCGTAGACGGAATCCAGAGCATCATCGTGCCCAATCATTCCCTTCGGCCAAGGTTGCGCCGTCGCTGTGCACTCACCGTCGAGCAATTGCTCGGAGATCGCCTCGCGATCGATCGCGTAGGACAGCGCGTGGCGTACCTCGGGATTCGCAAACTCCGATCGATCAGAGCGCAGCATCAGAGCGTAATGAAGAGGTGAGTCGTACATGCGCAACACATGACTACCGGAGTCCTCCAAGGCCTGCGCCTCAACCATCTGATCCTGCTTGATGGTTATAACGTCGACAGCGCCGGACTGCAGTGCTGCCATGCGAGTCTGCGATTCGGGAATTCCGATGATCTGCAGCTCAGCCAGCTGCCCCGCACCCTCCTGCCAGTGATTCTCGACAGACTTGAACGTGGCACTCTCGCTTGGCTTGAACTCGGTCACCTCATACGGGCCGGACCCTGCCCCCGCGGGATCGAGGCCAATCTCGCGCGTCTCAGCAATAGCCGGGTTGATGACCGCACCAGCCATCGTGGCAAGACGGTTCGGCAACGCACTGTCCGGTTCGGCCAGCGTCAAGCTTACTGTCGAGTCATCGACTACCTCGACCTCGGAGATGTTGCTGAGCAGGTTGGCAACCGTCGAGCCAGTCAGGGTCTGGCCACGCTCAAGGGAGAACTTCACCGCCTCCGCATTGACAGGTGCGCCGTCATGGAACTCGGCGTCCGTCCGCAACTTGATCGTCAACTCAAGGCCGTCCGTGGAGAACTCCCACGATTCCGCGAGCATCGGCTGGACAGTCCAGTCCGAGTTCAAGGCGAACAATCTGTCGTAGATCACGTGCAGGAACGTCCTATCCGGCGGCGTCTCCTTGTGCGGGTCGAGTTGTGACGCGTAGGTCGTATATCCGATCTTGAGGACTCCGGCCGGGTCGACCGCGCCATCGTCACCTGCGTTTGAAGGGCTGGAACTCTGTGACCCCGAGCAAGCGGCCAGCATGAGCCCTGCAGCGAAGACCGCCACCCCTTGGCTCAGACGAGAAATGCGCATCAACTCTCCCTCTTCCAGTGTTCAGTGTCTGTCATCGACCTTCGGAGAAGCTCCGGTCCTGAATCTACGGGAACTAGAACAGTTTGTACAGATACTTTTATATCTGTATCTTCGAGTTGCCCGGGCGAGCCCGACCAGCCCCTTCCCTCGGGGCCGGCACCGTGGCGCGAACCCGGCGCGGTGCCACCAGAGCCGATGTGCGGCGCTGCGCCAGTCCAGAAGCCGGCGGCGCGCACAACGACCCGGGGAGCGCCGAGACAGATCGAACAGTTATAGTCGATATGCATTGTTGCCGATTGTGGGAGATAACTATGCGCGTAGAGGTGAACCACAGCTTGCGTCGCGTCCACGCCCGATGCGCAGCCCTCGTCGAGAAGCTTTGCGAGCTTGAGGGCTTGCACCCGCCGGGGCTTCGAGTCTGTACCGAGGGGCCGTGAGCATTCATGAGTGACACGACCGTGGTTTCCGACCTGCTCATCGATCGCGCGGACGGCCTGTTGGTCATGACGATCAATCGACCCCACCGCCGCAACGCCATCGATCTGCCCACAGCCAATGCCCTCGCTGCGGCGTTAGACGAACTGGACGACGATCCGACTTTGCACGCCGGCGTGCTCACCGGCGCCGGCGGATTCTTCAGTTCCGGCATGGACCTGAAGGCCTTCGCAGAGACCGGGGAGCGGCCGATCACAAGATCTCGTGGTGGTCTCGGCATCGTGGGTCGTCCCCCGCGCAAGCCGGTGGTGGCGGCCGTCGACGGCCACGTGCTCGGAGGTGGCTTTGAGATTGCCCTCGCCTGCGACCTGATCGTGTCCGGTTCCGAGGCACGCTTCGCCCTGCCCGAAGTCAAGCGCGGACTCATCGCCGCAGGTGGAGGTGCTATCAGACTCTCCCAGCGGCTGCCCCACCATGTCGCGATGGAAATGTTGCTTATCGGCGAACCGCTTGCCGCGAGCCGCGCACTCGAACTCGGTCTGGTGAACCGGCTGGTGCCCTCAGACCAGGTGCGCAGCATGGCGCTCGAACTGGCTCACGCCATTGCGGGGAACGCGCCCCTAGCGGTAGCCGCGACGAAGCAGATCGTTGCGAAGTCCCGCACCCTCGAGTTTGACGAGGCCTACCGCCGACAGGAAGAAATAGCGGCGCCGGTCCGAGCGTCGAATGACGCGCAAGAGGGCGCGCGCGCCTTCGCAGAGAAGCGACCACCTGTTTGGAGGGGGCGGTGAGCGGCACCGCGACCGGCGGTGCCACCAGCGGTGTCCTGCGGCCCGCCGCATTCGAGGAAGCCATCGAGCGCACCCACGCACTTCGACTGGAGGTCCGCGCCTTCCTCGCTGAGGAGTTGGCGGCAGGACGCTACGCGCCGAGAGCGGATGCCTGGTTGGCTGGATGGGACGAGTCCTTCAGTCGACGACTCGGCGAGCGCGGCTGGCTAGGCATGACCCTTCCGGTCGAGTACGGCGGCCACGGGCGAAGCGCGATTGAGCGGTTCGCCGTGACCGAGGAACTGTTGGCAGCGAGCGCACCGGTCGCCGCCCACTGGATTGCCGATCGTCAGACCGCCCCATCGATCCTGCGCTACGGCAACGAGGAACTCAGACACGCCTACCTGCCCGGCATTGCCCGTGGCGAAATCTACTTCGGTATCGGCATGAGCGAACCCGACTCCGGTTCGGACCTTGCATCCGTGCGGACTCGCGGGACGCAGGTCGAGGGTGGCTGGATGTTGAGCGGCACCAAAGTCTGGACCAGCGGGGCGCACCATGCAAATGCGTTCATCGTGCTCGCCCGCACCAGTCCACTCGACCCGAAGCATCGCCACGCCGGGCTTTCTCAGTTCATCGTGGACCTCACGTCCACGGGCGTCACCATCAATCCGATCAACTTGATCAGCGGCGAGCATCACTTCAACGAAGTGGTGCTCGCCGATGTCTTCGTGCCCGACAGCCGGGTGCTCGGCCAGATCGGCGACGGGTGGCGGCAGGTCACCTCCGAATTGGCTTACGAACGCAGCGGCCCGGAGCGGCTCCTTTCGACGTACCCCTTGCTGATGCTGCTGACCGACTCGGTTGCGCGACGCGACGACGGCCGCGGTCGCATTGAACTGGGCGCACTGCTCGCACGGCTGACCGCCCTTCGCGAGATGTCGCTTAACGTCGCCATCGGCCTCGCGGCCGGGCAGTTGATGGAGGTCCAAGCAGCACTCGTGAAGGATCTTGGAACCACCTTCGAGGGCGACGTCGTCAACGTGGCCCGAACCGTGCTCGACGAAGAGCCCGATCTTGGGTCGAACGATCAACTTGCCCACATCTTGGCGCAGGCCATCCTTCATGCGCCGGGCTTCACCATTCGCGGTGGCACGAACGAGATCCTGCGCGGCGTGATTGCGCGAGGAATGGGAGTCCGATGACCACCGACAGTATGAACGCCAGTCAATGCAGCGGGCTGGATGAACTGACCGCGGACGATTTACATTCCCTCGCCTCGATGGCGGAAGCCGTCCTCGCCAACGTGTGCACGCCAGAGCGCCTCGCCGATCCAACGACCACTGCCCACGAGGTCTGGAAGGCGCTCGACAAGGTAGGAGTCACCCGGCTTGGACTCGCCGAGTCGGGCGGTGGCCACGGCGGGGGCCTGCTAGCCGCCACCGAGGTACTCCGCGTCATCGGTGAGAACGCCGCACCCGGTCCCCTCGCCGAGACATCGTTGCTGGCTGGTTGGTTGCTCGAGGTTGCGGGCCGGGTGCAACCGGAGGGTCCCGTGACGACCGGTCGATCCGATCTCGTCGCGACCCGCGAAGACGGGGCTTGGCAAGTCCGTGGGACTGTCTATCGCGTGCCCACAGCGCCCGGAGCGACCATCGTCGCGACCGCTCGCGACGTGGCCGATGCTGAATTGCTCGTCGTATTCGGGGCGAAGGACCACGAACGCGTCGAAGGGCGAAGCCTGGCCCAGGAACCGCGCGACACCATCACAGCCCATGGCCCGGTAGCAGCCGTCCATCCCCTCCCGGCGGGAACCATTGACGAACTACGTCTTCGCGGCGCACTCAGTCGAGCCGCGCTCACGGCGGGAGCATTAGTCCGGGTCCGTGACCGCACACTCGTCTATGCCGGTGAGCGCGAACAGTTCGGACGCCCTCTCTCCGCTTTTCAGGCGGTTCAGCACCAGCTCGCGCACTTGGTAGCGGAATCCGCAGCTGCGGGGGCCGCGGTCGACCAGGCCGTCCGCGCGGCCCTGCAGCACGGCTTCTCGGAGCAGCACACGGCGCTACTGGTCGCGGCCGCAAAGGTACGCAGTGCGCAGGCAGCGAGTACCGGCGCCGCGATCGCCCACCAGATCCACGCCGCACTCGGCATGACTGAGGAACACCCGCTCCACCACCACACCACGCGACTGTGGTCGTGGCGCTCAGAGTGGGGCAGCGAAGCGGAGTGGTCCGCCGCAGTTGCCAGCGCTGCGACCGACGCGGGTTCAACCGGCTTGTGGCCATTACTGACAGGAATCCGATGAGCGACCTTGCCTACGCAACCGGCGACAGAATCGCGACCATAACGCTCAACCGGCCCGACAAGAAGAATGCCTTTACGCTCGACATGGTCGACGCGTGGGCGGCCGCCCTTCGCGAGGCTGCGCGGGATGACAGCGTGCGTGCCGTGGTTGTGGCCGGCGCAGGCGACTCGTTCTGCGCCGGCGTCGATCTTGCTGCGCTGGCTGAAGTTGATGACACTCCCATGGGCCGCAAGTCGATGCTGACCGACCGAGTGCACCAAGTAGCAATCGCCCTCGCCGACCTCGACAAGCCGGTGATTGCAGCCATGCGCGGCGCCGCTGTCGGCGCCGGCCTCGACATGGCTCTCCTGTGTGACATGCGGGTGGCTGGCCGGTCGATCCGGCTGATTGAGGGTTACATCAAGGTCGGGCTGGTCCCTGGCGACGGCGGCGCGTGGCTGCTCCCCCGCCTCGTTGGTACCGCGAAGGCCATGGAGCTCTTGATGACCGGCGACGCAGTCGGCGCCGAAGAGGCGCTGCGACTCGGCCTCGTCAACCATGTATACGCCGACGAAACGGTCCTCGACGAAGCCATGGCCCTCGCCGGACGGAT
Organism: Nocardioides massiliensis; assembly: GCF_030811215.1. Classification (NCBI taxonomy): domain Bacteria; kingdom Bacillati; phylum Actinomycetota; class Actinomycetes; order Propionibacteriales; family Nocardioidaceae; genus Nocardioides; species Nocardioides massiliensis. The sequence goes on from NZ_JAUSQM010000001.1 coordinate 549,734, forward strand.
CGCCGCCGCGCCACCGATCCAAATCTCGATGATCAAGCGGCTGGTGCGCTCCGCCGAATCCATCGACCTGCGCACCCACTACGACATGGTGTCCTCGCACTTCGGCATCGTCTCGGCCTTGGAGGACTACGCCGAGGCCCAGCGGTCCTTCAGCGAGAGACAGCCGGGCAACTTTCGGGGCCGCTGACTCCGACGGGGTAAGGGCTCGGCGAGGTCAGCGCCTCTGATCGCTCCGTGACACGGGCTCAGCAGCCAAGCTGTTGGTCCGCGTGTGAGGAGCGATCAACTCCGGGTGGAAATGGGCCACTGTGTCGCGGACCCCGTCTCGCCAAGAGATCTCGCACCGACCGACCAGCTCGATTCGCCGGGTGTTGTCAAAACCGTAGGTCTCTCGTGGCGAGGGGCCCGGAGCAAACGTGATGGGGACTCCCGTGATCGCGGAGACGTGTTCCATCATCTCGCGATGGGTCACCATGTCGTCGCCGCCCCAGTTCACGACCGTGGCAGGCGTGCTGGCCACCTCCCAGAGCAACGGGACTTGGCGTGCGATGTCGGCGGTGTGGATCGGCATGCACCAGTTGTCGTAATCTTCCGGAACCTTGACCGACTCACCGCGCAGCATGATCGCCAGATCTTGGATCGGGACGCCACCCCAGCCCGTAGGCCCGTACGCCACGTTCATCCGTGCGATCGTGGTCGGCAAGCCCAGCACGTTGGCAAAGGCGCGGACAGCTCCCTCTGTCGCGAGCTTGCTGACCGTGTATGCCGGCCGGTAGCCACCCGCGCCATCAAGAGGATCGGTCTCACGATGGGCGTGATCGGGGGCGGCCCGCTGGTAGATGCTGCTGTTCGAAACATGGAGGTATGCCTGAGCGTTCCGGCAGTGCGTCATCAGCCGGCCAGCGGCCGTGCAGTTGACCTCAATGGCCTTGTCGCAGTCATCGACCTCCCTATGAACGGCTGAACTAAGGACATGCGTGAAGTCGTCGGGGAGGTTGCCAAGGTCGGGGCCGGCCATATCCCACACATGCGTCGTGATCCCGGCGGCCGATAGGGACGCCCGCACCGCAGGATCGCTGAACCGGGCGAGACACCACACCTCGTTCTCGCGGGCGAGAATTTCGGCCACGGGACGGGCGAGCAGTCCGGTTGCCCCTGTGATGAGAATTTTAGCGTTGCTGATCATCGAAGACTCCGTCATTCGAGGATGGCGAGAAGGTCGCCGGGGCCGCGCGCCGGTTTCCCATCTTGCTCCCGCCCCTCAGGACGGGTAGGAGTAGATGCCCTGACCGGTCTTGCGACCGAGGCGTCCCGCTGCAACCAGGTTGCGCAGCGTGACAGTTGGTTTGAACCGCTCCCCCAGCGTCTGTTCGAGCGAGCCGAGGATGTGCAGATAGGTGTCCAGGCCGTTGAAGTCGCCGAGCTCCAGTGGACCCATCGGCCAGTTGAAGCCGACCTTGAGCGCCTTGTCTATGTCCTCAGCACTGGCGACCCCTTCCTCCAACATCCGCAAGCACTCAAGACGAACCAAGGCAGAGATCCGGGAGGTAAGAAATCCGGGACTATCCTTGCGGCAGAGCACCGTCTCTTTGCCTAGGGACTCACCCAACGCGATGGCTCGCTCGATGGCCTTCTCGCTCGACTCAAGACCTGCAACCACCTCGACCAGACGCATCAACACCGGCGGGTTGAAGAAGTGAAGCCCCACCAGCCGCGACGCGTGTTCCGGAATGGCCGAACCGATCGCAGTGATGGACAACTGGCTGGTGTTTGTCCCGAGCAGCACATCATCCGGCGCGTGGGCAACGACCTCTACGAAGACCGCCTGCTTGACCTCCAGCACCTCGACGACGGACTCGATAACGACATCGACCTCGGTCACCGCCTCGGCCACCGAGGTGCTCACCGCCACGCGCTGGCGAACAGCGTCGGACTGGGCCTCGCCCAACGTTCCCTTTTTCACCAGCCGGCTGAGACTCTTCTCGATCGCGGTTGTCCCGCTTTCCAATTGCTCTGCGCTGATGTCGACCAGAGCCGCTTCATGACCCGCCGTAGCGACCAGTTGCGCAATACCGCTTCCCATCGTTCCGGCACCAATGACCGCGATCTTCATCGTCCCAGCCTCTCTACCATTCCGAAGCACGCACTCGGCCTGCACAAATATGACAGTATATGAATCATGAGTCTACTGCGAGCCAATCTGATCCGCGTCCGATCGGGAGCAACACATGAGTGAAACCACCCTCGTCGGAGGCGGAGTCGGCCGGCCACGAGAAGGGCCACTAACTGCAACGGACGACATCGCCGGGGCCACCCTTGAGCGCCTCCGGACCCGACGCAATTTCGTAGATGCCCGAACCGGAAGGATCTTGTGATGAGTTCTCCCTTCACGATGCTGCTCAGCGGCGACCTGATGGTCAAGGACGCCGACCGGATGGCCGATCTCCTGGTCCAGAAGGTCGGCGCTCAGGGTCACGCGAACTGGCGCCAGGCGTTCCCTGGGCATCCGTACGTCGCGCACTTCCTGCGCACCCACAAGTCGCTCGCCGTTGCACCCACCCGGCTCGAGCCCCAAGGACACCTCGATGCACCGAACGAGGGCGATCCGATGTTCCCGGTCTACCTGCATAGCCTCGAGGAGTTCCAGGGCGTCTCCCGGCCGATCAAGACCCACGCCACGGTCCTGATCACCGAGGACCTCGAAGCCATGGTGCAGCGACTGCACGAGCGACGCGTGCCCTTCCGGGTCGCACGCCTCACCCCCGAGATGCCCTTCGACCGGATCTGGCTCGGTTGCCTGCCCGAAGACCCGCGCTACCGACCCGATGTCGACGGCGGATTGTGCATCGAGATCATGGCGGCGGGCCCACTGCAGCTGCCTGAGTCGACGTACGACGTGCCGGCGCCTGAGCCGCGCGACCCGCAGCCGGCTGACCTGGTCCGGGTCGTGGCCCGGGGCTTCCTGGTCCGTGACCTGGACGCGATCCTCGCATTGCTCAGCGAAAACCTGGAATGGTCGCCCACGACCATCGAGGAGTTCCCCGAAGAAGGGCTCCGCCGTGCCCGCATGGGCTTCAGCCTCGGCCACAGCGGCACTCTCGACCTCATTGAGCCGACCAAGTGGGCCACCGACGAGAGCCGCTACCTCTACAACTGGGGCCCCGGGCCGTACTACATCCGGCTATCGGCGATCGACCTCGACGCCAAGGCGCAGGACCTCACGGAACGCGGGACCCGATTCACCCGTCACTCCCTCGGCTCTGCCGGCGGTGAACTGATCCGGATTGATCCGGACGAACTGGACGGGGCCCTGATCGAGATCGTCCCCCACACCAGCTGACGACCCGTGTGTGAACCGGGGGCCGCCACGATCGTGGCGGCCCCCGGTTCACGTTTCAGCATCACCCGGTCGGGTCAGAGGCCGAGGTCCTTGGCAATGATTGTCTTCATGATCTCGCTAGACCCCGCATAGATACGAGTGACCCGCGCGTCGGCGTAGGCCTTGGCGATGGGGTACTCGAGCATGTAACCGTAGCCGCCGTACAGTTGAAGGCAGCGATCGACGACACGGCCCTGGAGCTCGGTGCAGAAAAGTTTCACCTTGGCAGCGTCAGCAGGCCCGAGGTCGCCGGACTCATGGGCGAGGAGGGCCCGGTCAAGTATCGACTGTCCTGCCTCGATGTCGGTGGCACACGCCGCCAGCTCGAACTTGGTGTTCTGGAAGGAGCCGACCGTCGTTCCGAACGCCTTGCGCTCCGAGACGTACTCGACCGTCATTTCCAGCACCCGTGACGCAGCCGCCTGGCTGTTGACCGCGATTGACAACCGCTCCTGGGCAAGATTGCGCGTGAGCTGGGCGAAACCCTCCCCCTCCCCGCCGAGCAGGTTCGCCACCGGGACGCGCATGTCGGTGAAGCTCAACTCACCGAGGTCTTGAGACTTCAGGCCGAGCTTTTCCAACCTGCGTCCGCGCTCGAAACCGGCGCTGGCGGCGTCCACGACGAGCAGCGAGATTCCCCTGCGCCCTGCCTCAGGATCGGTCTTAACCGCGACGATGAGCAGGTCTGCCGTGCGACCGTTCGTGATGAAGGTCTTTGCGCCGTTAACGATGTAGTGGTCGCCCTCGCGGACAGCGCGGGTGGTCATTGCCTTGACGTCCGAGCCCGCACCGGGCTCGCTCATCGCCAAGGCGGCGATCGCCTCTCCGGTCGCCAGCCGCGGCAACCATCGTGTCTTCTGCTCGGCGTTGGCGAGCTCAAGGAAGTAGGGCATACAGATGTCGGTGTGCACCCGCAGACCGCCCAGCGCAAGTCCGGCACGCTGCGCCTCCTCGGTGAGGACGACGTTGTAGAGGAACGACGAAGCACCGCCACCGCCGTACTCCTCGGGGATCTGCATCCCGAGCAGGCCCAGCGCGCCAGCCTCGAGCCAGAAATCCCGGTCCGGGTGTCCGGTTGCCTCCCAGTCCTCATAGGCGGGCACGGCCCTGGCCTGGAGGAACCTGCGGACGGTCTCCCGAAATGCCTCGTGATCCTCGGTGAATAGGGTGCGTTGCATCATCGGGATGACTCCGTGTCGAGAAGGTGGATATCGGTGTGCTCAGAGCCGTTCGATGACCAACGCATTGGCCATGCCGCCGTTCTCGCACATGGTCTGCAACCCGTAACGGCCGCCGGATGCTTCGAGCGCGCCGAGCATCGTGGTCAATAGCCGAGCACCGGACGCACCCAGCGGGTGCCCGAGAGCGATCGCGCCGCCCGAAGGATTGACGCGATCTCCGTCGGCCTTGAAGTGCCGCTGCCACGCCAGGGGCACGCTCGCGAAGGCTTCGTTAACCTCGACGTGATCGATGTCGGCCAGCGCGAGGCCAGCGCGAGCCAATGCTTTCTCAGTGGCGGGAATCGGACCCGTCAACATCAGAAGCGGATCCGACCCGACCACCGCCGTAGAAAGAATCCTTGCCCGCGGCCGCAGCCCAAGATGCTCTGCCTTCTGCTCACTCATCAAGAGAAGCACAGCCGCACCATCAGAAATCTGCGACGAGTTGCCGGCCGTTACTCCCCACTCAAGGTCGGGATACCGCTCAGCGGCCGGGTCATCGGCGAAGGCCGGCTTCAGACGGGACAAAGAGTCCGCCGTGGTTTCTGGTCGGATCACCTCGTCCTCGGTGACCTTGCGACGCGGCCCGTCGCCATCAGGCACGATGACGGACACGATCTCACCAGCCATCACCGAACTCGCCGACTTCGCCCGGGCGTGCGAACGAACGGCGTAATCATCCATGTCCCGGCGGGTGATGCCGTAACGCTGGGCAACCAATTCTGCCGCGACGCCCTGCCCAATCAGGCCCGGGGCATAGCGAGTCTGGACTCCCTCCCCGAAGACGTCGGCACCTAGCCGAGCTGACCCCATCGGGACCCGACTCATGGATTCGACCCCACCAGCGATGACGACGTCATAGGCGCCGGCCAGGATCCCGTGCGCAGCGAACTCAACGGCCTGCTGGCCCGAACCGCACCGTCTGTCGATCGTCACCCCCGGCACGTGATCGGGCATCCCGGCCGCCAACCATGCCAGTCGGGCCGGCGTGAAGGCCTGCTCTGAAGCCTGGCTCACGCACCCGATCAAGACATCATCGACGATTGAAGGGTCGACCCCAGTTCGACCGACGAGTCCCACTAGAACCTGCGCAAGCAAATCCACTGGGTGCAGGGATGAGAGCGAACCGCCTGGCCTGTCCCCGCGGGAGAGACGACCACGACCAATCGGGGATCGGACAGCGTCGACGATGACGACCGAATCTCGGCTCACTGGACCACCTTCCCTACGTCGCCGCATCTGCAAGTAACCGTGATGCGCTCCCGGAGCGCTTGCCCGTCGGCGGCGGCCAGCGACCCAACGGATCCAGCCGCCCGTTCAGGCTGACGGACAATAAGCGCAACTCGGTGGTCCTTGTGGTCCCGCCAGCGAGTGGTTGAGCGATCGATCCGGGCACCGGCATCGATTGCAACGCCAGTCGTCGTCGTCACGCCACGTCCCCTCTCACGCGTTGTCGGATGTGATGAAGACTTCGGGCAAGCATCGGCGAGCGAGAACCCGTCATCGTTGCGACACAGGCTCCGTCGATTGTGCGCTGATGGGCACGGCCCCGCGCAGGGATTCCGGTTCGGCGACGAACTGCGGGACAAGCGCGCGGCGCACGACCTTTCCGGTGTCGGTGCGCGGAAGGTCGTGGACGACGAGGACCTGATCTGGCGTCTTCGATCCTCGCAGAGCCGCGCGGACCCAGTCCCGCAACTCAGCGGGATCGGGTGCCTGCCCGGGCCGCGCGACGACTGCAGCGGCGATCCGCTGGCCCCATTCTTCGTCGGGGACACCAACCACAGCTGCTTCAGCGACGGTCGGATGCTGCTCCAGAACCTGCTCGATCTCCGACGGGGCGACATTCTCGCCACCTCGAATGATCGTGTCATCGGAGCGGCCATGAATGAACAAGTAGCCGTCGGCATCGATGCTCGCGAGATCCCGGGTCGCGAACCAGTCGCCAGCGGGCACAACGCCCCGGCCCCGGTACTCGCCCGACACCTGATCGCCTCGGACGAACAACAGCCCGCGTTGGCCCGGCGGCAGGACTCTCCCTTCGGAGTCGCGGACCTCGGCTTCGAGACCATCAACCAGTCGTCCCGTCGAGTTGAGTCGCGCGCGGACGGCCGGGTCGTCACTGGACATCGCAGCACGGTGGTCCTGTGGACCGAGGACCGCAATGGTGGAGCTGGTTTCTGTGAGACCGTACGCGTTGACAAAGTCGGTGTCGGGGAACAGTTCAAGCGCCTTCTCGATCACGCGGGCAGGCATCGCGGCTCCGCCGTATGCGATGGAACGTAGGGTCGCCGGAACCGGATCGCCGGTCGCCTCCAAGTGGGCCACGATCCGGGCGAGCATCGTCGGAACAACCATGGCCTGAGTGATGCCCTCACGGGAGACGCACTCCAACCACCCTGCCGGAGTGAACTGCCGCAGTTGCACCACCCGCCGGCCGGCGTACAAGTTCGTCACCGTGTTGGCGACGCCCGCGATGTGGTATGGCGGAACGGCGACAAGGGCGCAGTCCTCCGGGCCGGCGGCTCCGAAGTCAACGTTCGAGAAGACGTATGACGTCAGGTGCCGGTGGCGCAGGACCGCTGCCTTTGGTGCAGCCGTCGTGCCGCTCGTGTAGAGGAGCAAAGCCACCGAATCGGGGTTGTTCGGCACCGTCCGCTCCGCGGTGCCTGCGGCACGGACAATGTTCGCCCATCCTTCGCGGGTGGCGGATCGACCCGGGTCGGCGCCGATCGCTCGGAGGACGTCGCTTTCCGCGACGACAAAAGCAGCGTCGTTTTCAGCCACTAGCGAGGCGAGTTGCTCGGTGGCGAGCCGGAAGTTCAGCGGCACGAACGGAACACCGGCTGCGCTCGCTGCGAACAGCGACACCGAGAACCACTCGTCGCTGATGCCGATGTAGACAAGGTGGCCAGCGGCACGCTCGCGAAGCGCTGCCGCACCATTCGCCGCCCGACGCTGGAGTTCGGCGGCCGTAATCGGCGCATCGCGCGTTCCGAGCACTGCCCGGTCAGGAATGCCTTCAGCAACCATGTCGAGAAGGAGGTTGAGATCCACTGAGTTGACCTAATCTGATGAAGGCAGGGCTTTGGCCCCGCGCACCTGTAGAAGGCGGCCGTCGACCATCAGCGGACCAGCTCCACCCTTGGAGCACAGCACCTCTAGCCCGGTATTCTCATCGAAGTAGCGCTTGCCCAGTTGGACCGACTCTGCCGAGGCATCCACGCCACCCCCTGCGGGCGCAGCCTCTCCAGCGACGACCATCGGCGCTCCGCCACAGGTGAGCTCAATACATCCAGCAACTGGGCGCACCACGACGACTTGAACCTCGGACACCACGCTCTGCAGCCTGACCCCCGGCTTGCTGGCCACACCCATCACAAAAGACCTTTTCCCTCGCTGTCACATTGTGGATCACATAGTACACGTACCGCATACTTTGTCTAATTCGACGCGAGCAAGCTCCGGCTGGGAACTGGCACCGAAGGTGCGCCTCGCCGCCCAAGCGGCGCCTCATGGCCAGCGGCTCGGCGGAAAGAGAGCTGCTGCGCGCGGCCCCTGCACCCGGCCCCTGCGCCCAGCCCGGCTACACTCGATACAGATACCGTCAATTCTGTTCAGTGACGGCGCTCTTCAAGACCACCGGACGAACTTGGAGGATCCATGCGTTACGTAACATTCGTGGTTTCGACTCCTCTGGGAGCCTCGACACGGGTGGGCTGCTTGACCCTTGCCGGCGACATCATCGACCTTAACCTTGCCTATCGCTCCATGCTCTCGGAGAAGGTCGGCCCGAATCGCGCAACAGCCATCGCAGACGCCATGGTGCCAAACGACCTCATCCAACTTCTCGCCAACGGCCCGCTCGGCCGCGAAGCAGTCGCGGCCGCGCTGCAGTCACTGTCCTCGGATGAACCGGGCACCCGCACCGGTGACGACGACGCAGTCCTCGTGCACGCCCGCAGTGACGTACGGCTCCTGTCACCTCTTCCTCGCCCCACGAGCCTGCGCGACTGCTCGGCCTACGAGCTGCACCTTCACAACTCGACCCGCGGCCAGATCCCGCCTCGGTGGTACGACTCCCCGACGTACTACAAGGGCAATCCAGCCTCCGTGATCGGCGACCGAACAGATGTGCCCCTGCCCGCAGGCGCGAGGAAGTGCGACTACGAGTTGGAATATGCCGCAGTCATCGGTAAAACGGGCCGGGACCTTGACGCCGTCACCGCACTCGACCACATCGCGGGCTACCTAGTCTTCAACGACGTGTCGCTGCGCAGCGTCCAATTCCGCGAGATGTCGGTGGGCTTGGGGCCAGCAAAGTCCAAGGACCTCGACGGCACGAATATCCTCGGACCGGCACTGGTGACACCCGACGAGTGGGATCCGCACGAAGACCGCATCATGCGCGCTTTCGTCAATGGGGAGGAGTGGAGCTCCGGCCTCACGACGTCCATCCACTTCTCCGTCGGCGAGATCCTCAGCCACATCAGCCAGGCGGAGGGCTTGCACGTCGGTGACGTCATCGGAACGGGCACTGTCGGCGGCGGATCGGGCCTTGAAGTCGGGCGCTATCCGGAATCCGGCGACACCGTCACACTCGATATCGAGGGACTGGGCCAGCTCAGCAACACCTGGGGCACAACGGCATCAGCGACGCTTGTTACAGAATGAACAACATTGCGCTACTGTCTGCTGCGTGAGCAAGGGTTCCGTACAGACCTGGGAGCGCATCGTCGACGGTGCGCTCATCGCGCTTGCCCGGCGAGGGCGATACAAGTTTTCCATGACCGACGTGTGCACCGAGTCCGGCGTCTCGCGCGGCACGCTGTATCGCTACTTTGCGGATAAGGAAGACGTGATCGCTGCCGTCGAGGAGCGGCTCGAGACCAGCTTCCGAGATCGTCTGACGACCGCGATCGCTGAGCGCCCCGAACCAGCCGACCGGCTGGAGGTCGTGGGCGCAGCGATCGTTCAGCACCAGGAGGAGTTCCCTGCTTTGGCTTTGCTTGTGCGTACGGAGCCCGGGGTCGTCCTAGAACGCATGTCCGCACGGTTCGATGCTCTCGTTGCGTTGATGCAAGAATGCCTACACCCTGCTCTAACCCAGGCCGAACAGGTGCAGAACGGCACGGTGAGTGAGGAACAGATCGCTCGCATCGTCGTTCACTGCGGCATTTCGCTCACCTGCTTACCTCCCAACAAGTCAAGCACCGCCGAGGAAGTGACAGCGTCGCTGGAGGGTCTGCTGAGCCTCGGCTCGTCTGCGAGAGAATCCAGCAAGCGACACGCCAACTGACAACCGGATCCACCACGCTTGATGTGGCGGCAGTGCTGGTGAATCACGCCGAGACCCGACTCTCCGATTAGCGGTGGCCCGCCAGTCCGTACCGGATTCCTCTGCGGCTCCAGGCAGTGCCGCCGCCGTGAGGATTGGTCGTCGCTATCGCGGCGGGCGGATCGGCCGAAGTCGCTCAGCAGTTCCGACCAGATGACCAGGGCCGATGGGTGTCCGTGGCCGTGGAAAGTCCCCACTGGTGGCCAGGTAGCGGTCCCCAGTCGTGGCCAAATAGAATGTCCCCACTCTTCGTCGTCTCGTTAGAGTTGTTGAGGCCCTGCGTGGTGACGGTGGCAGTTCTAGCCAGCCGACCACCGCCACGCAGGGGACCTCCATTGAAAAGCGCGAGGGAACGTATGGACAGGCGGATTCAACCGGTGGGCGTAAGGAACTCTGCGAGCTTCTCTGATGGTGTCAGATAGCCCAGCGTCTTGCGTGGACGTCCGTTGAGGCTGTCCTGGATCGCGTCTAACTCCTCGCGGCTGACGACGCTCAGGTCACTGCCCTTGGGGAGGTACTGGCGCAGCAGACCGTTGGTGTTCTCGTTGCTCCCGCGCTGCCAGGGCGAGTGGGGATCGCAGAAGTAGATCGGAATGCCCGTGGCGGTGGTGAACGCGGCGTGCTTGGACATCTCTGCGCCTTGGTCCCAGGTGATCGTGCGCGCCAGTGAGGACGGGAGCTTGCTGATCGCGGCGCGCATCGCTGCCTCGACCTGCTCGGCGCTCTTGCCGTCGGGGAGGTGCAGCAGCAGGGTCATCCGCGTCGAGCGCTCGACGAGTGTGCCGACCGCGCTGCGGCTGCCCTGGCCGAGGATGAGGTCGCCTTCCCAGTGCCCAGGAACAGCGCGGTCGTCGGCTTCTGCGGGGCGCTCGCTGAGCATCACCATGCCGGGGATGCGGCCGCGACCGTCGGCGGTTCCGCGAGGTTTTCGCGCAGCTCGTCCGGACCGCACCTGAGTTGGGTCACCTGAACAGTCTTTCGAGGGTCGGATCGCGCTGACCTGCAGTGATGCGCCGAGTTAGTGTCGCTCCAAGGCACTAATTCGGGTCGGCAGGAGCGTGCGGTGGCGTGGGTTGGGCGGGTTCGCACGGCCTCGGGGGCCACAGCGGTGCAGATCGCGGAGTCCGTCGACGGTCGGCGCCGCATCGTGCGGCACGTCGGATCGGCGCGCGACGAAGCCGAGTTGGGCCTGCTTCTGGAGGAAGCTCAGCGCCTGCTCGCCGATGACCGTCAAGGCACCCTGGACCTGGGCCTCACGCCGGTATTGGCCAAGACGACGATGGCTCCGCCACCGGCGCCGGCAGGGTTGTTCGCTCACACAGCCGCCGATCGGCCGTCACCCCAGGTGGTGCCGCGCTCGCGGGTCCTCAAGACGTCGTCTGGACTGCTGTATGAGGCGCTTGCCGAGGTCTACTCCAGCCTCGGCTTCGACATCGTCGGTGACGAGGTCTTCCGCGACCTTGATGGCGCTCGCCGAAATTCCCCAGTGATGCTCGTCGGAGTTCCCCACCCTGGGCGGTGGTCACTGTAGTGGTCGGCGTGTGCCGGTGGTGGCGTGGCGGAGGGTGTCGTTCTTGGCGTGGTGGTCGCGTAGTCGGTAGGACTCGCCGTCGAGGTTGAGCACGACGGAGCGGTGCAGGAGGCGGTCGAGCATGGCGGCGGCGACGGTGGTGTCGCCGAGGACCTCGCCCCAGGAGGCGACGCCGCGGTTGGTGGTCAAGATGATGCTGGTCTTGAGGTAGCGCTGGGAGACGACCTGGAACAGCGCGGAGGCTGCTTCGCCGGGCAGTGGGAGGTAGCCGAGTTCGTCGATGATGAGCAGGGTGGGTCCGGCGAAGAACCGCATGGTGGTGGACCAGCGGCCCTCGATCGCCGCGCGGTGGCAGCGGGCGGCGAGGTCGGGCGGCGGTGGTGAAGTAGACCCGGTAGCCGGCCTCGGCAGCAGCCCTGCCGAGGCCGACTGCGAGGTGGGTCTTCCCGACACCGGGTGGTCCGATCATGAGCACGTTGGTGGCGGTCTCGAGATAGCGGCAGGTCGCGAGCTCCTCGACGAGTTTGCGGTCGACACCAGAAGCGGCATCGAAGTCGAAGTCGGCCAACGTCGCGGGTGTCGGCAGCGAGGCGAACCGCAACCGTCCGGCGAGCTTGCGGGCCTCGGTGGCCTCGACCTCACGGGCCAGCAGATGCTCCAACGTAGCGGTGGTCGACCACTGCTCGGCTTCAGCTTGGGCAAGCACGCCGGGCAGGTGCTCAGCTGCTGCGGTGAGCTTCAACGCAGCGAGATGACCGCGCAGCTGCTGATAGAGGCTGCTCTGCGGGCCCGTCATCGGGGCGGCTAGGAGGTCGGTGCTGATTGGGGTGGTCACGAGAGGGTGTTCCTTCCTTGTGCTGCTCGGTCATAGGCACCGAGATCGATCACGACATCGCCGGTGTTGCGGACGTGGCTGTCGCGTTGGTCGCGGGCGCGTAGTTGCTCGGCGGCAGCGAGTGCTGCGGGGCCGGGTGGGATGCGTTCCTTCTTGCGGTGCGGCCGGGAGGTGTCGTGTCCTGCCAGGATGTGCTGCTCGAGGGCGATGACATGGCCGTGGTCGCGGACCATCACCCCGGCCCCGGTCGGGGCGAGCTCGTGGCGAGCGATGACGATGCCGCTGGCCGTTGCGATGTCGACATGCGGTTCGCCGAGCCGCTGGGAGACGGTGACCTGGGCGTGGGCCAGCTCGGGTGGCACGGAGTAGAAGTTGCCGCGCCAGACGACCAGCGCCTGAGCCGACACCGTTCGGTCTTCGGTGATCGTGGCCGGGAACGGCGTGGACGGCACCGGCGCCAAGGGCTCGCGTTGAGCGATCGTGAGCACGCTGGCCTTGCCACCATGCCCGGTCGCCCGCAGCCGCGCGTCACCGCGGGTGGCGCACCACTTGTCCAGCGAGGCTTGGGCTTGTTCGACACTGACGTCGTCGCCCAGGGTGCGCCACCAGCGTTGCGCCGCGGTGTGGTTGGACTTCTCCACCACGCCCTTGCGGTTCCCGCGCCGCGGTGGACAGATCGCGACCTGGACGCCGTAGTACTTGGCAACCGCAGCGAACGTCGCCGTCACTCGACCGGTCTCGGGGTGACAAACCGTGGCCATCCGATCGAAACGCCACTTGCGGGTCAGCCCGCCCAGCTTCCGGGTGGTCTTGTCGAGACCGTCGACGAGCTGGGCCTGATCCTGCGCCGGCGCGAGGTGGCCGCGCCAGCGCCCCGAATGAGCTAACGCCCCCACGAGCAGGAGGGCGGTCTTGCCCCACCCCCACGAGGCCGGCGGGTCCGGGAGCTCGACCCAGTCCCACTGGGTCTCCTCCCCGGCCGGATGCTCGATCACCGCCGCCGGGCGGCCCTTCGTCGCTGAGCAGGGTTCGCAGTGCGGGCGCAGGTTCCTGGTGCGGATCTGGCGGGTGAACGTCGGATACGACTGGGCATAGCCGAGCGCGACGACCTCGTCGAACAACGTCACCGCCCACAGATGCGGATCCTCGGCCAGGCGTGCGCGGACGTAGTCGACGAACGGCTCGAACCGGTCCTCGCCAGCGGGCTTGCGCACCCCGGCAACGCGTTCGTTGTTCAGATAGGCGCGGATGGTCTTGCGGTCACGGCCCAAGTGCCGGGCGATCGCGGCGATCGTCCAACCCTGCCGGCGCAACGCGTGCGCGTCGATGTCTTCCTCCCGTGTCAGCATGGGAAGCGAGGGCTCCTTCGGTAGACGGCGTGTGGTCAGAGACCGCCATCTTCGAAGGAGCCCCACCTGCTTCCGGTGGGTGCCACAGGGTGGGGAAATTCAGTGAGCAGAACTGGGGAGATTCACCTGAGCGCCATCAACCTGGTCATCGCTCGGGTCGTGGAGCCGACCAGTCTGCTCGACATCGACCGGGTGCTGGCTGAGGTGGGCCGGGTCTCGGCGAGCTTGTCGACCCGCAAACGCACCCTGCGCCGCTGTCAGGACGGCGCTTACCGCGAGCAGATCGCGAAGGCCTGCTTCGACCACGCTGTCACCGCTAGCGATGTCAGCTTGGTGCTCTATGACGTGACCACGCTCTACTTCGAGGCCGAGAACGAGGACGCGCTGCGCAAGGTCGGCTACTGGCAAGGAGCGCCGGGTCGATCCGCAAATCGTGGTCGGGCTGCTGGTCGACCGACGACGCGGGTTCCCGCTCGAGATCGGCTGCTTCGAGGGCAACAAAGCCGAGACCGCCACGATCATCCCGATCATCAAGGCCTTCCAGGACCGTCACGGCCTGGCTGACATGGTCGTGGTGGCGGACGCCGGGATGCTGTCGGCATCGAACCTGACGGCGCTGGACGAGGCCGGGCTGCGGTTCATCGTCGGCTCCAGGGTCACCAAGGCACCGGGTGATCTGGAGTCCCACTTCCGCTGGCACGGCGACGTCTTCGCCGACGGCCAGGTCATCGACACCATCACCTCGAAGACGCGTCGCAGCATCGAGAACGACATCCACCGCAAGGCCGAACCCGTCTGGGACCCCAAAGCACATCCGGGGTCGTGGCGAGCAGTGTGGGCCTACTCAGCCAAGCGCGCTGCGCGGGACAACAAGACCCTCACGTTGCAGGAGGACCGCGCCAAAGCCGTGGTGGCCGGCCAGAGGACCGCGCGGACACCGCGGTTCGTCAAGACCACCAAAGGCACCAAGGCTCTCGACGAAGCCGCGCTCACACGAGCGCGGCGACTGGTCGGCCTCAAGGGCTACGTCACCAACATCAACGCCGGTCTCATGCCCGCTGGGGAAGTGATCGCCAGCTACCACGACCTCTGGCACGTCGAGCAGTCGTTCCGGATGTCCAAGACCGACCTCCGCGCCCGGCCGATGTTCGCTCGCACCAGGGATGCGATCGAGGCGCACCTGACCATCGTGTTCACCGCCCTGGCGCTCTCCCGGACGGTGCAGAACCGCACAGGGCTCTCGCTGCGCCGCGTGCTCCGCACCCTCAAGCCACTGCGCTCGGCGACCGTCGAGATCAACGGCGTCATCACCACCATCCCGCCCGCGCTCGACCCCGACGAGACCGCGCTCCTCAACGCCCTAAAGGGCACGACTCCAAGGCACTAACCGGTTTGACCCAACTCAGGTCGTCCGGACCGCAGGCACCGCGCCAGCTCACGGCGCAGCTCGCCTCGCCCTTGCACGAACAGCGACTGGTAGATCGTCTCGTGACTCACCCGCATCTCCGGATCATCGGCGTGATCCAACCGTAGGCGCGCCGCGATCTCCTCGGGCGACCACAGTTGCTCGAGCCGGCTGGTGACCTCCTCGAGCAGTCGACCCGAAGCGAGCTTGAATGGCTTCGGTCGGCGAGCTTGCTCCCGGGCGCGTTCGTGCGCATGCCAGGCCGAGTAGCCACAGCGCCCGCCGCCGCGCTTCACCTCACGGCTGACGGTCGACACCGCACGCCCCAGTTGCTCGGCGATCGCGGTGAAGGTGTCGCCACGGTTGATTCCCAGCAGGATCTGCTCGCGCTCGTCGATCGTCAGGCAGCCCTGGCGTGGTTGCCAGCCGAACGGCGTGGCGTCGACGTGTCTGCCGGTGCGGGCCATGATGCCGACCATCGGCGCACTGCAGCCGATCTCCTTGGCGATGTCGACCAGCCGCCAGCCCTTCGCGTGAAGCCTGAGCGCGAGTTGTTTCTGCTCCCGGCTGAGATGCCCGTGCTTGCCCTGCATCCGGATCCTCCTGTGATCAGTAACTGCCTCATCTCACAGGACCCGTTGCGCTGACCGGTTGAATCCGCCATCTCGTTGGCCCGCCGAAGCTCGGCGTTCTCTTTCTTCAGCGCCTTGATCTCAGCGATCTCCTCGCTGGTCTTGCCCTGACGGACACCGCCGTCGATCTCAGCCTGGCGCAGCCACTTGCGCAGGGATTCAGTAGAGGTGATGCCCAGCTTCGCTGCGACCGACCGGATCGCCGCGGACTCATGCGGATGGTCCTGCCGGGACTCCATCACCATCCGCACCGCGCGCTCACGCAGCTCGGTCGGGCACTTCGAGGGACGTGCTGTCGGCGGCCACGAGAAACTGCCCGGAGACGGCCACGAAATTGCCCGCTGGCGGACATGAGAACTGCCCGCTGACGGTCATGGGATCTGCCCGACACGACGTCGTCTACCTCGCCGGTTCCCCCGGTTGAGGCCCCTCCTCAGGTGCGATCGGCGGTGCTGAAGCGCCCGTCGCCCTGAGGAGGGACATGTGAAGTCTGCCGAGGAGATCATGGAAATCTTGGATGCCTACGACCTGACCGGGTCGTTGCGTGATGCCGGCGAGCTGGCCGGCTGCTCACACCACACCGTGAAGCACTACGTCGAGCGGCGTGCCGCCGGCGGCGAGTTGGACAAGGCGGCCACGAGGCCGCAGCTGATCGACGACTACCTCGCGAAGGTCGAGGAGTGGGTCGAACGCAGCCACGGAAAGGTCCGTGCCGATGTGGCTCACGAGAAGCTCGTCGCGCTCGGCTACAAGGGTTCAGAGCGCACCACGCGCCGTGCGGTCGCGAAGGTGAAGAAGTCCTACCGGGCCGGGCGGGTGCGGGTGCACCGGCCGTGGGTCACCGAGCCGGGGATGTGGCTGCAGTACGACTACGGCGACGGACCCGATCCAGCGTCGAAGGGTGGCACCGAGGCGTCGTGAAGATCAGTAAGGCCGACCTGGTGCCGACCGACACCAACCTGCGCGAGTCCTACGCCTCGTTCGCTGAGCTCGAAGCGGCCTGCGAGGCGTTCTGCGAGAAGGTCAACACCCGCCCGCATCGGGTCACGAAGCGGGTGCCGACCGAGATGCTCGCCGAGGAACGGCTCCGGCTGCACCCGGTCCCTTCGACGCCGCACACGGTCGCGTTCGGCACCACTCGGGTGGTGCCGGTCAACACGCCGATGGTGACGTTCGAGTCCTGCCAGTACTCGGTCCCACACACCCTGCTCGGTCAGACGGTCTGGGTCCGCGTCCAGGGTGTCGGCGTCGACGAGCAGGTCGTTATCGTCCACGTCGGCCCCGAGGGGCCGGTCGAGGTCGCGCGCCACCGTCGGGCCACGCCCGGGACACCGAAGATCGAGGACGCCCACTTCCCGCCCCAACCACAGGGACCATTGGATCGGCGGCCGCGGGCGAAGAACGCTGCGGAGGCCGAGTTCCTCGACTTGGGCGAGGGCGCGAGGTTGTGGCTGGTCGAGGCCGCTGCTGCGGGCACGCCACGGATGCGGGTGAAGATGGACGAAGCGCTCGCGCTGGCGAAGCTGTTCGATCCGGTCGAGGTCGACTGGGCACTGGGTCACGCCGCGGTCCATGGCCGGTTCGCCGAGGCCGACCTGTCCTCGATCCTCGACCACCACGCTCGAGCACCGAGGACCGGAGAACGCGGCATGCTCGGGGCCGGCGAGGAGGCCTCGCTGACCCAGGGCACCAGCGCCTGGGCACGACTGGGCCAAGACACCACCTCCAGCAGGGCCGATGAGGTCCTCGCATGAAGACCGCGCCGCCGTTGCCAGTCGAACTCGAAGACCTGTTGCGTCGGCTGCGGCTGCCGCACATTCGTCGCCACGCACCCGAGGTCGTGGCGACCGCGAAAGCCCAACGCTGGGAACCCGCCGAGGTCCTCAAAGCGCTGTTCGCCGAGGAGGTCGCCGGCCGGGAACGCTCCGCACTGGCCACCCGCAGGGCGGCGGCCGGGTTCCCGACCGGGAAGACGTTCGAGGCGTGGGACCCCGCGGTGTCCTCGATCCCCGCGCCGACCCAGCAAGCGCTACGCACCCTGGAATGGGTCCACCGCCGCGAGAATCTCGTCGTCTGCGGCCCCTCGGGGACCGGGAAGACGTTCCTGCTCGAAGCGCTCGGCCACCAAGCCGTCGAACAGGGCATGAAGGTCGCGTGGTTCAGCCTCGAAGACCTCGGCGTGCTGCTCCGCCGGCACCGCGTCGACGACACCGTCACCAAGGCCATCGCCCGCGTCCTACGCGCCGACCTCGTCATCGTCGACGACATCGGGCTCCTACCGGTCGCCGTCGATGCAGCCGAAGGGCTCTACCGGCTCGTCGACGCCGCCTACGAGAAACGCTCGATCGCGATCTCCTCGAACCTGCACCCCGCCGGGTTCGACGAGCTCATGCCCAAGACGCTGGCCACCGCCACCGTCGACCGGTTGCTGCACCACGCCCACGTCTGCCAGACCAGCGGCGACTCCGTCCGGCTCACCCAAGCACTCTCCGGTCCGGGGGGTGAACCCGTTGGCCTGAGCACCCTGGTCGGTGGTGGCCACCAGTCCCTCCTGGGCAGATCCCATGGCCACCACCGGGCAGATCTCGTGACTGTCAGCGGGCAGGTCGCATGACCGCCACTGGGCAGTTCCTACTGGCCCTTGACAACGTGCCATAAGAGTGATCCTTCCAACGAATCAGCTCTCCGGACATGCCGGGATGCTTCTATGTCGTGTCAAGCCGCTGAGACCAGGACGTCGGGGGCTGGGTGGGCAGCCGCCAACGTTCGGAAGATCTGGCGCCCGACGTAGCGCATGAGGCAGCGGCGGATCTCCTTGGTGGTCTTGCCCTCGGCCAGCCGACGCTCGATGTAGGCGCGGGTCACGGGATCGGTGCGCATGCGCGTCAAGACGATGGTGTTCAAGGCCCTGTTCAACCGACGGTCTCCTCCGCGGTTGAGGCGATGTCGCACGGTGTTGCCGGACGAGGCCGGGATTGGGCACGTGCCTGCGATCTGGGCGAAGGCCGCTTCGCTGCGGATCCGTCCCGGGTGCGACCACACCGTCAGCACAACCGCAGCGGTGATCGCGCCGACCCCTGGCAAGTCGAGCAGCTCCGGGGCCTGTGCGTCGACGAGCGCTGTGATCGCGGCGCGGTTCGAGGCGAGCTCCTCATCGAGAACGACGACCCGTTTGGCAAGCCGGACCGCTTCGGCGCGAGCGGTCCCGGCGCCCAGCGACTCCTCGCGTCGGCGCCAGCCGGCAACGGTGGCGATCTGCTGTGACGTGAGAGCACGGCGAGCATCCAGCCCCAAGTCGTGAGCACGCAGCAGTGCAGTGAGCATGTTGATGCACCGCAGCCGATCTGCGTTGAGCTGGTCTCGAGCACCGCAGAGCACCTGCAGGGCGGCGTGCACCTCACCGGCGCGGCGATCACGCAACTCCGACAGTCCCACCACGAGCGTCGAACGGGCAGCCAGCACGGCATCGAGCGCGTCGGTCTTGCCACGGCCACGATCGCGGCGCGGCATGGGTGCCTCGACGACGCGGTAGCCGGCGTCGGCAAGGACGTCGCCGAGCACAGCGCCGTAGGAGCCGGTGCCTTCGGCCGAGATCAGCACACCGTCGAGATCACCATCGGTGCGCCGACCGATCCAGTCCCGAGCCCGCCGCAGGCCCGCGGGCGCGGTCGGGAAGGAAGCCTGATCGATCAACGCCCCGTTAGGTGCGGCGATGATGGCGTAGCTGTGGGTCGCGGCATGCGTGTCGACCCCGACGACGTAGCGGTAGAAGTCGGCCACGGTGGCGTGCAAACTGGACATGCGATGTTCTCCTCACTGATCGGGTTGGACGTCGTTGCCGGCGTCAGCCCGGGTGAGAAGTCACGACGAGGCGGGCCTGTAATGAGCCACACCGCAGAGAAGGCAATCCCGGTGGTGGGCATGCGGGGGTGTCAGATGGTCTGTGTAAGCGGTCGGTCCTGAGAAAGGACGATCATGACCGTTGTGACCACTGAGACTGATGAGGCGAACGTGACCGAGAAGCCGTCGAAGCTGGCAGCCAGGCGTGCCGCTCGGGCCGAGGGTCCAGCGCGTGCAGCAGCAGCGGAGCTGGCCGCCTCGGGCGCTCTGGACGGGCTGTTCGCCAAGATCGATGCCGGCGAGATCGACCTGACCGGCGACGGCGGGTTCATCCCCGAGCTGATCAAGACCACCCTCGAACGCGGGCTGCAGGTCGAGCTGGCCGACCATCTGGGCTACGAGAAGGGCGCCCCGGATGCCTCGGCGTTCTCCAACTCCCGCAACGGCACCACCCCGAAGACGGTCGCCACCCAGGTCGGCGACGTCGACCTGGCAATCCCGCGCGATCGCGAGTGCACCTTCGTGCCGCGGCTGGTGCCCAAGGGCAGCCGTCGCCTCGGGGGGCTGGACGAGATGATCATCAGCCTCTATGCCGGCGGGATGACGGTGCGCGACATCGGCTACCACCTCGAGGCCACGCTGGGCACCGAGCTGTCGCACGAGACAATCTCCAACATCACCGACGAGGTCGCCGAGGAGATCCTCACCTGGCAACAACGCCCCCTCGATGCGCTCTATCCGGTGATCTACCTCGACGCGATCGTCGTGAAGGTCCGCGACGGCGCGCACGTGATCAACAAGGCCGCCCACATCGCCGTCGGCGTCGACATCGACGGGATCAAGCACGTCCTGGGCATCTGGCTGCAGCAGACCGAGGGCGCGAAGTTCTGGGCCGGAGTCTGCGCCGACCTGGCCAATCGCGGGATCCGCGACGTGCTCATCGTGTGCTGCGACGGCCTCACCGGCCTCCCAGAGGCGATCGAGGCGACCTGGACCAACGCGACCGTGCAGACGTGTGTGGTGCACCTGATCCGCGCCGCGATGCGGTTCGTCGGCTACGGCGACCGCAAGGCCGTCGCGGCGGCGTTGAAGCCGGTCTACACCCGCAGCCAACGCCGAGGCCGCCAGGATCCAGCTGGACGCCTTCGCCGACTCAAACTGGGGCAAGAAGTATCCCCACGCGGTCGCGACGTGGGAGGCCGCCTGGGAGCGGTTCACACCGTTCCTGGGCTTCCCGCCCCAGCTGCGTCGGGTCATCTACACCACCAACTCGATCGAGAGCCTGAACTACCAGCTCAGGAAGGTCACCAAGAACCGCGGACACTTCCCCAACGACGACGCGGTCGTGAAGCTGCTGTGGTTGGCGATCTGCAAAATCGAGGACAAAAGGGCCCGCGACCGCGCCAAGGAGAAGGGCAAGCCCGCCGGCGAACGGAAAGCCGCCGGACGCCTCGTCCAGGGCCAGGTCGTGACGAACTGGAAGCAAGCGCTCGCGCAGCTCGCGATCGCCTATCCCGAGCGCATCAACCCCTACCTGTGACCATCACCCGAAAGTAAAGAACGCCGGTCGCTTACACAGAAAGCTTGACACGCTCGGGCATTGCTTCTGATCAAGCCATCGTTGTGGGCCAGGGTCGGCGCCGGCACCCAGTACCCGCTGGACAGATCCCGGGCATGACACCCCTGCGGGGTCAGGCGATTCAGGAGTCACAACGAGCACCGAGTGACCGGCGCTAACCCTGCCAGCCAGCCCCAGGCCAGCCACCACGAAGACTTACAGGCGGTTCACTTGTCTCACAAGGCGTTCCTGGCCGAAGTCCTCCTGGCCGAGTGCGACGAACGCGACGCCCGGCGCCAGATCCGCCGGGTCAAGGAAGCCAAGTTCCCCCGCACCAAGCGACTCACCGACTTCGACACCCGAGCGCTGCCCGACCTTCCCCCAGCGACCCTGGCGCACCTGGCATCGGGTGGCTGGATCGACAAGGGCGAACCGCTGGTGCTGCTCGGCGACTCCGGCACCGGCCAAGACCCACCTGCTCATCGCCCTGGGCACCGCCGCGGCCGAACAAGGACGCCGCGTCCGCTACGTGACCACCGCAGCGCTGGTCAACGAACTCATCGAGGCCGGCGACGACAAAGAGCTCTCCCGCGTCGTCGGTCGCTACGCCCGACTCGACCTGCTCTGCCTCGACGAACTTGGCTACGTCCACCTCGATCCCCGCGGCGCTGAGCTGCTGTTCCAGATCATCACTGCCCGCAAAGAACGAGCCTCGATCGCGTGTCCAACGCCCCATTCGCCGGGTGGCGCCACCTTCACCGACGCCCGCCTGGCCGCCGCCGTTGTCGACCGACTCACCTTCAACGCCCACATCATCCAGACCGGCAGCGCCTCCTACCGACTCAACGCCACCACCCGAGCCAGGAAGGAGCCCGCCACCACCTGAAGCGCCCCAGGTTCTCCGCCGCTCCTATGCGGGTTGCGGCTCTCGGTTGAGGGCCGCGTAGTGGGCTTGCTCGAACTCCACTGGGGTCATCATCCCAAGAGAGCCATGCAGGCGTCGGTTGTTGTACCAATCGACCCATCCAGCGGTGGCGTACTCGACGTCTCCGAGGCTCCGGTAGGGGCCGGCGTGGAAGACCGTTGTGCGGACGCACTCGGTCTTGTACAGCCCGATCACGCACTCCATCAGGGCGTTGTCGTAGGCATCGGCAACAGACCCGATCGAGGGCCGGATCCCTTCCTCGGCGAGGTGCTCAGTGAACGCGATCGATGTGTATTGCGACCCGGCGTCGGCGTGACCAATGAGCTCACCGGGCACCACAGGGTGGCCTTCGCGGTCGCGTTGCCACAGTGCCATCCGCAGCGGGACGTCGACCAGCTCGACGGCCTTGGTCGGTGCGACGTTCCAAGCAACGATCTTCTGAGCGAACACGTCGAGGATGAGCGCGACGTAGACGAACCCCGCCCAGGTGCGGACGTAGGTGAAGTCCATGACCCAGGTCCGGTTCGGTGCGGGGGCGGTGAAGTCCCGATCAAGGAGGTCGCCGGCCCGTTTGCCGTCCTTGGCAGGGATGGTGGTCCGGATGCCCTTGGAGCGTCGGATCCCTTGCAGGGACAGGGATCTCATCGCCCGGTCCACCGCGCCGGGCGACGCGTCGGGGCTGGTGCGCTGGACGAGCGCGGTCATCTTGCGACGCCCGTACAAACCCTCCGGGGTCATCCGCCGTACGCCCTCGTGGTTGACCGTCCAGGCCAGGTCACGGACCAGGTTGGTGACGCTGGCGTCGGTGACCGTGCGGGCGGCAACGGGTCGGTTGGTGCGTGCCCAGTCGCGGTAGGTCCGCGCGGCGATCTGGCAGCCCTGCTCACGCAGGACCCGACAGATCGACTCGACCGCGTGGCCTTCGGTGCGCATCTCGTCGATGAACGCGACGATCAGCGGTTGCGGGGGTCGAGTTCCCCCGCGAAGAAAATTGAGGCCCGTCGGAGGATCTCGTTGTCCTCCTCGAGCCGGCGGACCTTGGCCTTCAGCTCCTTGATCTCAGCCAGCTCCTCGCTGGTCGCGCCCTGGCGCTGCCCGCCGTCGATCTGAGCCTGGACGACCCACCGGCGGACGGTCTCCTTGCCCAGCCCCTCGCGTCGGGCAACGGACTCGGCGGCCGCGGTCAGCGACGGGTACTCCGGCAAGTGCTCCAGCACCTGCCGAACGCACCGCTCCTTGACCGCGGGATCAATCTTCTTCGGCATGGCTTGCATCCTTCCAACTCAAAAGGATGCGGCATCAAACCTGGGGCGCTTCAACCTGACCCCGAGGCCAACCCGGGAACCAACGCATCAACCCGGAGGGTGGGGCCAAATCAAAGCAGCACAGTGGGGCCAAATGGGCTTGTCATTCTCAGCCGACCTCGTCGAGACCCTCTACATAGGCCTGGTCGACAACTCTGTCGGCCCGCTCATCGACACGCTGCTGCGCAACGACGCCATCCTGCTCCAGAAGCACGGGGTAGGTCCTGACGGCTTGCGATCCAGCGTTCCCATAACGAGCGCGATGTTGAGGCCGTGGACCTTCATGCATGATCCAAATTATGAAAGACATCTCTCAAAATCCTTGACGATCGACCGCGTATGCCACAGACTTCACCGATGTGAGAGACGTCTCTCACCTTACAGAACGGGTGCAGGAGGCCAGGAATGTCCTTGCGGTCGGTGCGCGGTATCGACGGGCTCGTTCCGGCGGTGACCGGCACGCTTGGAACATTTCTCCTCCGAGCCCAGGATGCGGCTATCAATCGAGCGGGGCTGCACAGGCTGCCCGAACGGCCGGCTTGCTGGGAAGCCGCCGAGACCGGCGTTGCCATCTCGGCTGCCCGCGCTGACGCCTTGGTCGGCACCGGAGCGGATGCCCGCGTCCTTGTTGCGACGATGGTGGCAACAGTCGCGCATGCAGGGTTAGACATCTCGACCTCCGCGCCAATGCTGGCCAACCATCCAGCGACAAGTGTTGTGGACGCAGCCAGCGGCGCGGCCTGGCTGCGCGAGGTGAGCGGAAGCCTGCTGAGCACCGGCCGGAACTTGTACGACGAGGCACGACAACTCACAGCGACAGTGTTATCCCACCCCGCCACGACCGACCGGCTTCTTGCCGACGCCTGGCTCGGTGTCTGCGGGTTTTCCCTGCTCGAGACTCTCGCGTCGAGCGAGGATGTGAATTCCGCCGAGTCCCGCCTCATTCAACGCACCGTCGCCACATCTGCCGCCCACCGGCGCCGCGGCGCGTCGACCCGGATCGCACGGCTGGCCGGAGTCGACCGCCAGACCCTCGCCCAGTGGTTGCGCTTTGGGCCACCATCGCCCAACTGCCACGGGCACCACATCTCCGCGCCCATGTGCGGCGCACTCACGGGAATGACCGGACGCGCCTGGCGTGCGCTGCACGCCCACGGCAGAATCCCCGACGCGCAGGAGCAGTTGAGCGGCACACTCAATTGGGATGAAGGCGAAGTACTGCGCTGGATGGATGACCACTCAGGCGAGGACTGCCGTCGCCAGTGCAGCGACCACCGATCCAGATCGCTTCCGATCGCCATCGCGGCAACCCAAACCGACCGTTTCGACAACACGGGTATCCACGCAGTCGATGCGCGGATCCAGCTGGCCTTGGTGCATTGATGACAGAACACTCGCCAGGCCGTCGCGAGCAACGCAAGGCCGCGTTGCGCCAAGCCGTGCGCGACGCCGGTTGGCAGCTGGTCGTCGACCGCGGCTACGAGTCGGTCACCGTCGACGACATCGCCAGCGCCGCAGGCACGTCCACCGCCACCTTCTATCGCCACTTCAGCGGCAAGGAGGAAGTGCTGACCCGTCGCTGGCTGTCACCAGAACGCCTGGCCGAGCTGGCGCCCCACATCGACAAGACTCAAGGGCTCGCCGTTGCCGTTGCATCCCTCTTCAGGGCCTATGCCACGATGGCTGCGGGCTACCAAGTCGACGTGGTTACGCGCCTGAAGGTCATCAATCTCGACATGGGATTGGAGATTGCGATGGCCCGCGGAAGGCAGGAGGACATCGAAACCCTCGCGGAACTGTTCGGTGAAATCTCGGGCCAACCGCCCGGGTCGTTGGCGATGCGTCTGGCTGCGTCGCTGACAGCGAGCGCTCGGATAACCGCGATGTCGCGGTGGGCGGAACTCGACGGCCAGCTTCCTCTCGACACGCTCCTCGACGAGGTTGCAAAAACGCTCGCGGCCACGCTTGACAACTGCGAGACGGCCCGCCGCCGCTTTATGGACACCGTTGAGGCCCCTGTTGCGCCCGATATTGGAGAGCTTGTTGTGCAGGCCGGTTGTGGCGCCATGAGGCGCTGATGCAGAGGATGCACACTGGGCCGAAGCCTAATCCAAGGAGTTCCGCGACGACGTAGTCCGTGTCGCGCAGATCAGTGAGCCCGACCAGTTGCTGAAGAAGATCGCTGTCGACTTCGGAATCAGCGAGCCGTGCCCGACGAACTGGATAAGGGAGGCCCACGCCGAAGCGGCGTGAAGCCGGATGAATCACCTGCGAGCCTTCCAGACGCTATGCGGACTCCGGGGGCTCAGACTGCGATCGTGGCGCTGCTTCAGTCGCGCTGACTCAGCCTTCCCGCGGAACGCAAGTAGAGCCTCCGCCCGCCGTGCGTGCCATATTCGGGGTGCTCGCCTGCGGCGTAGCTGAACGTCCACCTAGAACCTTGCAGAAAGGAATCGCCATGAAAGCAGTAACGGCAGTCGGAACCAACACGGAGGATCCGCTGTCATGTCTTAGGGTCGACGATGACTATCGGGATCCCCAAGCCGCTGAGGGGTGGGAGGTCATCGACGTCAAGGCGGCGAGTATCAACCACCATGACCTTTTCAACCTGCGCGGGATGAGCGGTATCGGCGCTCGGTTTCCCACCGTGCTGGGATCCGATGGGTCGGGACTCGATGGCGAGGGCAGGCGCGTGCTGATCCATGCCGTGATCGCCGACCCGATGCATGGCATCGACGAGACCCTCGCCCCCGGGTCGTCATTGTTGTCCGACAGATTCGACGGCACTCTGGCCCAGCGGATCGCCGTGCCAGTCGCCAACCTCGTCGCGCTACCGGACGAAATATCCTTCGATGAGGCGGCCTGCCTGCCTACGGCCTTCCTGACGGCCTACCGCATGCTCTTCACTAAGGCGAAGGTCAGGCCGGGACAGCGAGTGTTGATCCAGGGTGCTGGCGGAGGCGTCCCAACCGCAGCCCTGTTGCTAGCAAGCGCAGCGGGTGCCGAGGTGGCGGTAACGAGCCGCGACGGGACCAAGCGGGAACAAGCCCTCGAACTCGGCGCAAGCGTCGCGCTGCCGACCGGGTCTCGTCTCCCGTGGCGTCCCGACGTCGTCATTGAGGTTGTCGGCGCCCCGACGTGGGAGCACAGCCTTACGTCGGTCGCGGCAGAAGGCGTCGTAGTGGTTGCCGGCGCGACCGGCGGGTCAGCCGTCCCGACGGACTTGAGGGAGATCTATCGCCGGCAGCTGACGGTGTTGGGATCGACCTTGGGGAGCCGCCGCGAGTTGGGGGACCTGCTCCGTTTCCTTGTGCGAACCGGTGTGCGCCCAAGGGTCGACTCCGTCTACCCGCTCGACGAGGCGCCAACAGCGTTTCGCCGCATGGCGGTCGGAGCCCAGTTCGGCAAGATCGTCATCCATCCTTGAATGGCGCGGCGCGAAGATGGCGAAGGGCCGGAGCGCGGCTTCCTCCCCTGACCTGACTCGTGCCACTTGAGCGGAGATCGCTGATGTCGTCGGTGTTTGTGCAGGTCAGGGGCTTGCGGACGCCGTGATTGACACACCCCGGGGCTCGATAGCCTCCGCTGGTGGTGCTCGTGCGGAAGGCGCAAGGGCGCTCGGGCAGCACGAAGGTCCAGCTCGCTGAACGCCGCGACGGGCGCGACGTGGTCCTCGAGCACGTCGGCACGGCTCGCACCGACGCCGAGCTGGCGGCGCTCCTGGCGCAAGCACGCAGGCGTCTGTACGACGGTCAGGAGGCTCTCGACCTCGACGGTGTCGGGCTCGAAGATGAGGGCGTGCCGCAACGCCCTGGCCTGATCACCAGCAAGCGCTCCGCGCTGCTGTGGCAGGTCCTGACCGAGGCATACTCCAGGCTCGGTTTCGACGTCATCGATGACGATGCGTTCGCCCAGCTCGTGCTGGCGCGGATCGTCGAGCCGACCTCGAAGGCCGACTCGGTGCGCGTGCTGAACGAGATCGGCGTCGCGCCAGCGTCGCTGCGCACGATGTTCCGTGCGCTGCAACGCGCCCAGCAACGCGACTACCGAGGCCAGATCGCAGGCGCCTGCTTCACCCACGCCCTGGCCGCCGGGGACGTGTCGCTGGTGCTCTACGACGTCACCACCCTCTACTTCGAAGCCGAGAACGAAGACGAGCTCCGCAAGGTCGGCTACTCCAAGGAACGCCGCGTCGACCCCCAGATCGTCGTCGGCCTGTTGGTGGATCGACGCGGGTTCCCCCTCGAGATCGGCTGCTTCGAGGGCAACAAAGCCGAGACCACCACGATCATCCCGATCGTCAAGCAGTTCGCGCAGCGCCACGGCATCGCAGACATGGTCGTGGTCGCCGACGCCGGGATGTTGTCCGCGGGCAACCTGCGCGAGCTCGACGACGCCGGGCTGCGGTTCATCGTCGGCTCCCGAGTGACCAAAGCCCCCAAGGACCTGGAGTCCCACTTCCGCTGGCACGGGAACGCGTTCACCGACGCCCAGGTCATCGACACCATCACCCCGCGCGATCAGCGCGGCACCGCGGCGAAGTCCAGCGACCCGCATCGACGCGCCGAACCCCGTCTGGGATCCGAAGGTGCATGCCAAGTCGTGGCGAGCGGTGTGGGCGTACTCGGCCAAGCGAGCCGCCCGGGACAACAAGACGCTGACGTTGCAGAGAACAAGGCCCGTGCCGTCGTCGCCGGCGAGAAGACCGCCCGGACGCCGCGGTTCGTCAAGACCCGCAACGGCGCCACCGAACTCGACGAGACCTCACTGGCCAGAGCACGTGACCTCGTCGGGCTCAAGGGTTACGTCACCAACATCGAGGCCACCCTCATGCCAGCGAG
Source organism: Nocardioides massiliensis (assembly GCF_030811215.1). Classification (NCBI taxonomy): domain Bacteria; kingdom Bacillati; phylum Actinomycetota; class Actinomycetes; order Propionibacteriales; family Nocardioidaceae; genus Nocardioides; species Nocardioides massiliensis. The sequence continues at coordinate 577,891 of NZ_JAUSQM010000001.1, forward strand.
CGAGGTGATCGCGAGCTACCACGACCTCTGGCACGTCGAGCAGTCCTTCCGGATGTCCAAGACCGACCTCGCAGCACGACCGATGTTCCACCACACCCGCGACGCGATCGAGGCCCACCTCACCATCGTGTTCGCAGCCCTCGCGATCGCACGCGACCTGCAGAACCTCACCGGACTGAGCATCAAGAAGATCGTCCAGACCCTGCGACCGATCCAGCAGATCCGCGTGCAGATCGCCGGCCACGAACACATCGCCGCCGACCCGATCACCCCCGTCGCCGAGACGATCCTCACCGCACTCGGCATCGATCCTCAGTGACACACCCCGGTGGCACGAGTCAGGCGCCCAAGGGTCGACTCCGTCTACCCGCTCGACGAGGCGCCAACAGCGTTTCGCCGCATGGCGTCGGAGCCCAGTTCGGCAAGATCGTCATCCATCCTTGAATGGCGCGGCGCGAAGATGGCGAAGCCCTGTGCGTCAGGCTGAGGTGAGACACCGCTACTGAGTTCCTTCCCTGCACGGGGCGAGAAGCGAGACACCTGATGACCATGACGTTGACCGACGCCGGCTCGTTCGATGATGGGGTGGTGACCCCACGAGCTGAGCGTCCCAAGCGCCGCACGTTCACTGCCGAGTACAAGGCCGCGATCTTGGCCGAGTACGACGCCGCCGACCGCGGTGACCGTGGGGCGATCTTGCGCCGCGAGGGCCTGTACTCCTCCCACATCGTGGAGTGGCGTAAGGCCGCTGCGGCTGGCGCGACCACGGCGCTGGGTCCGAAGACCAGAGATCGCCGTGATCGGGAGCTCGAGCAGCTGCGAGCGCGCGCGGAGAAGGCCGAGGCTGAGCTCGCCCGGACGAAGGCTGCGTTGGACATCGTGGGAAAAGCGCACGCGCTCTTGGAGACGCTCTCCGAGAGCACGGGCACGCCGAAGCCGCCGCAACGGTGATCAACGCGGTCGTCGACGACCTCGCCGAGCACACCTCGACCAAGAAGGCGTGCGACCTGCTCGGGCGAGCCCGGGGCAGCCACTACCGGGCCAAACAGCCGGTCGTGCACGGACCGGCTCCGAAGCCGACGCGACCGGCGCCGCCGAACGCGCTCACGCTGGCCGAACGAGCCGAGGTGTTGGCGGTGTTGACTAGCGAGAGGTTCGTCGACAAGTCGGTGGCGCAGACCTGGGCCACGCTGCTCGATGAGGGCACCTATCTGTGCTCAATGTCCACGATGCACCGGATCCTGCGCGCCCATGGCGCGGCCGGTGAGCGGCGCCGTCAGGCCACCCATCCGGCGCGCAAGAAGCCCGAACTGCTGGCCACCGGCCCCGGTCAGGTCTGGTCGTGGGACATCACCAAGCTGCGCGGTCCCGGCCGCGGGATCTGGTTCCAGCTCTACGTGGTGCTCGACATCTACTCCCGCTACGTCGTGGCCTGGACCGTCCAGAACGGCGAGGACTCCGAGATCGCCAAGACCATGCTCGAACACGCCATGGGCGTCCAAGGGATCCCCGAAGCTATCCACGCCGACCGGGGCACCTCGATGACCTCCAAGCCCGTGGCTCAGTTGCTGCTCGACCTGGGCGTCGACCGCAGCCACTCCCGACCACGAGTCAGCAACGACAACCCGTTCAGCGAAGCCGCGTTCAAAACGCTGAAGTACGCACCCGTCTTCCCCGAAGCCTTCGGATCCTTGGCGGACGCGAGAGCGTTCTGCGAGGCGTTCTTCGGCTACTACAACCACGAACACCGCCATTCCGGCATCGGCCTGCACACCCCCGCGTCGGTGCACCACGGCACCGCCACCGAGATCCGCGCCCAACGCCAGGCCACCCTCGATGCCGCGCACGCGACTCATCCCGAACGGTTCGGCAACCGTCGACCCCAGGCACCGAGACTGCCAACGGCTGCTTGGATCAACCAGCCATCACCGGAGGCCCTCATACAGACCGCGTGACGAAACGTGTCTCAGACTGCTTGACATCTTCCGAAGGGCCGGAGCGCGGCTTCCTCCCCTGAGTGCGAGATCAGTGACGTGCAGCTCAACAGGCCGCCCAGGAGACCGCAATAGTCAGCGCCGTCGCCGTGCCAGCCTAAGTGCAGCATTCGCCCCCCAGCCTGCGTCCGCCGGGTTGATCGTGGTCCCCGGCGACACGATGTCGTCGACGGCGTCCAGCACATCAGGCGTGAGCATCGTGTCAGCGGCCGGAAGCAGGCTGGTGAGTTGCTCCATTGATCTGGGACCGAGCAGCACCGAGGAGACAGCTGGATGGTTCTTCGCGAATGCCACTGCGAGATGCGGCAGAGGAATTCCCGAGTCGGCGGCGAGGGAGTGGAATTGGTCCAGTGCCGCCAGCTTCTGCTGATTGCTGGCCTCCGCGGGGTCGAATCGGCTCGCGTTCCGCCGCCGCCGATGGATCTGCGCCGCGTCCGTGCCGCCTTCAGGTACAAAGTGCCCAGAGAGCCATCCACCGGCAAGTGGGCTCCAGGTAATCGCACCCATCTTCTGCTCCGCACACACCGGTAGGAGGTCGGCCTCAATACCTCTCGCGAGCAGAGAGTAGGGCGGCTGCTCAGAGACGAGGCGTCCGGTCTGGCGCTCCCGGGCCGCCCATTGCGCCTCGATGATCTCGTGCGGACGGAACGTCGAGCACCCGAACATCCGAATCTTCCCAGCTCGGACGAGATCAGTGAGCGCCTCTAGGGTCTCGGCGATGTCGGTCCCGGGGTCAGGTCGGTGTACTTGGTAGAGGTCGATCCAGTCGGTCCCGAGACGGCGCAGGCTGTCCTCAACGGCGCGGGTGATCCAACGCCGAGAGTTGCCTTGCATGTTCACGTCGGGACCCATCGAGTGGTGAAACTTCGTGGCGAGAACGACGCCGTCACGCCGCCCCTCGATGGCGCGGCCAATGAACTGCTCGGACTCGCCATGGCTGTAAACATCGGCTGTGTCGATCAGGTTGATTCCCGCGTCGATTGCGGCGCGAATGATGGCGGCGCAGTCGCCAGCGTTTGAGTTGGCCCACCTGCCGAAGCCCATCCCACCGAGCCCCAGTGCGCTTACGCGCACGCCACTGGCACCGAGAACTCGATACTCCATGTAACATCTCTTTCGCTATCTGTACCATCTGTCTTTAACGTATCACTTAGCGCGTTTGGGATTGGAGAAGCATGTACGACTTGCTCATCGCGGCGGACATGATGGTCGAGGACCCTGATCGCCATGCCGACCTGTTGGTCAACAAGCTCGGTGTTCACTCACACCCACGGTGGCGCCAGGCTCCGGAGACCATGAACTCCAGCGACAACCGGACGCACAACTACATTGCGCATTTCCTGCGCGTGAATAAGTCGCTCGCCGAGGCGCCGACCAGGCTGGAGCCGCAACATCATTGGGAGGTCCCCGCGGCAGTCGACCCGCTCTTTGGCGAACACCTCCGCAGCCTCGCGGAGTTCCAAGGCGTCCACCGGCCGATGAAGACGCACTCGCTGACAATCGCACACAACGCCATGGAAGTACTGCTCGAGCGCTTGGCTTCCCGAGGATTGCCGTTCCGCGTTGCACCGGTCGACGACGTCCTCCCTTTCGAACGCGTGTGGGTCGGCTTGACACCGACTGAACCGCGCTACCGTCCCGTCGTCGACGGCGGTCTGATGTTCGAGTTCCACGCGGCCGACCCCCTTCAGTTGCCCGCATCGATCTGGGATTCACCAGCGCCTGCGCCGGCCGCACCTGAAGAAGGAGCGATGATCCGGATTCAGGCTCGAACGTTCCTCGTGCACGACCTCGATACGGTCCTGCGCCAACTCTCTGAGAACCTCGACTGGGAGCCCATGGGGCCGACAGAGATCTTCGAGAAGGAAGGCTTCCGGCGCGCCCAACTCGGCTTCCGGGTCGAGCACAGCGCGACTATCGATCTGATCCAACCGCTGCGTTGGAACTGTGCGGTCGGAAAGTACATCCACACTTGGGGTCCTGGACCCTACGCTACCCGCATCCTGGTTAACGGCCTCGACGCCACCTCCGCGAATCTCTCGGAACGGGGCACCCGCCACGAGATCGTCGATGACGAGTCGGCGCACGGGGGTAGCAAGATCGTCGTCGATCCCAATGAGCTCGACGGGACCCTGATCGAGTTCGTTGACTGGACTTGCTGACAAGTCGCCACCTGCCCTTGCACTCTCTCATCAGGCCCTCCGCGGCTCTAATCCATCCGCGAACCAATTTCGGAGCGTCTTTAACATGGACCACGACCTCGCGGCGCTGCTGCTGCGCTTCACTGTGGGTACCGTCTTCGTCGCCCACGGCTGGAACCACGGGTTCGGGCCGGGCGGGCTCGACGGCACCACGGGCTGGTTCAGGTCCATCGGACTGCAGCCACCACGCCTGCAGGCAGCCTTGTCCAGTTACGCGGAGATCGCAGTAGGGTTCGCGTTCATCGCGGGTGCATTCACGTCGGTCGCTGCAGCCGTGGCCGTCGGCATCATGGCCACGGCGTTTTTCACCGTCCACCGCACGAACGGCTTCTTCATCTTCCGCGACGGGTATGAGTACGTGCTCCTAGTCGCTGCCGCGGCAGTCGCGCTCGCGACGCTCGGCCCGGGACGATGGTCGGTGGACAACGCGCTCGCTTTGGACCTGAGCGGGGGCTGGTGGGCCCTGAGCGCGGCGCTAAGCGGGATCGCGGCGAGCATTTCGATGCTCGCCGTCTGTTGGCGGCCGCCACCAGCTTCGGAGGGCGAAGCGGTATGACTGCACCGCCTGCCTCACCAACTCTAGGATCAGAACTGACCAAGTGGGCTCTGGCGCTTTATAATCGAACTGGCTGATACCCGTGCCAACGCGGCCTCCCTGTCAGGGGTTGAAACATCCGAACTGCCCGAACTGCATGGAGTCGGGGAGATCACCGTGGCGATGGTGATGACCGTATGGCCCTATCCTGGACCGGAGAGCTTCCGCGCAGATCGCAGGGACCGCCGATTCCCTCGCCCTCGGACAACACGATCCGCCACCGTCTCAACTGCGGCCGTGACCGCCAGCTAAACCGGCTCTTCGTACCTGCGGTGGGTGTGAGCGACTCGCGGCGGTGAGCTGAGGGCGAGAAGGGGTCGAGGCCTTCCAAGATCGGGAGCGACCAAGCTGCCCAACCGGAAGGCCTCGACGGTGTCCGAGCCTACGGCGTGTTCCCGCGCGCGTTCATGTCCTGATCCCTCCTACTGCCAGCGCTGTGATCTGCTCGTCGGGCTCGAGGGCTTCCACGTCCTCGAGGTCGCCGAGCGCGGTGAGCGGCTGCGTGTCGTGGTGGAGTCCGCACCCTCGCCGATGGGCTGCCGGGTCTGCGGAGTCATCACCCACAGCCGCGGTCGCCGCGACGTGGTCCTGGTCGACGTGCCCTGCTTCGGCCGCCCGGTCCAGCTGATCTGGCGCAAGCGCACCTGGCGCTGCGCCGAGCCCACCTGCGAGGTCGGGGGGTTCACCGAGCAGCACGCACAGCTCGCCGCTCCGCGTGCGCTGCTGACCACGCGGGCGTGTTGATGGGCCATCGCCCAGCTGCGTCGTGAGCACGCGTCCGTGGCCGGTCTGGCTCGCCAGCTCGGCACGACGTGGCGCACCGTGTGGCGCTCGATCAAGCCGCTGCTCGAACAGATGGCCGCCGATGAGGATCGCTTCGCCGACGTCGCCACCCTCGGGGTCGATGAGCACATCTGGCACCACGTCTCCACCAAGCCCATCACCGACGGCGGCCGGGGACCGAAAGAGCTGACCGGGATGGTCGATCTGACCCGTGACCAGCAAGGACGCGTCCGCGCCAGGCTGCTGGACCTGGTCCCGGGCCGGTCGGGGAAGGCCTACGCCGACTGGCTCGACGAACGTGGCGAGGGCTTCCGGGCGGGCGTGAAGGTCGCCGCCTTGGACCCGTTCCAGGGCTACAAGACGGCGATCGACGACAAGCTCCAAGACGCCGTCGCGGTCCTCGACGCCTTCCACATCGTCAAGCTCGGCACCAACGCGGTCGATGAGTGCCGGCGCCGGGTCCAGCAAGAGACCCTGGGCCACCGTGGTCGCAAGGGCGACCCGCTCTACGGCATCTCGAAGCTTCTTCGCGCCGGGGCCGAGAAGCTCACCGACAAGCAGTGGACCCGCTTCGAGAACGCGATCGCCGCCAACGAGGCCCACCTGCAGGTCTACCTCGCCTGGTCCTGCGCCCAACAGTTGCGCTCGGCCTACCGCCACCGCGACACCGCCGAGGGCAAGAAGATCGCCACCAAGATCATCGAGACGTTCCCGACCTGCCCCGTCCCGGAGATCGCCCGGCTGGGCCGCACCCTGAAGCGCTGGCGCACCGCGTTCCTGGCCTACTTCGACACTGGCCGCTCGAACAACGGCGGCACCGAAGCGGTCAACGGACTGATCGAGCTGCACCGCCGCGTCGCCCGCGGGTTCCGCAACCGCGACAACTACCGACTACGCATGCTGCTCATCGGCGGCGGACTCACCAGCCCCCACCTCAAGTAAGAAGAGCCGCTAAACCGGCTATCCGCAGTTGAACGTGGTGGCCTGCTGAATCAAGGTGCGGCGTCGGCGGGTTCGCCGAGCGCTGCGTAGCAGGATACGGCTCTGGTAGTGCGCTGGATTGCGGTAGCCGCGTCCGGTGCGCTTGATCTGCTTGATCGAGGTGTTCGCGGCTTCGGTGCGGGCGTTGGTGACGCGGATGACGATGAAGGTCTCGATCTCGTCCCACCAGGCGCTGACGGTCTCCCACAGCCGCCAGGTCTCGTCCATGTCCGCGCCGAGCACGGCCAGCCCGAGCATCCCGCGGGCGTGATCGGCTGCGTCGAGGTCGGTGCACGCCAGCAGCAGCCGCAGGCGTTCCTTCACGGCCCAGGCTGCGCCGATCTCGTCGGTGGGATCATCGACGCGCAGCACCTGCTCGAGGCGATGTGAATCCAAGATCCAGGAATGGATGCGGCAGGTGGGGCTGTGAACACCACTCCCCTTCGCTACTTGGTCGCGCTGAACGAATCCGTCCTGCCGGAAAGTACCGACCCTGATTTCAAGTTTCGATACATCGACATCTCTCAAGTGACCGCAACCGGCGAGGTCGTGATCCCAGAAGCCCTTATCAGGTTCAGCGAGGCACCGAGTCGCGCTCGCAGAATCGCAAAGCCAGGCGACACGGTGGTCTCGACTGTTCGGACATACCTCCGCGCGATCGCGGAGGTACCACACGCCGCTGACCCCTTGGTCTTCAGCACGGGCTTCGCCGTGTTGGCGCCGGGAAAGGTTGACGGCCGATTTTTGGCATACGCCTGTCGGGCGGAACCCTTTGTTGGCGAGGTAGTTTCTCGGAGTGTCGGCGTTAGCTACCCCGCAATCAACGCGAGCGACCTATTGAGCATCTCGATTGTGGCACCCGAGCGGAGCACGCAGCGGCGCATCGCAGACTTCCTGGATGACCGCGTCGCGCGGATCGACCAAATCATCGAGGAACGTCGCAAACAGGTCGTGCTCGGCGAGGAGTTGTTTCGCTCTTTGCTGCAGGCGACAGTCTGGGTTACGGAGTCGACCATGCCCCTCAAGCATCTCTTGACGTCAGTCACGAGCGGGCCACGGGGCTGGGGGAGCCTAGTTGCCGAGGCGGGTACCCCGTTGGTCCGCATCGGCAATCTTTCTCCGCTCGGCATCGAACTGCGTCGACGGAACCTTGCCCAGGTCGCGGTGCCCAACAACGCCGAAGCCGAGCGTGCGACTCTTTTGCCGGTGACGTATTGCTCAGCATCACCGCCGCCTTCGGTGAGGAGGCTGTCTGGCGAGCTGGTGAAGGGACATTCTCACAGCACGTGGCACGTTTGCGCCCTCAAGACCCAGCGGACGCGGACTGGGTCGCCTGGACATTGCAGACGGCGCATGCCCACGACCAATACCTGCTGCACGCCTACGGCGGGACCAAGATCGGGATGGGACTCGACCAGGTTAAAAACCTCAATGTGCCTGCCGTCGACCGCCGCATGCGCCACGAGATCTCAACAAAGCTTATTGCCGAGTGGGATCGGCATTCGTCCGCAGTCGATGCGTTGCGGCACTCCATCGATCTCCTCGCCGAGTACAAGACTTCCCTCATCACCGCGGCGGTGACGGGCGACCTGGACGTGACGACTGCAGGCAGCGGGATCCCAGGGTGACTTTATGACCAACACCAACGAGGCGGCGTTCGAGTCCAACGTCGAGGCGCACCTGCTCGGCCACGGCTGGCACCAAGTCGCACCCACGACCTACGACCGCAAATCGGGTCTGTTCGGGAACGAGGTGATCGCGTTCGTCGAGGCGAGCCAACCGAAGGCATGGCAACAGCTCGTCACCCGCCACGGCGGAGAGGGCCAAGCACGGGAGAAGTTTCTGAAGGTCGTCGCGGACGCGCTGGACCATCGAGGCACCATCAGTGTGCTGCGGGGAACGGTGAAGGACTCCGGCGTCACTGTTCGGATGTGCTGGTTCAAGCCGGCCAACAACCTGACGCCTGAGCTGGCGGAGCGCTACGAGGCGAACCGACTTGGCGTCGTACGCCAGTTGCACCATTCCGAGTCCAACCCACAGGACTCCCTCGACCTCGCCCTGGTCGTCAACGGCATTCCGGTCGCGAGCGCGGAGCTGAAGAATCCGCTGACCCACCAGACCATCGAGCACGCGATGGAGCAGTACCGCAACGACCGCAACCCGCACGACACGATCTTCAGCCGCAGGATGCTTGTCCACTTCGCGGTCGACCCGCATCGCGTCGCGATGACGACACGCCTCGCTGCCGCGGATACGGTGTTCTTGCCGTTCAACCAGGGTGCTGCCGGGCCTGGCCGCCCGGGCGCAGCAGGGAACCCGCCGGTGCCGACCAATGGGCAGCGCTACCAGACGTCGTACCTCTGGGAGGACGTCTGGCAGGGCGACGCCTGGCTGGACCTTATCGCCAACTTCGTCCACGCCGAGGACGGTCGCATCCTGTTCCCGCGGTTCCACCAGTGGCATGCAGTGCGTTCGATCCTAGCGGCGACATACGCCGACGGCCCGGGCGTCGACCGGCTGATCCAGCACTCGGCCGGCTCGGGGAAGTCCAACACGATCGCGTGGAGCGCCCACTCGCTGTCGCGCCTGCATGGCGCCGATGACCAGCCGATCTTCGACAAGGTCGTGGTGATCACGGACCGGCGCGTGTTGGACCGGCAGTTGCAGGACACTGTCGCCGGCCTGGACCACACGCCGGGCACGATCGTGCGGGTTGACCAGCACTCCAGTCAGTTGAAGGAAGCGCTGGAGGGCAACGCCGCACGGATCATCATCACGACCCTCCAGAAGTTCCCCGTGGTCGCGCAGGTCGCCGCGGAAGAAGCGGCAGCGGGCGAAGGGAAGGACGTCGTCGGACGCCGGTTCGCGGTAATCGTCGACGAGGCCCACTCGTCAACCACCGGTGACGCCGTGAAGAAGTTGAAGAAGGTGCTCGGCTCACTCGACGAGGCGGAGGCGTCCGAGGCCGAAGCAGAGGCAGCGGACGAAGCAAACGACCTGCTCGTTGAGAGCGCCCGCCAGCGCGGGCGCCAGAAGAACCTGTCGTTCTTCGCGTTCACCGCCACCCCGAAGCCGAAGACGCTAGAGACGTTCGGTCAACTCGATGAGACCGGGCAGAAGCGGCCGTTTCACACCTACTCGATGCGTCAAGCCATCGACGAGGAATTCATCCTCGACGTGCTGGCGAACTACACGACGTACTCGACCTACTACAAGCTCGCCAACGCCGAGCCGCGCCACGACCCGGAGATGGATGCCTCGAAGGCGAAAGCCGCGCTGGCCCGCTTCGTCTCGCTGCACCCCTATCAGCTCGAGCAGAAGGCGGAGGTGATCGTCGAGAACTTCCGTCAAAAGACCGCCGGGAAGATCGACGGCGCCGCCCAGGCGATGGTCGTAACCCGGTCGCGGCTGCACGCCGTACGGACCAAGCAGGCGATCGATGCCTACATCAAGCGCAAGGGCTATGAGGACATCCGCGCGCTGGTGGCATTCTCCGGCACCGTGACCGATCCGGATGCTCCCGAGATCGCCTACACCGAACCCATGATGAACGGGTTCCCCGAGTCGCAGCTGCCAAAGCGGTTCCGCGAGGACGACTATCAGGTGCTCGTGGTGGCGGAGAAGTACCAGACCGGCTTCGACGAGCCGTTGTTGCACACGATGTACGTCGACAAGAAGCTTGCCGGTGTGAAGGCAGTGCAGACGCTGTCGCGGCTCAACCGGACGCACCCGGGCAAGCAGGACACGTTCGTGCTCGACTTCGCCAACACGGCTGAGGAGATCCAGCAGGCCTTCGAGCCGTTCTACGAGGAGTCGTTCGCCGCGCCGACGGACCCGAACGTGCTCTACGCGATGGAGCACGATCTCCGCACCGCCGGGGTCCTGTCACAACCGGAGATGTCTGCCGCAGTCTCAGCACTGTTGTCGGATGACCCTGCGCAGCAGTCGGTCATCTACGCCAACGTCGGTCCGGCGGTCGGCCGCTTCACCGTGTTCGACGAGGATGCCGCCGAGGAGTTCCGCGGCAAGCTGAACCACTTCGTGCGTGCGTATGCCTTCGTCGCGCAGGTCATGCCGTGGCCCGATCCTGACCTGGAAGAGCTGTTCCTCTACGGCAAGCTGCTGCTCGCCGACCTCCCCACCGGCGACGCTGACCCGATGCCGCAGCTGAGCAAGTCCGTGCAACTCACTCATTTGCGGATGGCGGTGACGTCCGAGGAAGCGATCAAGCTGAGCGCGGCAGACGAGCCTGGCGTTGCGCTGCCCGGTGAAGGAAGAGGGAAGCAGGCCGAGCCTGTCCTCGACAAGCTGTCCGCGCTCATCGCCTCGATGAACGACAAGTACGGCGCCGACCTCGGTGAGGCCGACAAGGTCTGGGTCGATCAGCAGTGGACGGTCGTTATGGAGGACGAGGACATGAAGACGGTCGCGCTCCACAACGACCGGTCTCAGTACGAGCTGGTGCTCGCCGAGAAGATCGACAAGTTCGTCCTCGACCGCCAAGGCAAGAACGACCATCTCTTCGACATGTTCTTCTCGCACCCAGACTTCAGACTGATGCTCGTTAACTACCTCGCTGGGACGTACGACGCGCTGCGCGACCGAGCGATCTGAGTACTGCAGGTCCTTGCAGTTCGCCGCCCACATCCTGGGCCTACCGACACGTCGGCATTGGCTGCGTCATTCCGCCCAGAATGACCTGAGTTCGGAAAGCGCCGCACATCAACGTGACCCGAGGCACCGACGGCGCCTACGGATCTGTTCTGCTCCTCGTACTCAGATGACGATTACATCTTGACGGCTCTTCGCGACGCAGACGCCGTTTCTAACGATCATGGCTTCGACGTAGTGGTGCCCGATGTAGGAAGTCCGCTCGGTCCACATCCGTGAGCCATCGTCCCTGTGAATGTCACCCCGTAGCGAGTCAGCCTGTTCGGCCTCTGCGCCGTAGTTGCGAATCTTCCAGTAGACGTCGTACGGCTCGGGGATGTTCGATCCTTCGATCTTGAACTTTAGGCTCCGGTGTTTGCCGACGCGGTCCCCTCGCTTCGGCAACGGCCCGTCCCGGAAACCCTTCCTGGGGACCACGTAGCCCACGGTCTTCACGCGGTAGGCCGGGTTAATGACTTCCGGGATGTTGAAATCCCTGTCCAAGAAGCGCTCCGAGGCCGGAGTAAGCGCCTTCGAGATGGCGGCCGTGAGGCTCGCCGATTCAGTGACTGTGCCGAAGTCGGGCCCGAACAGGTCGCGCCAGATCTCTACTGCTTTGCTGTAGTCCGTCTCTTCACATGCATCGATAATCGCCCCCGCGTAGGACGTAAACCGAGTCCGGAAGGTGCGGTAGTTGTGGTCCTCCCAACGGTCGGTGAGGTCTCGTCCGGTACCGGGGTCCTTGATGCACGGCGCACTGGTCGGGTAGTTCGCGATGTGGGCCGCAAACTCCTCCGACAGAGTCCGCAGCGTGTTCGCAACGTTCTTGTAGGCGCCCGGGTCGACGATCTTGGCTGTCTCGCTGACGTGATGAGCGAGCGCAGCGGTCAGGGTGACGGACGGGATCGTGTAGCGGCGCTTGTGGTCGCGCAGGTACTTGAGAAGCCGCACGGCCTTGACGAGGTTGCCGTTGGTTATGCGGTTCTTCTCCTCGAACCACTCCGTGAAGTCGTCTGGGGCAGCGAGTTCATACTCATCAGTGTTTCTGTTCGTCACGTAGGTGGAGCCGTACCGGGTGACGAAAGGAACGACGTCGATGTGGAAGTCTCCCGCGTAGTCGATGGTAACGCAGCGCTTCTTTCGCGAGCGCATCGTCTTGTACGTCATGCTGCGCCCGAAGACCTCGTACAGCTTCTGCACGTAGTCCTTCGCGACCCAGCCGGGGACCTCGTCCATCGGGACCAGGACGTCTGCGTCGAAGTCCTTGTTTCCGACTGGCTTGATGATGGTCCCGTGACCGAAGGAGCCCTGCGGGATCAGCTCGGTTACGTACTCGCCAAAGACCTCGTCGCTCGTCAGGCAGTTCTCAATGGCGGTCACGCGCTGAGAGAGCAGGTTCAACCTGGTCTGGTTTAAATTGACCTTGTCTGTCAGAAATGCATTGAAGTCACTGGACTGACTCAATTTCTGACCCCCCGAGGAAGTTCACGTAACTCGGTAACCACGCGTTGCACGATGTCCTCAGAGGGACACGTCAAATCGTCCACACTGCCGTCTCCGCTATCCGGGTCGTCTGGTTAGCTACGCCGTCTGTAGCTCCCAAGCGTCGAACCTGGTCCTCGGTAGCCCACAGGATTCGAGCATCGGAACGCGTCTTCAACTGGCGCAACTGGACAAGCTGATCCGGCGTTGGAATGAGTTCCAAGACGTCAGCTATCAACAACTCCTGGCTCTTGGCCCACGGGCTGTACCTCAACGGATGATAGATACGTTCGACCCGGTCGTACTTGATGTATGGGAATACCTCGCGGGGCAGGATGCCAGGAGCGATCAGTTCCTCATAGAACTCGCGCCATCCGTCGGTCTCTCGGCCCTGCTCTTCCTCGAACCAACGGACGAATGACAGGAGGTTCCTACCCGGCACGCGAACCCGCAGGTCGCCCTCGCTGACCTCGTCTGGGACCAGCAGGTTGTCGTCGAGGATCTTCATGTCGTTGCGTCGGCCCGATGACGATGAGTGGGTTTTGTAAACGCCTCCGACCGGTTGGCACTGGTCGAACCGCTGCCCCTTCATAAGTAGGTAATCGCCATCAACTCGAATTCGATAGAGGTAAGACGCCGAGATTCGGACACGGCTTCGCCAAGTTCGGATGGAGTACCAGACGATCCTGAGAAAACGCGAATGGACGAGGACCGCGTCCAGAAGCGGTATGGCGAAGCCGATCGCGAAACCGCTGGCGACGGCGAAGGCTCCGCCATCTGGATCCGACCTCAGCATCGCAACGGTGGAAACCAGGAGGCCGAGGAAGTAGACGAACAAGCGAGTCACGTCAAACTCCTCAGACGGTCCGTGATGAGTGGTATCGGCGCGAAACTACGCCACTCACGATGCAGAACTGGCCGGAATGCGCGAACTCCGACCAAGAGCCTACGCGTCCTGGCGTCTTTCCTTCCGCCGTTGTGCCGGCGCGTGATTTGCACTCCAACAAGACTCACTACGCCCGCCCGCGCTCTCGCATGGGGCGTAGGAAGGCTTGCGCGAGCCCGACCCACTCGTCCGGGGTAGCGCCTTTCACCCAGATGTCCAGGTACTCGCGAGGAGTCAACCCGTGCGGCCGCTCGGTCAACACTCGATTCCAGCCGTCCTCGAATGGCGAGGTTCGCTTGAGTTGCCACAACATCTCGCGCGGCTCCGATGACGTTCGGTAGCCGCCAACCTCGAACTTGGGGAAGTCACTCGGCGACCGAGAGGCCGGCGCCCACCGGTCCCAGGCCTGCATGAACGGCAATTCCCAATCGAGGTTGCTCCATCGCACCGGCCCTCGGAAACCGCATTCGACGAGCGCCGCCATGAGTCCTTCGGCGGTGTTCCTCAGCCGCTGTTGCTTGTTCATTGCACTCGGCACGGTGTGACCCTCTCCTTCTTGCCGCACCACTCGCGGCTGGAACCGGCACCATACTGGTGGGCGCCGACACTCCTTATAGATCCGCTTCAACGTCGACACCCTCCAGGACATCCTGGGCAGGACAGGACGACGAACCCTTTGTAGGGACTCAGGGAGCGCGTCACTCCGCCGCGAAGGGGACGCCGCCGAGCCCTCGCAGCGGATCGCCGATAAGGTCCCCATGCCATCACCGACGCCGGGATCCGCATAACGGGTCAGTTGCAGTTCCAGTTGCAGTTCGGCGCCGTCCGCAGTCGTTCGAAATCGCCCGCGAGGTCAGCCGTGAGCGTGAACCGGACGCCGACGGATGCCTGCGAGAGTCCAGGACGGCACCTGAAAAGTGGAAGGTCGGCGGTTCGACCCCGCCCCTGCCCACGAGCAATAGCGAAGGCCCCGTCGTTCTCGACGGGGCCTTCGTGGCGATCAGGCACAGGTCAGGAACCCGCAGGCACGTCCCCGCGCCACGCGCCGGACTCGTTGCCACGACTCTCGATCAGCTCCTTGAACCGCTCGAGGTCCTTGGTGACCTGACGGCCGTCGACGTTGATGGCCGAGCCCACCTTCTCGGCGATGCCGGAGGGCTCCCAGTCGATCTGCACCATCACGCGCGTCTTCGCGTCGTCGAGCCGGTGGAAGGTGACCACGCCGGCGTGCTTGGCCTCACCGTTCACGCTGTGCCATGCGATCCGCTCGTCGGGGTGCTGCTCGGAGATCTCGGCATCGAACTCCCGCTCGACGCCGGCGATGTCGGTCACCCAGTGCAGACGCGTGTCGTCGACCTGGGTGATCGACTCGACGCCGGACATGAACTGCGGGAACGACTCGAACTGCGTCCACTGGTTGTAGGCGGTGGACACGGGCACGTCCACGTCGATGGACTTCTGGATCTGAGCCATGGATCTCACTCCTTAGATTCGCTGACGCTCCCGACGTACCCACCCCGGCACCGAACATCCGGCCCGCAAGGGGCGGGCTAGAATCCGCAGCGCGGGAGCTGGAGCCCACGGTTCACCGCCTTCAGGAGAAGAGGGTGGAGTGACTGTTCGGCACGGCGGGTCCCCCGACGAGGAGCGTGAGCTCCCCATGCCTCTGCTCGAGGCCGAGGCGCGTGAGCTGGCCTGGCGCCTGGCCACCGACGCCGCGGGCGTAGGCGCCTTCGACTGGGACCTCGTCTCCGGCGAGCTGCACTGGGACGCCCGCCTGCACCGCCTGTTCGGTCTCGACGAGGGCACCTTCGGGGGCTCGATCGAGGCGTTCGAGGAGTCGGTGCATCCAGAGGACCGCGCCCGCGTGGCAGCGGCTCTGGACGCGGTGGTCGCCGAGTGTGGCGAGCTCGCCATCGAGTACCGCATCCTCCGCCCCGACGGCAGCACCCGCTGGATCACCGCACGAGGCCGTGCCGTCCCGAGCGAGGACGGCCTCGCCGTACGCCTGCTGGGCGCGGCGTACGACACCACCGCGGAGCAGGACGGCGAGGCCCGCGTCGCGCGCGTCCTGGAGTCGATGCCGACGGCGTTCTTCGGGCTCGACCCCCAGTGGCGCTTCACCTACCTCAACGAGCAGGGGGAGCGCCTGCTCGGGAGGTCGCGGGACGAGCTGGTCGGCGCGGTCATCTGGGACGAGTTCCCTGCGTCCACGGGCAGCGACTTCGAGCGTTACTACCGGCTGTGCGCCGAGTCGGGCGAGCCGGTCGCCTTCGACGCCTACTACCCGGCACCGCTCGACGCGTGGTTCGAGGTCCGCGCCTGGCCCAATCCGGACGGGATCGCCGTCTACTTCGTGGAGGTGACCGAGCGCCACCGCGCCCAGGAGCAGGTCGCTCTCGCCGCCCGCCGCAACGCCTTGATGGTGGAGCTGTCGGAGCGGTTGACCGACACCCTCGAGATGGGCGAGGCGATGGCGGCCGTGGGGTCGATCGTCGTCCCGGCGCTCGGTGACTGGTGTGTCGCCACCCTCGTGCACGACCCCGGCCACGAGGGCAGACTTCCTGCCCTGCGCGACGTGGGCGCGTGGCACGCCGTCGACGACCGGCGGGACCTGGTGGCACGGTTCGCCGAGATCCGTCTCGACCAGCTCGCCGACACCTCCTTCCTGCCGGCGGTGCTCGCCGCCCACCAGCCGTTGATCACCGACCGGGCGACGGAGGTGCTGAGCGAGCTCTTCACCGACGAGGCCAGGTCGATCGTCGGTCAGCTCCGTCCCGAGCACGCCGTGGTCATCCCTCTGTGGGGACGTGACCGGGTGGTCGGTCTGCTGACCATCTTCCGTGACACGGACCGCGGAGCGTTCGGCGAGGACGAGGTGGAGACCCTCCTCGAGCTCGCACAGCGCGCCGGGCTCGCGCTCGACAACACGCGGCTCTTCGCCGAGCAGCGCGAGCTCGCCGCGGGCCTCCAGCGCAGCATGCTCACCGCTCCCCCGCAACCGGACCACCTCGAGATCGCGGTCCGCTACGAGGCGGCTGCTGAGACCGCCCAGGTCGGTGGGGACTGGCACGACGCCTTCATGCAGGCCGAGGGCGCGACCGTCCTGGTGATCGGGGACGTGGTCGGTCACGACACTGCGGCCGCGGCCGCCATGGGCCAGGTGCGCAGCATGCTGCGCGGGATCGCCGTGCACAGCGGACTCGGACCCGCCGCGCTGCTCCAAGGCGTCGACCGGGCGTTGGAGACCCTGCAGGTCGAGACGACCGCCACCGCTGTCGTCGCGCGGATCGAGCAGACGCCCGACGAGCTCGCCGCGGGCGTCACCCGCCTGCGCTGGTCCAACGCCGGCCACCCGCCGCCCGCCCTGCTGGCCCCTGACGGGACCGTGCGGCTGCTCGGCGCCGCCGCCGAGCCCGACCTGCTCCTCGGCATCGGCCCGCAGGTCGAGCGCACCGAGCACGAGGTCGTCGTGGAGCGCGACAGCACGGTGCTGCTGTTCACCGACGGCCTGGTCGAGCGCCGCGGCGAGCCCATCGACCACGGCCTCACGCGGTTGCAGCGCGAGCTCACCCGCCTGGCCAACGAGGACCTGCCCCTCGACGAGCTCTGCGACCGGCTGCTGAGCCGCATGGTGCCGAGCCTGCGCGAGGACGACGTCGCGCTCGTCGCCGTACGCCTGCACCCCCAGGACCAGCCCCGCCCTGCCGATGCGGCGCCGGGCCGCGTCCCCGACGCCGTCGACCCCTACGCGCCGTACGCCCGCGGCCGCATCCTGCGCGCCCGGTTCGCCGCCGAGCCTGCCAGCGTGCCCGCCGTACGCCGCTTCGTGCGCGACGCCCTCAAGGCGCGCGGCAGCTCGCTGATCGACGACGCCGAGCTCTGCGCGGCGGAGCTGGCCACCAACGCCGCTCTGCACAGCGGCGGCACGTTCATGGAGCTCTCGGTCCGGCTCGACGCGGACGCCGTGACGATCACGCTCGCCGACGAGGGCGATGTGCCCCCGGAGGCCGTGGCGCCGCGCCTGCCGTACGACGCCGGCGAGGCCGACGACGAGACCACGACGACCGGACGGGGACTGGGGATCGTCGCGGTGCTCGCCGAGTGGGGCGTCGAGCGGACGCCCAGCGGCAAGCGGGTGTGGGCCCGGCTCGAGGAGGGCGCGGCTGAGCGGGCGATCCGGCTGCCGGACTCACCGGCGGGCCCCGTGCAGGGATCGGCCGCGCCGGCCGGCGACCTCCCCGAGGGCTGGGGCACGGTGCGCCTGCTGGGATGTCCGGTCGCGCTCGCGATGCGCGCCGATGAGCACCTCGATGCGCTGGTGCGTGAGCTGCAGCTGCTGGCGACCGACCGGCGCAACGCGCGCTCGCGCGCCATCGTCGACCAGCTACAGGCACTGCTCACCGGCTCCGCGCACGCGCGCGGCGTCGGGCGGCTGACGGCACAAGCCGCGGCAGCGGACGGGGCGGACATGATCGACGTCGACCTCGTCCTTCCGACCGAGGTGGTCGACGGCCTCGGCGCGATCGGCGAGGCCGTGCGAGCAGCCGACGACCTGTGCCGGGAGGAGCGTCTGCTGACGACGCCCACGACCCCGCAGGTGGCTGGGTTGCGCTCGTGGATCGCCGGCGAGATCCGGCATCAGCTGCGCGACGGCAAGGCGCCCGAGTCGTGGGATGCCTGGCGCGGACGCACCCAGCTCCCCGGGGACTGAACGACCGGGCCCGTCACACCGGCTGCAGCGGGAGCTGCTCCCCCTCCGGCAGCCGCACTGTGATCGGGGTGCCCGGGACGACCTCGCCACCTCGTTCGACCACGGCCATCACCCCCGCACGCCGCACGACGCGCCGGTCGTTGCCGCGCACGGGCTCAGCAGTCGGCTCCCCGTCGACGGTGAACAGCACGGCCTTCATCAATCCCTCGCGGAACCGGTTGATCTGCACGCACGGGTTGCGCAGACCCGTGACCCGCACGACCGCGCCCCCCAGCTCGAGCCGGGTGTCGCGCGGCAGCGCGTGCAGGTCGAGCCCGGCGGTCAGGACGTTCTCGCCGAGGTCGCCGGGGCCCAGCTCGTAGCCCAGCTCGCGGGTCACCTCGAACAACTCCGACGGCAGCAGGTGCACCTGGCGCAGGTTCGGCATGTCGGGCGTCCACCGCTTGCGGGAGCGGTGCTGCACCGTCGCGCCGGCGTGCGCGTCGCCGACGACGCCGAAGTCCTCGACGAGCGTGATCGCCTCACGCGGCACCTTGCTGAACCGGTGCCTCTCGTCCCGGCTGACGGCGACGACACAGGGAGCGGGCATAGCGCCGTCAGGTGTCAGTCGCGGTTCTTGTGCCGCGGCTTCTTCCCACCCGCAGGCCCATCGGAGCGCGGCGCACGGCGCACCGGACCACTGTCGTCGGTCTGCAGCTCGATGAGCTTGCCCGAGATCCGCGTGCTCGACAGCGCCTTCCACACGTGGTTGGGCAGGTCCGCCGGCAGCTCGACCAGCGAGTAGTCCGGGCCGATCGAGATGTGGCCGAAGTCGTTGCGCCCCAGGCCGCCCTCGTTGGCGATCGCGCCCACGATCTGGCGCGGCTCGACCTTGTGGCGCTTGCCGACGTTGATCCGGTACGTCGCCATCGGGACCGACGGCCCCCGGCGACGATCGTCACCGCGGTCGCGACGCGGGCCGTCCGACCGGGGACCCCGGTCCGGGCGGTTGCCGCGGTCGGGGCGCTCCCCGCGCTCACGCGGAGGCGCCGGCGGCTCGGGCTCGAGCAGCAGCGGCTTGTCGCCCTGCAGCACCACCGCGAGAGCGGCGGCGACGTCGAGCTCGGGGACGTCGTGCTCCTTGAGGTAGTGCGTGACCACGTCGCGGAAGAAGCTGAACTGCTCCGACGACAGCGCTGCGGTGATCTGGTCGTCGAAGCGCGCCAGCCGCGTGCTGTTGACGTCGTCGACGGTCGGCAGCTGCATCTGCGTCAGCGGCTGACGGGTCGCCTTCTCGATGTGCTTGAGGAGATAGCGCTCGCGCGGGGTGATGAACGAGATCGCGTCACCGGTACGCCCGGCGCGGCCGGTGCGGCCGATGCGGTGGACGTAGGACTCGGTGTCGGTCGGGATGTCGTAGTTGACGACGTGGCTGATCCGGTCGACGTCGAGCCCACGGGCCGCCACGTCGGTGGCGACGAGGATGTCGAGCTTGCCCGCCTTCAGCTGGTTGACCGTGCGCTCACGCTGCACCTGCGCGACGTCACCGCTGATCGCCGCGGCGGAGTAGCCCCGCGCCCGCAGCTTCTCGGCGAGTGTCTCGGTCTCGTTCTTGGTGCGGACGAAGACGATCATCGCCTCGAAGTTCTCGACCTCGAGGATCCGGGTCAGCGCGTCGACCTTCTGCGGGTACGACACCGTCAGGTAGCGCTGCGTGATCGCCGACGAGGACTTGCTGGTGGCCTTGACGGTGATCTCGGCCGGGTCGGTGAGGTACTTCTTCGACAGCCGACGGATCTGCGCCGGCATCGTCGCGGAGAAGAGCGCGACCTGCTTGTCGTCCGGGGTGTCGGCGAGGATCGTCTCCACGTCCTCGGCGAAGCCCATGTTGAGCATCTCGTCGGCCTCGTCGAGCACGAGGAAGCGCAGCTCCGACAGGTCGAGCGTGCCCTTCTCGAGGTGGTCCATGACCCGCCCCGGCGTGCCGACCACGACGTGGACGCCACGCGCGAGCGCGCTCAGCTGCACGCCGTACCCCTGGCCGCCATAGACGGGCAGGACGCGGACGCCCTTCACGTGGGCGGAGTAGCGCTCGAACGCCTCGCACACCTGCAGGGCGAGCTCGCGCGTCGGCGCGAGCACCAGCGCCTGCGGCGTCTTCTGGCGTACGTCGAGGCGGCTGAGAATCGGCAGGGCGAACGCGGCCGTCTTGCCGGTGCCGGTCTGGGCCAGGCCGACGACGTCGCGACCCTCCAGCAGCACGGGGATCGTGGCGGCCTGGATGGCCGAGGGGGTCTCGTAGCCGACGTCCGACAGAGACCGCAGGACGGCTTGCTCCAGTCCGAGATCGGAGAAGGTCGGGGTCGGGTCAGGCTCGTTGCTCACACAACGACGGTAGTGGGCGCGAGACGAAGTAGCACATTCCTGCTGGTGCGACGGCGCCCACACCCGGGCGCGAGCGGGAACGCAGGCCCCGGCGGGCCGCGTGACTGCTAGCGTCCCGCGTTCCGGTCGCCGTACCCCAGGAGCCCAGTGATGACCCGTCCCGTCGCCCTCGTCGTGGGAGCCTCCGGTGGCATCGGTGCCGCGATCGCCGAGCAGCTCGCGGACGACCACGACGTCGCGGTCACCTACCGCTCGCGCGAGCCGGCCGCCCTGATCGAGCGCCTGCAGGCCCGCGGAGCCCGCACGTCCGCCCACCGGCTCGACCTCGCGGACCTGGACGCACCGCGCATCGTCGTCGAGGCGGTGGAGCAGGAGTGGGAGCGTCTCGACGTCGTCGTGCACGCGGCCGGACCGCACGTCCCGATGGTGCACCTCTCGCGGGTCGCGCCGGCACAGTTCGCCGAGCAGCTGAATGCCGACGCCGCCGGGTTCTTCGCCGTCGTCCACGCCTGCTTGCCGGCGCTGCGGCGCACGCAGGGCAACATCGTCGCGGTCACCACGGCGGCCACCTCCCGGTTCCCTGTGCGCGACGGGCTGTCGTCGGGGCCGAAGGGCGCGGTCGAGCAGCTCGTCTACGCCTTCGCGGCGGAGGAGGGGCGCTTCGGCGTCCGCGTCAACTGCGTCGGTCCGGGCATGCTCACCGACGGGATGGCCGAGCGGCTGATCAGCTCCGGCGAGCTCGACGAGCGTGCACTGGAGGTGACCCGGCAGAACATCCCGCTACGCCGCTTCGGGACCGCGCAGGACATCGCCGAGGCGGTCTGCTTCCTGGCCTCGCCGAAGGCGAACTTCATCTCCGGGCAGAAGCTCGACGTCGACGGCGGCTACGGCACCTGAGTGCCGCCGCGCCCGTGAGTCCCGGATCAGCAGGTGGCGCGCGAGCGGTAGACGCCGGCGGGGCTCAGCCCCTCGAACCCGCGCACCCGGAACCGGGTGTAGCGCTGCTGCTCGCCGGCCGGACACTCGATGGTGCGCCGCCCGGCCAGCACGATCACGCCGGGGCGCCACTCGGTGCAGCTCGACCAGCACAGCCGCACCTTGCCGCGGGCCTTGACCCGGCGTCCGCCCCAGTTGCGCCACGTCGCCTTGCGGACCTCGTAGCGACTGGTGGTGCTCAGCGGGAAGTTCATCCGGTGCCGCGGACGCTGGAGCTTGCGCCACGCGTCCTGGGACCCGCCCGCCGCGTCCAGCGGGACCGGGTAGATCCACGCGACGCCGCTCGGCGACTCCTCAGCCAGCGACACGTCCTGCGCCACGTCCTGCGCGGACGCCGCGACGCTCGACCCTGACATCGTCACCGCGATGACCGCCGCTGCGGCCGCCGCCCCTCGGAGCACGCGCCCCATCTCCCAGCCCTCCAAGACTCGCCCGGCCCGGTCGGGCCGCACGACATCGTAGGCACTGGAGTGCCCCGGTAGGTGCCGAATCAGCAACCCGGCTGCGTCACACGAGGTTGTCCTCGACCGTCAGCCCGAACCGTCCCTTGCCATACAACGAGAGGGTCCGCTCGACGTCGTTGGCCACGTGGACGCTGCCGGCGTGGGCGTCGCGCCATGCCCGCTCGATCGGGTTGCCGCGGCGCAGGGACGTGGCGCCGGCGATCTTGAAGACGACCTCGACCGCCGACAGCGCACGCTCGGTCGCGCGCACCTGGTCCCGGCGCGTGCGCAGGCGCAGGTCCATCGGGATTTCGGCGCGGTCCCGGGCCAGGTCATACATGGCAGCGATGTTGTGGTCGGTCTGCAGGATCGCGGCGTCCACGTCGGAGGACGCACGGGCGACTGCGACCTGGGCGAACTGGTCCTCGACGAAGTAGCCCCCGCCCAGGCTCAGTCGGTTGCGGTCCCGCATCGCATGCACGAAGGCGTCGAGCCCGCCGGCCACCGAGCCGACGACGGGAGCGGCGACGGCCGAGGTGAAGATCGCGCCGAACGGCAACCGGTAGAGCGGACCCTTGTTGACCCGCTGCCCGGGCACCTTGAGCTGGCCCATCTCGTAGTTGCGCAGCGTGCGGTGCTGCGGGACGAACGCGTCTTCGACGACGACGTCGTTGCTTCCGGTGCCGCGCAGCCCGACGGCGTCCCAGACGTCGACGACCTGGAAGTCCGATGCCGGGACCAAGGTCGTGATGAAGTCCAGCGGGAGCCCCTCGCGCCCGACCACCATGGCGCCGAGCAGCACCCACGCCGCGTGGTCGCAGCCGGACGAGAAGCGCCAGTGCCCGGACAGCCGGTAGCCGCCGTCGACCGGGGTCATCCGACCGACCGGGGCGTACGACGAGGCCAGGATCGTGTCGGGGTCCTCGCCCCAGACGTCCTCCTGGGCGCGCTCGGGGAAGCAGCCGAGGTGCCACGGGTGGACGCCGAGCACCGAGGCGACCCACCCGGTCGAGCCGCAGGCCCCGGCGAGCTCGCGGACCACCTCGTAGAACCGGACCGGGTGGTCCTCGCGACCGCCGTACGCCGTGGGCTGCAGCATGCGCAGGACCCCGGCGTCGACGAGGTCGCGCACGGACTCCTCGCTCAACCGGCGAGCGGCCTCGGTCTCCTCGACCCGCGCAGCGAAGGTGGGGCGCAGATCGCGCACCGCTCCCAGCACCTCGTGGGTCATGGCGGGAGCATGGCACGCCGCCGGGTCACGGCCTCAGGAGTTCCGCTGGGCGGGAGGGGCGAGCTCGAGATCGCGGGCCAAGCGGTCGAGGTGGCGGAGCACGTCGGACTCGTCGGCGTCCGGCAGCGACCAGACCACGTCCTCGATCCCGGCCTCACGCCAGCCGTCGAGCACGTCGAGGGTCGGCGAGTGTGCGCGGATCCCGGGGGTGCCGGGGCGTCCGGCCGCAGCCCACGCCTCCCGCAGCTGCGCGACCCGCGTCGGGAGGTCGTCGTCGAGCGGCGTGCTGACCCACCCGTCGGCGTGCTGCGCGATCCAGGCGAAGGTGCGGGGACCGGCCTGAGCGCCCACGAACACCGCGATCGGTGTGACCGGCTTCGGCCACGCCCAGCAGTCGTCGAAGCGGACGAACTCGCCGTCGTACGACGCCACCTCCTGGGTCCACAGCGCGCGCATCGCCGCGAGGTAGTCGGCCAGCACGGCCCGTCGCCGCCGCGGGTCAACGCCGTGGTCGGCGAGCTCGTCGAGGTTCCAACCGAACCCCGCGCCCAGGCTGACCCGCCCACCGGAGAGGAAGTCGACCGAGGCGATCGTCTTCGCCAGGGTGATGGGGTCCGACTCGACCGGCAGGGCCACCGACGTCGACAGCTCGATCGTCGTCGTCACCTCCGCCGCCGTTGCCAGCGCCACCCACGGGTCCAATGTGCGCCGGTAGCGGTCGTCCGGCAGTGCCGCCCCTCCCGTCGCCGGGTGTGCGGCCTCGCGGCGCGCGGGGATGTGGGTGTGCTCCGGCACGTAGAAGGTGCTGAACCCCCGCTCCTCGGCGGCCACCGCGGCGCGGGCCGGACGGATGCCTCGGTCAGAGGTGAACAGGGAGATGCCGTGGCGCATCACTCAGAGCCAGTCGCCGCCCGCACCGATGGCCATCATGCGGCCGAGGGCGTCGGCGGACCAGGTCTCGGCCGGGGCGGGCTCGGGGCGGGGCGCCTGCACGGGGTCACCCCGCAGGGCCCGGCCGATCTCGGTGGTGGCCTGCACGAGCGGAGGGACGAGCCGCTCCAGCGGCGCGCGCAGGTCGCCGGTCACCGACACGGCCGCGATCGGACCGTCGTGGCCGCGCACCGCGGAGGCGACGCAGGCGATGTCGGGCACGCACTCGCCGCGCTCGAACGCGATGCCGCGGCGCTCGCGCACCCGCCGCAGCTCCTGGTGCAGCACGTCGCGCGAGCCGATGGTGCGCTGGGTGTGTCGCTGCGGCGCCGGTCCGATGTAGAGGTCGACCTCCTCGGCGGGCAGCCAGGCCAGCATCGCCTTGCCGAGCGCGGTGCAGTGCGCCCGCATCCGCTCCCCCACCTTCGACGGCACCGTGCGCGCGAAGCGTCCGCCCAGCTTGTCGAGGTAGCGCACGTGGTCGCCGTCGAGGACGGCGAGGTGGACGACGAGGCCGGTCGTGAGCTGCAGCTCGGACAGCCACGGCGAAGCGGCGCGTCGGACGTCCTCGTGGACCGCGGCGTCGGTGCCGCCGCCCATGCGTGCCCGTCCGCCGAGTGCGTAGCCGGTAGCGGTGTGGTCGAGCCAGGAGAGCTCGACCAGCCGGGTGAGGATCCGGTGCGTCGTCGAGCGCGGCAGCCCGCAGCGGCGTACGACCTCCTCCAGCGGCAGCCGCTGGTGGGTCGAGTCGAACGCATCGAGGATGCGCGTCATCCGGTCGACCATCGACGGCGGCACGCCTGCCGCCTCCTTCTCCACCACGGGCGCGTTCGTCACACCGACCTCCATCTCGGCTGCGCGCACAGGGGCGCTCAGTCGACGGGACGCTAGCAGTGACTGGCGTCACCCGAGCGGCCGTTCCCACTGAGGGCAACGGCACCTCACACGGGCGGGAAGACCGGCCCTCCGAACATCGCGCGTGGCGACACCGGCCGCCCGCCGTCGGGCTCGACGACGCCGTACTCCTGCGCCGCCTCGGCCGTGATGAGCACGCCTCCTGCGTGCCGGGCGACGTCGGGGTCGGCGGCGACCGCGGCGAGCACCCGGCCCTGCAGCTCCGGCGTCTCCGCGTCACTCACCGGGACGCCGGCGATGTCCGTGACACCGCTCGCCAGCAGCTGCTCGGTGCGGACGAGCCCGGGCCACAGGGAGATCACGGTGACGTCGGTGCCCTTGAGCTCGACGGCGGCGTCGTGGGTGAGCTTGTCCAGGGCGGCCTTGCTCATCCCGTAGAGCGTCGAGTGCAGGTAGGCCCGCGTGCCGACGGAGGTGATGTTGACGATCAACCCCCGGCCCGCCGCGAGCATCAGCGGGACGGCCCGGTGGGTCGCGACGTAGTGCGCGCGCAGGCCGATGTCCATGAGCGGCTCCCAGTCCGACAACGGCCGGTCCCAGAACTTCTCGGGCTGGGCGTGGTTCATGCGCGGCCCGGCCCAGACGTTGTTGACCAACAGGTCGAGTCGTCCCGCCTCCGCGTGCACCCCGTCGACCAGGCTCTGCACCTGCTCGTCGTCGGTGTGCTCACACACCCACGCGCGGCCACTGCTGCCGGCGGCCTCGACGCGCTCGACGGTCGCGGCCAGGCGGTCGTGGTCGCGCCCCGAGACGTGCACCGTCCATCCGGCCTCCGCGAGTCCGACCGCGATGCCCTGCCCGACGCCCTTGCTCCCGCCGGTCACGAGTGCGACGCGGCCCTCCCCCGAGCGGCTCACTGGTGGAACCCGTCGACGATCTGGACCTCGTCCCCGAGCGGGCGGATCATCGACCACAGGACGCGCACCTGGCACGAGCGGATGCGCCACTGCCCACCCTCGACCTCATACCGGTCGTCGTACTCGATCGCGCTCAACCGCTCGACCCGCTCGACCGTGTCGACCTGACGGAACCGCAGCGACCACTGCCCGCGCGCCGTCGTCGCACTCTCCACCACGATCTCCGGATGCATCGCGTGGTGCATGTCGAAGATCGTGTAGCCGCCGTCCACCTCGCGCAGCGCGACGTTGCGGAAGACCTCCGCGATGCCGTCGGCGTCGTCGAAGCGCCCCACGCGCGGTCCGTAGTCGACGAACGCGCCCTTCGCGACGAAGCAGTCACGGAACACGTCCGGCTCCTTGGCGTCGCAGGCCCGCAGGTAGCGGTGCTTGAGCACCTTGATCGCCTCGATGGCTTCGAGGCGGGTGATCCGGTCCTCGAGGCTGGCGCGCTCGGTGGTCTCGCTCATGCGGACGTCTCCTGGGTCTCGGGGTCTGCGGGGTCGTGGTCCGCGTCGGGGTCGGGCTCGACGAGGTGGCAGGCCACGTCTGCGCCACCGGAGCGCCGCTGCAGGGGCACCTCGGTGCGGCAGCGGTCCACGACGAGCGGACAACGGGTGTGGAACAGGCACCCGGCCGGCGGGTTGGTGGGGTCCGGCAGGTCGCCCTCCAGCTTCGTACGCCGCCGCTGCCGTTGGACGACCGGATCGGCGATCAGCGCGGCCGACAGCAGTGCCTGGGTGTAGGGGTGCTGGGGCCGGGCGAAGACCTCGTCGGTGGGTCCGACCTCCACCACGGTGCCGAGATACATCACCGCGACCCGGTCGGCGATGTCGCGCACCACACCGAGGTCGTGGGTGATGAACAGGCACGCGATGCCGAGCTCGGCGATGAGGTCCTCGAGCAGGCGCAGGACCTGGTTCTGCGTGGAGACGTCGAGCGCGCTCACGGCCTCGTCGGCGATCAGCAGCTGCGGGCGCAGGATCAGGGCCCGGGCGATCGCGATGCGCTGGCGCTGACCACCGGAGAACTCCTGCGGGTAGCGGTCGGCGTGCTCCTCCCGCAGGCCCACTGCCTGCAGCATCTCCACCACCGTCGTACGCCGCTCGCGGGCGTCCATCGAGGTGTGGACCCGCAACGGCTCGCCGACGGAGTCGAGGATCCGCATCGCGGGGTCGAGCGAGGAGTAGGGGTCCTGGAAGATCATCTGCAGGTCCCGGCGCTTCGCCCGGAGCTCGCGGCGCGAGAGGCTCGTGAGGTCCTGGCCGTCGAACCGGACGGTCCCGGCCGTCGCCGGCAGCAGCTGAGCGATGCCGCGCACGGCGGTCGACTTGCCCGAGCCCGACTCCCCGACGATCGCCAGCACCTCGCCGCGCTGGACGTCGAGGTCGATGCCGCGCACGACCGGGGACGAGCGGCCCAGACGGCGGCCGTAGCCGACGGTCAGTCCACGGACCTGGAGCAGGGGCTGCGACGTGCTCACGGGGCCACCTCCGCTGCGGGCCTCGAGGGGGTCAGGGCGAGCTCGTCCACGCGGATGCAGCGGCTCGACCCGGTGACGGTGGGCAGCAGCGGGATCGGCGCCGCCTCGCAGGCCGGGCGCACATGGGCGCACCGGGGCGCGAACCGGCATCCGGCCGGATACTCCGTCGGCAACGGCGGATGACCAGGGATCACGGTCTCGCCGCCCCGGCCGTCGACCTGGGGCATCGAGCCCATCAGTGCCGCCGTGTAGGGGTGGCGGGGACGTGCGAACAGGTCGAAGCACTCGGCGTGCTCGACCACCTGGCCGGCATACATGACCACGACGTCGTCGCAGATGTCGGCGACCACACCCAGGTCGTGGGTCACCAGGGCGACGCCCATGCCCAGGTCGGCGGCGAACTCCCGCAGCAGGTCGAGGATCTGCGCCTGGATCGTCACGTCCAGCGCGGTCGTCGGCTCGTCGGCGATCAGCAGGTCGGGCTCGACAGCGAGCGCCATCGCGATCATGACGCGCTGGCGCATGCCGCCGGAGAACTCGTGCGGGTACTGGTGGATGCGTTGCGCGGCCCTGGGGATCCCGACCATGTCGAGCACCTCGACCGCCCGCTGGCGGGCGGCGCTGCGGGAGCCGCCCCGGTGCCGGCGGACCACCTCGGCGATCTGCATCCCGACCGTGAACGCCGGGTTGAGGCTGGTCATCGGCTCCTGGAAGATCATCCCGATCTCGTTGCCGCGTACGTCGGACAGTGCCCGGTCGTCGAGGGTGACCAGGTCGCGGCCCTTGAACTCGATGCTGCCTCGGGCGACCCGGCCGACGCGCTGGTCGAGCAGGCGCAGGACGGAGAAGCAGGACACCGACTTGCCGGACCCGGACTCACCGACCAGCCCGACGACCTGCCCGCGGGCGACGTCGAAGGACACGTCGGTCACGACCGGGGTCCAGGAGCCTCCCACCCGGAACTCGACGCTGAGGTCCTTGACCGACAGCAAGGTCTCGCCCATGGCTCAGCGTCCCTTCCCGGCGTCGCGGCCCACGGAGTCGGCGATGCCGTCGCCGAGCACGTTGCAGGCCAGGACGCAGGTGACGATCGTGACGGCCGGGACGATGACCGGCCAGGACGTGTAGAACCACGCCGCGCGACCCTCGGCAAGCATGCTCCCCCAGCTCGCGGCGGGTGGCTGGACGCCGAGACCGAGGAAGCTGAGCGACGACTCGGCGAGGATCGCGAAGCCGAGCGCCAGACTGATCTGCACGGCCAGCGGCGAGACGACGTTGGGGACGACGTGGTGGCGCAGCACCCACGAGGTCGGCGTGCCGATGCTGCGCGACGCCTCGATGTAGGTCTCCTCGCGGATCGCGAGGGTGGCGGCGCGGGTGACGCGGTAGAAGCGCGGCACGAAGACCACACCGATGGCCAGCATCGCGTTGGTCAGGTTGGGACCCATGACACCCACGATCGCGAGCGCGAGCAGCAGCGGCGGGAAGCTCAGCAGCGCGTCGGCCACGCGGGACAGGACGGCGTCCCACCAGCCGCGCAGCAGTCCGGCGACCAGGCCGGGCGGGACACCGAACAGCAGGCCCACCGCGACCGAGGTCAGCGCGGCCTGCGCGGCCACGCGAGCGCCGTACATCAGGCGGGAGAGCGTGTCGCGGCCGAGGCTGTCGGTGCCCAGCAGGTGTCCGTCGGACAGCGGGGGCAGCCGGCGCGCCGTCAGGTCCTGGGCGATGGGGTCGACCGGGGCGAGCCACGGCGCCAGGAGCGCCACGAAGGCCCAGAGGAGCAGCACCGCCAGGGCGAAGCGGTTCACCCACGGACGGGCGACACGGCGCAGGAACTCGCGTCGCGGCGACCGGGAGCTACGGCGCGCCTTCGAAGGACCGGCCGGCGCAGCACCTGCTGCCTCGACCGCGTCGACGGCGCGGGTCACCGGCTCGGGAGTCAGACCGGAGGTCACTGCATCTCCCCTCGGGGGTTGAGGTAGCCGTAGGTCAGGTCGACCGCGAGGCTGGCGAGGACGGTCACGCCGACGGTGACGACGACCATCCCCTGGATGGCGGGCAGGTCGCCGGCGAGCACGGCGCGGACGGCGAAGTCGCCGAGGCCCTGGATGCCGAAGACCGTCTCGATCACCGCCGTGCCGCCCAGCAGGTAGCCCACCTGGATGCCGAAGACGGTGACGACGGGCATCAGGGCGTTCTTCAGCGCGTGCTTCCACACGATCGTCCGCGACGACATGCCCTTGGCCAGGGCGGTCCGCACGTAGTCCTGCTGCAGCACGCTGGCCAGGGACGCCCGCAGCTGACGGGCGATCTCCGCCGCCGCGACGAGGCCCAGTGCGAGGCCGGGGAGCAGCAGGTGGCTCAACCACGCCCACCAGCCCTCGGCGAGCGGGGTGTAGCCCGCGGCCGGCAACCACCCGAGCTGCACGCCGAAGAACATGGCCAGCAGCAGACCGAGGACGTAGTTCGGCGTCGCGAGCCCGATGGTGCTCCCCACCGTGACGGCCCGGTCCTCCCAGCGCCCGGCCCGGCGGCCCGCGAGGACGCCGGCCGGGATCCCGATGAGCAGCGCGATCGCGAGCGCGACGACCGTCAGCGACACAGTCACCGGCATCCGCGCGAGGATCATGTCCAGCACGGGGGTCTTGAAGGTGTAGCTGGTGCCCAGGTCGCCCTGGGCGAGACCCAGGAGGAAGGACCCGAACTGCTCCCAGACCGGGCGGTCCAGGCCGAGGTCGACCCGGACCGCCTCGACCTGAGCGACGGTCGCCCCCTCGCCCGCCACCTTCTCCGCCGGGTCACCGGGGATCAGGAAGACCAGGCTGAAGGCGACCAAGGTGACGATGGCGAGCAGGGGCACGACCAGTGCCAGTCGGCGACCCACCATCGGGAGCACGCGGCGAAGCGTGGCCGTACCCCTGCTCATCGTCAGATCCTCATTCTCACTTGGTGATGCCGACGCCGCGGAACTCGCTGATGCCGACGACGGTCGGCTCGTAGCCCACGACCGAGTTGTTGCACGCGGTGCCGACGTCGTTGAAGGTCAGCGGCACGACGCCGCCGTCCTCGAGCACGATCCGCTGCACCTCGGCCAGGGCCTCGCCGCGCTCGGCCTCGTCCTCGATCGCGTTCGCTGCCTCGAGCGCCTCGGCGAAGCCCGCGGGCTCGGCCTTGGAGACGTTGAGCGGCGAGGCGTCGTCGAAGTACGCCGCGAAGAGCATCGTCGGGTCCGGTCGACCGGTCCACCCGGTGATGGACGCGTCGCCCTCGCCGCGCAGGAAGTTCACGCCCATGTCGGCCGGCGGGAGCGCCTTGATGTTCATCGTGACGCCGACCTCGGCGAGCTGGTCCTTGATGACCTCGGCCGTGGTCACGAACTGCGGGATGCTCAGGGTCAGCGCGGTGAACTCGAACCCGTCGGCGAGCCCGGCGTCGGCGAGCAGGGCGCGCGCCGCGTCCGGGTCGTGGGTCACGAGGTCCGCCACGGGCTCGTTGGGCACGTAGTAGTCCTCGGGGAACAGACCCTTGGCGGCCTCACCCATGCCCTCCTGGGCGGCCTGCAGGACGGCCTCCCGGTCGATGGCGAGGTTGAGCGCGCGGCGCACCCGCGGGTCACCGAACTCGCTCTTGGTCTGGTTCGGGTAGAAGACGGTCTGCGTCAGCACCGTGCGCGCCTTGACCTGCGCGTCGGGCACCTGCTTGGCCGGCTCGATCATCGCCGGCGAGACCAGGATGCACTCGAACTGACCCGAGCCGAGCGCGTTGATGTTGGTCTGCGGGTCGAGCTGGACGCTGACCTCCATGCCGGCCAGCTTGAGGGCGTCCTCGTCCCAGTAGTCCTCCGTGGCGGCCAGGACGTACTTCGAGCCCGGCTCCTGCGAGGTGAGGGTGAAGCGCCCGAGGCCGTCCGGCTGCGTGGCGAGGGACTCCGCGTCGGCGAACGCCGCGGGGTTGACGATCATGCCGGCGAGGTCGGAGAAGATCAGGACCAGGTGCACACCCGGCTCGTTGAGCGTGAGCTCGACGGTCCGCTCGTCGACCGCGGTGACCTCGGCGATGGCGAGCAGCTGCGTGGAGGAGACCGAGTCGGGCTCGCGCGCACGGTCGATGTTGGCTTTGACGGCCTCGGCGTCGAGCGGCGAGCCGTCACCGAAGGTGAGCCCCTCGCGCAGGGTGAAGGTCAGCTTCGTCATGTCGTCGGAGAACTCCCACGACTCGGCGAGGCCGGGGACGGCGCGGCCGTCGACGTCCTGGTGGACCAACCGGTCGTAGACCAGGTTGAGCAGGACGAAGTCGGACTGCGAGCGGGTCTTGTGGGGGTCGAACGACGTGACACCTGCCGAGGCGGCGTACCGCAGCACCGCCGACGTGTCGACCGCAGCGTCGTCCGCCGCGTCGGTCGGGGCGTCGGAGCCGGAGCCCGAGCACGCCGCGACCAGCGCCAGACATCCCGCCGCGGCGAGGACCTTGAACCGATTCATTGCTTCTCCTCAGTGAGTCCCACCCGAGCTTGGGGGGCGTAACACGCGTCACACAGCAGTGCGTGCGCAGGGATCCTGACCGCCGGACCGGCGGCCAGGAGGGGCGGTCCCGATCACCGGGACGTGGCGATCAGGCCTTCATCGAGAAGGCCGCGAGCGGCTCGGAGCCCGACCAGTCGTGGCCCCAGTAGCTGTCGGCCGTGATCTCCTCGGCCGTGTAGTAGGTCTCGTCGACCCGCATGCCCTCGGTGCCGTACTCGATGTCCCACCCGCCGGGGGCGCGGACGTAGAAGCTGACCATCTTGTCGTTGGTGTGCCGGCCGAGCGTCGACGACAGCGAGAACCCCGCGGCGTTGACCTTGTCGAGGGCACGACCCACGGCATCGAGGCTGTCGACCTCGACCATCAGGTGCACCATCCCCGGGGGGTCAGCGTGCGGCGCGGGGCACACGGCGAGCGTGTGGTGACGCTGGTTGATGCCGAGGAACCGGATCCGCCGCGGCGGGCCCTCCGCCCCCGGACCACCGAGCTTCATCGCCCCGCGCGGAAGGAAGCCGAGCACGTCGCAGTAGAAGTCGACCGTCTCCTGCTGCCGCGGTGTCGGGAGGACGATGTGACCGAGACCCTGCTCGCCGGTGACGAACCGCTGGCCGTGCGCGGTGCGCAGCGGGCTGTGGTCGAGGACCGGGCCGAAGAACACCTCCACCGGCGTGCCCGCGGGGTCGGTGAACCCGATCGCGGCCTCGATGCGCCGCTCCTCGCACTCCTCGAGCGAGAGCCGGCGGACGCTGATCCCAGCGGCCTCGACCGTGCGCTCGACCTCGGCGAGGCCGTACTGGTCACGGACCTCCCAGCCGACGCCGAGGACGCGGTCGTCGCTGCCCGGGAGGACGACGAGGCGGGCCTCGCGCTCGTCCACCCGCAGGTAGAGCCCATCGGCGTGGGGTCCGGTGGTCTCCTGCATCCCGAGCGCGTCGACCGTCAGGTCCCGCCAGCGGGGGACGTCGGCGGTCTGCACACGCAGGTAGCCGAGCGAACGGATGACAGGGGGCTGACGATTCATGGTGGTCCTCTCCATCAGATCAAGGTGAGCAGCGGTCCGGGCTCGGGTGTGAAGCCGAGGTCGGTGAGCATCGCGGCGTGGAAGACGGTCCCCGGCACGTGCACGGCGTGGACGAGACCCATGTGGGCGTCGCGCCAGAACCGCTGGATGGGGTTGTCCAGGCGCAGTCCGTTGCCGCCGGAGCGCACGACGATCTCGTTCATGGCACGCACGGCCCGCCACGCGGCGGCGACCTGCGTACGCCGGCTCGCGGCGCGCTCGGCGAGGGTGAACTCGTGCCCGGCGGCGGCGAGCTCCTCGAAGCGGCGGGCGTTCTCCAGCAGGGAGACGCGCGCGGCCTTGATCTCCTCGGCCGCTGCGCCCAGCGTGCTCAGCACGTAGGGGTCGTCGCGCACCTGGGTGCCGGTGATCTGCACGCGGCTGCGCTGGTAGTCCATGCTCGCGGCGAGCGCACCCTCCGCCATGCCGACGACGGCCGAGGTGATGCCCAGCGGGAACGCGGTGCTGAACGGCACCCGGCTGACGGTGTAGTCGAGGTCGGCGGACTTCGCAGCGGAGCCGTCCATCATCGACGCGGCGGTCACGACCCGGTGGGCCGGGACGAAGGCGTCCTTGACGATGACGTCCTTGCTCCCCGTGCCGGACAATCCCACGACGTTCCAGCTGTCGTCGACGATCTCGTAGTCCGCGCGCGGGATGATCACGTGGTACGACTCCCGCGGCACCACCGGCGCACCGTTCTCGTCGCCGAGGAAGGCGCCGAGGAACAACCACTGGCAGTGGTCGGTGCCCGACGAGAACTGCCAGTGACCGCTGAACCGGTAGCCACCGTCGACGGGCGTGATCACGCCCATGGGGGCGTACGGCGACGCGAGCCAGGTGTCCGGGTCCTCGCCCCACACCTCCTTCTGCGCCTGGGGGTCGCAGATGCCCAGCTCCCACGGGTGCACGCCCACGATGCCCGCGACCCAGCCGGTCGAGCCGTCCAAAGAGGCGAGGCGCATCACGGCCTCCGCGAACTCCACGAGGGTGGTCTCGAGGCCGCCGTGGGCGCGCGGCTGCAGCATCCGCACCACGCCGATCTCCCGCAGCAGCTCGGCTGCCCGGTCATCCAGCCGGCCGAGCGACTCGTTGACCGGTCCGAGCCGGGCGATCTCCTCCGCCCGCTCCTCGATCAGCTCCATGACCGTTGCTGCCATCTCGACTCCTTCGCCTCGTCACGATCCGACACGTGAACGCGGTCACACCGTGCAGGAGGCGAGGAGCGTCGTGCCGGCCAGTCCTGATGACCGGGACTGGCCGGAACGAGGGTTGGAGCGAGGGAGGGGACGGGGCCGACGAGCCGTGGGGCTCAGCCGGCGGGGCTCAGTCCCGGCGGGTGAGGAAGGCGAGAACGGTGCTCTCCCAGGCGGCCTTCTGCTCGATCATCGCCCAGTGCCCACAGTTGGGGAACACGTGCAGCTCGACGTCGCGGATCGTGCGCATCGGCACGAGGCTCATGTCGAGCGGGCTCACCCGGTCGTCGCGTCCCCAGGTGATCAGGGTGCGCGCCTTGATCCGGTGCAGCAGGGCCCAGTACGGCGCCTCGGGCGACGCCTCGGCCGCCCGGGCGGCGCCCTCGAGCACCCCGCGGCCATACATCCGGCGGGCGGCGGCGAGCGTCTCCGGGTCGGTGGCTTGGGCCCAGCGCTCCTCGATCATCTCCTCGGTGACGATCGCAGGGTCGTAGACCATGGAGTGCAGCCAGCGCACGAGCTTCTCGCGCGTGGGGTCCTCGGTGAAGTCGATCAGCAGCCGGATGCCCTCACCCGGAGACGGCGAGAAGATGCTGCGGCCGAGGCCGCCCACCGTGACGAGCCGGCTCACCCGCTCGGGCTGCTCGATCGCGAAGCGCGCACCGACGATGCCGCCCATCGAGTTCCCGATCACCGCCACCTGGTCCAGGTCGAGGGCGTCGAGGAACGCCGGGACCGCGGGCAGCGCCGCAGCCATGGGGTGCTGGTCGGTGGCGTCGCTGACGCCGAACCCGGGGAACTCCAGCACCAGACAGCGGAAGTGCTGGGAGAAGAGCTCGAGGTTGCCCGCGAAGTTGCGCCAGCCGGTCACCCCCGGTCCCGAGCCGTGCAGCATCAGCAGCGGCGGGCCGTCCCCGGCCTCGTGGTAGCGCAGCGTCCGGCCGGCGACGTCGAGCTCGCGCAGGGTGTCCTCGTGTGTGATCGCGGTCATGACGGCACCGTAGGGAGGCCGGTGCGACCCCCCTCGTGAGCGGTCTCGATGGCTGGGACCACCTCGCCGCACCCGACCGACCCCGCGCCTACGGTCCTGGAGTGACTGCCACCGCCGACGTCGACCTCGTGCCCGGAGCCTCCCCGACCGCCTCTGCGGTCAGTGCCCCCGTCACCGCGTCGGCCATGCGTGCCGCCCTCGGTCGCTTCGCGACGGGCGTCGTGGTCATCACCGCGGTGGACGACGGGGAGCCGGTGGGGTTCGCCTGCCAGTCCTTCGCATCGGTCTCTCTGGATCCGCCGTTGGTGCTCTTCTGCGCCGACCGCGGCGGGCGGTCGTGGGCGCGGGTACGTCGCGCGGGCCGCTTCACCGCCAACGTCCTCAGCGCCGAGCAGAGGGACCTGTGCTCGCGCTTCGGCTCGCGCGACGGACGGCGCTACGACGGCCTCGCCTGGTCGATGTCGCGGTGGCAGACGCCGAGCCTGCCCGGGGTGCTGTCGCGGGTGCACTGCGAGATCGACGACGTCCACACCGCCGGCGACCACCACGTGGTGATCGGGGCCGTCCGCGAGCTCGAGACCCCCCAGGACGCCGGACCGCTGGTGTATTTCCGCGGCAGCTACGACGTCCCGGGGATCCCGGGCCCTGGTGCGCTCACCCGACGGTGACGCGGAAGCGGTCCTTCACGTCCGGGCCGTCCGGCACGACGCCGAGCACGCGCAGCACGCGGACGCCCTTCTGCTGCAGCACGAGGCGCACGCCGAACTCGCCGTTCGCGCGGGCGGTCACGACCGCGCCCTTGAGGGTGTGCCAGCGGCCGTCGCGGCGGGCCTGGACCTTGACGGTGCGACCGGCAGCCGGCTTGCCGGACTGGATCCACACGCCCTTGACGCGGAACTGCTCCCCGGAGGAGACGGTCCTGCTCGGCGCGAGGACGGCGATGCCCTCGTCCGGGCAGGCGCAGGCGTGGGCGGGCGCGAGGGTGAGGGCGACTGGCGAGAGCGCACCGAGGGCGACGGCGCCGGCGAGGACACGGGCGAGACGAGGGGTGGGGAGGCGAGGAGACATGGCGGGTTCTTTCTCGGACGGTGCAGCCGGTCCGTCCGGCTGCACCACCAAGACGCCGTGAGTCAGCGGCCGGTTGCATCCGCCTGAGCCCTCCTCGCTGCGAAGGGTCACGGTGCCGCGAGCTGGTCGCGGCGTACCTTGATCTCGCCGAGGATGCCGACCACGTTGCCGAGCGCGGTCAGCAGCGCGCCGTACACCGGCCAGTGCAGCTCGGGGAGGGCATCACCCGACAACGCGCGGGTCAGCTCGCCGATCTCCTCGAGCAGCGGCTCCGTCGCCGCGTCGGGCTCCGCGACCCAGGCACCGACCTCGACCACCAGTGCGGTCCACCGGCGGCGGAACTCGGCGTCCCACTCCTGCTCGCGCTCGACCGCCTCGGCCACGGCGCGCGCGATCGCGCGCACGTGGGCAACGCCGTCCTCGAGCCGGTCGAGCAGCTGGGCTCCGAGGTCGACGTCGATCGTCCAGGGCGATCGCCGCCGACGGGGATTGGCCCACTGGCTCTCGCGGGCGAACGACAGCTGACCCTCCGCCCGGTCGACCGCGGCGTCGATCGCGCGGGTCTCCTCCAGCCACCTGCCGACCTCCTCCATCGAGACCGGCCGCTCGAAGTCGTCGCCGATGCGCCTGAGCAGGTCGCTCAACGACGCCAACGCCTCGTCGATCGCCCCCTCGGCGACCCGGTCGTCGAGGGGCGGGCGGATCACGACGTTCACCAGCAGCCCCACCGCCACCCCGATAGCGGTGTCGAGGAAGCGATGGAGGAGGAGCACCTCCTGGTCGGCCGAGCCCGCGGTGATGACGAAGACCGCCGTCGTGGCGACTGTGACGCCCTCCTGCCGGATCAGCGGGGTCTTCGCGATCAGCAACCCGGCGAGGACCGCGACGGCCAGGGAGAGCATGCCGATGCCGAGCAGCTGGACCGCGCCGAACGACACGAGGATGCCGACCCCGGCGGCGATGACGGACTGCGCCCCCCGCCAGAAGGTGCGGTAGACGGTGGCATGGACGGTCAGCAGCGCGACCCAGGCGGCGAGGAACGCCTGGGCGAGGTCGAAGACGTCCGTCGCCAGCCAGAAGGCGAGCACGGTGGCCACCACCGTCTTGACGATCTGGACCAGCTCGGTCTGCACGTCGGGTCGGCGCGCTGCCGCGACCAGGCTCCGCCACCGATGCCGGGCCCGCCCCCCGGCGCCCGTCTCCCTCTCCATGCCCTCCGCCTACCCGGTGGGTGTCGGCGCTGACACCCCCGGGCGCGGGTCAGAGCTCGGGGTAGGTCGTGGGGTCGTAGCCGATGGCGCGGCTGTGCTCCTCGAAGTAGGCGCGCACCGCCGCCGGCAGCAGGAAGATCCCCTCGGCCTCGACGCACGGGCCGTCGGGTCCCGACAGGGTCCCGCGCACGATCGTCTTCACGCCGACGGTCTCGACGGCCTTGGCCTCGACCCGCAGGTCACCCAGCGGCGTCGCCCGGACGTAGCGCAGCGTCAGCGTCCCCGTCATCCCCGGCGCGCCCGCGACCTCGGCCGCGGCACCCAGCACCTGGTCGAGGACGAGCGCCGCGATCCCGCCGTGGGTCAGGTGGTTCGGGCCCTCGTACGCCGCACCCAGGTGGAACTCCGCCGACACCGAACCGTCGTCACCCACCTGCAGCCGCAGTGGGGGCGCGATCGGGTTGCGGCGACCGACCACGGCGTTGCCCCACGCCCGTCGACCGCCCAGGCTCGTCCAGCGCACGCCGTACGCGCCGGGGGTCTGACGCTCGCGCAGCCGACTGGCCTGCTCCTGCAGCACGCGGGTGACGTCGCGGACGACCTCGGCGTCGACCTCGGTCCGCACCGAGGCGTCGATCAGCGCGCGGACGGCGTCGGTGAGCGGCTCGTACAACGCGATCTCGCGTTCGAGGTCCTCGCAGGTGAGCTGCTCGAGGGTGGGCTCGGGGGCGCCGGTCTGCACGTCGGTGGTCACCGACTCACCATAGCGAACGATATGGTTGGGTGATGGTCGGTTCCTCCAGCTCGTCTGCGCCCACCGCCCGGGGTGCGGCGACGCGACGACGGGTGCTGGACGCGACCGCGGAGCTGCTCGCCCACGAGGGGTACGCCGCGGTCACCTGGCGCCGGGTCGCCTCCGCCGCCGGCGTCACCGGCGGAGTCCTCCAGCACCACTTCGGCGATCGTCGTCAGCTGCTGCGGGAGGTCTTCACGCAGTTCTCCGCCGATCTCGCCGCACACCTGGCGGCCTCCACCGTGCCCGCCGACCTCGCCCCGGCCGCCCGTGTGGACGCGTTCCTCGAGGTGCTCGGGGCCTACCTCACGCCCGAGCGTGAGCTCATGTCGTTGCAGCTGACACTCGCGCTCGGCCAGGAGGACCAGCTCGTCCCCGGCGCCGTCCTGCTCGCGGCGCTCGAGCAGCAGGAGGCGCACTGGGCGGCGCTGTTCCCCACGGCTGACCGCACCACGGTGCGGCGTACCTTCCGGCTGCTGCACGCGACCCTGCAGGGCATGGCAGTGCACCGGCTCCTCGTCGGCCAGGTGGACGAGCCCGAGGCCCGCGCCATGTTGGCGCGGATGCTCGCTGCGGAGCTGGCGCGGGACTGATCCGTGCCCAGACGGCCGAGTTCACACCGGGTCGGGCTCGCCGTGCCGACCGGCGCCGTCGCGGAACCGGGACGCACCCGCGATGGCGCCTTCCGGCCCGTCGTCAGAGAGGGACACGACGCCATGGGCGTGCTCGACCGCCAGCGCGTCCTGCTCGGACAGCCCCCACTGCTCGAGCACCGCGAGCCGGTCGTGGCGCAGACAGGTCTGTGGGAGCGCGGCGAGGTCCTCGGCGAGAGCGATCGCGGCGTCGAGCGCCGTGCCCGACGCCACGACCCGGTTGGCCAGGCCGATGGCGAGCGCCTCGTCGGCCCGGACCTCGCGACCGGTGAGGATCAGGTCCAGGGCCCGCGACTGGCCGATCAGCCGCGGCAGCCGCACGGTCCCGCCGTCGATCAGGGGTACGCCGAAGCGTCGGCAGAACACGCCCAGGATCGCGTCGTCGGCGACGACCCGCAGGTCGGACCACAGCGCCAGCTCGAGGCCGCCCGCGACGGCGTACCCCTCGATCGCCGCCACCACGGGCTTGGACAGCCGGAGCCGCGTGCAGCCCAACGGGCCGGGGCCATCGGGCGCGACCCGGTTGCCGCGCCCGTCGGCAACCGCGTGCAGGTCGGCGCCGGCGCAGAAGGTGCCGCCGGCACCGGTGAGGACGGCGACCCGCGCGTCGGGGTCGGCGTCGAACGCGACGAACGCCTCGTGCAGCGCCTCGGCGGTCGCTCGGTCGACCGCGTTGCGCACCGCGGGCCGGTCGATCTGCACGATCGTCACCGGCCCGCGGCGCGCCACCGAGACCGGCAGTGCGGTGGCGGGGTCGTCAGGACGCTCGGCGCTCGTCATGGACGCAGTCTGGCAGCCGCCGGGCCTCCGGGTCCGGGTTCAACGCGGCAGCCAGATCCCCCGCAGCCGCCCAACGCCCGGATCCGCTCCTCGGCGAGCAGGTCGGCGGCGTGCGCCGGGGTGGTGCGCTCCTGCTCGGCGAGCGCGAAGACCTGCTGGGTGGTTGCGAAGATGCCCGTGACGCGCTGCTTCGCGCGCTCGAACGAGAAGCCGCGCAGCTCGTCGGCGACCTGGATCAGCCCGCCCGCGTTGACGCAGAAGTCGGGTGCGTAGCGGATCCCGCGCTCGTGCAACCGCTGGTCGATGCCCGGTCGGGCCAGCTGGTTGTTGGCGGCGCCGCACACGACCTGGGCCGACAATGCGTCCACCACGTCGTCGGTGAGGGCGTGCCCGAGGGCGCAGGGTGCGTAGACGTCGAGCGGCGACGCGACCAGCTCGGCCGTGCTGGCGACGACCTGCACCTCGGGGTGCGCGGCCACGACCGCGGCCGTTGCTTCGGGCGCCACGTCGGCGACCACGACCCGCGCGCCGTCGCCGACCAGGTGGCCGACGAGGTGCGAGCCGACCTTGCCGACCCCGGCGACGCCGACCGTGCGCCCGTCGAGGCTCGGGGTGCCCCAGGTGGCCTCGGCCGCGGCGCGCATCCCCTGGAAGACGCCGTACGCCGTCAGCACCGAGGAGTCCCCGCACCCGCCGGCCTCCACCGTGCGACCGGTGACGAACCCGGTCTCCCGGCCGACCAGGTCCATATCGGCGCTCGTGGTGCCGACGTCGCAGGCGGTGTAGTAGCGCCCACCCAGCGACTCGACGAACCGGCCGTAGGCGCGCAGCAGTGCCTCGGACTTGAGTGCGCGCGGGTCACCGAGGATGACGGCCTTGCCGCCGCCGAGGTCCAGACCGGCGAGCGCTGCCTTGAGGGTCATGCCGCGCGCGAGGTCGCAGACGTCGGCGATCGCCGCCTGCTCGTCGGCGTACGGGAAGAACCGGGTGCCACCGAGCGCGGGACCGAGCGCGGTGGAGTGGATCGCGACGATCGCGCGCAGGCCTGTGGCCTCGTCGACGCAGAAGGTCAGCTGCTCGTGCGCGGCGGCCAGGTCGAAGACGCCGGAGCCGGACGCCCTGGTGGAAGGGTCGGCGCAGCGCGTCAGGGTGGGTGTCGTGGTCATGTGACGACCTTTCGGGTCAGCCCGCGGGGTGGGCGGGTGCGGATCGGCAGCCGCGCCCAGGGTGTGGCGTCGGCCACATCCACCCTAGAAGAAAACGGGTCATCCCGTCCCAAAGGGCTCGCTGCGTCACACCCGTCACCAAGTTGGCGATTCGGGCTGTGCCTATCAGTGGACAGTGCCACACTCGTCGCAGCCGGGC
Source organism: Nocardioides massiliensis (assembly GCF_030811215.1). Lineage (NCBI taxonomy): Bacteria > Bacillati > Actinomycetota > Actinomycetes > Propionibacteriales > Nocardioidaceae > Nocardioides > Nocardioides massiliensis. Next base: position 619,078 of record NZ_JAUSQM010000001.1, read on the forward strand.
GGGTGCCTGGCGTGACACGAGGAGGACCGCATGAGCATGCGACCGGTGGAGTCCGAGCCGCTGCTGACCCCGGCCGAGGTCGCGGCCATGTTCCGCGTCGACCCCAAGACGGTCACCCGCTGGGCGAAGGCGGGCAAGCTCAGCTCGATCCGCACCCTCGGCGGGCATCGGCGCTACCGCGAGTCCGAGGTGCGCGAGCTGCTCGCCGGGATGATCCCCGAGCAGCGGGCGGCGGACGACCAGGTCTGACCCGACCTGAACCGCCTGGCGCGAGCCGGGTCAGGCGGTCGGCGCCACACCTCGACGGCCCGCAGGGTCGCGCACGTTCTCAGCACGACGCGACGCCCGTCACCGCCTGCACGGTGGTGTCGGGCGTCGCGTGCTGAGCGTGGTGGGGCGGACATCCGCCCCTGCCGTGATGTGCGCGGGGTCAGTCGCGCCGGTCGGCGTCGTCCGACCAGGGATCACGCTCGTCGGTGTCGCGCTCCTCGGAGCGCACCTTCCCATGCTGCAGCTCCTGGGCGAGCGCACTGAGATCCGTCTCGTGAGAGCGGTACTTCAGCTCGCGCGCCACCTTGGTCTGCTTAGCCTTCGCTCGGCCGCGCCCCATGGGTCCGACCCCCTCGCACACTTGGCCGGCGTCGCGGCTCACCGCGCGACCGGACTCCTCATCGAATTCGTCCTGGCTCAACCGTACCTGGTCGGTGGGCGATCCCGCACGCGGGGAGCCCAGGGCGTGGCCCCGGCCGACACCGGGGCCCTCGAACGCGGTCGGTCAGCTGCGGTGCGCGCCCACCAGGGTGACCGAGCCGGGCGCCCGGTCGGCGCCGGCGGACGAGACCTCGCCGCAGACCCAGGACTCGACGCCGCGTGCGGTGAGCAGCGCGGCCGCGCGGTCGGCGTCCTCCGCGGCAACGACCGCGACCATGCCCACGCCGCAGTTGAGGGTCTTCTCCAGGTCGGGCTCGGCGACGTTGCCGACCTCGCGCACGAGCTCGAAGACCGGCGGGCGCTGCCAGGTCGACCGGTCGATCGTGGCGGCGAGCTCCTCGGGCATGACCCGGGCGAGGTTGGCCGCCAGCCCACCCCCGGTCACGTGGGACATCACGCGGACCTCGGTGGCGCGGGCGAGCTCGAGGCAGTCCTTGGCATAGATCCGGGTCGGCTCGAGCAGCTCCTCACCGAGGGTCCGGCCGAGTTCGGCGACGTCGCGGTCGAGCTCCCAGCCGGCCTCGTTGAGGAGGACATGGCGCACCAGCGAGTAGCCGTTGGAGTGCAGGCCGGAGGCGGCCATCGCCACGATCGCGTCACCCGGACGAACCCGGCCCGGCCCCAGCAGCTGGCTGGCCTCGACCACCCCGGTGGTCGAGCCCGCGACGTCGTACTCGTCGGGCCCCAGCAGGCCAGGATGCTCGGCGGTCTCCCCCCCGAGCAGCGCGCACCCGGCCACCACGCAGGCCTCGGCGATGCCCTTGACGATCTGCGCGATGCGCTCGGGAACCACACGGCCCGTGGCGATGTAGTCAGTGAGGAACAACGGCTCCGCGCCGCACACGACGAGGTCGTCGACGAGCATCCCGACGAGGTCGAAGCCGATGGTGTCGTGCTTGTCCATCGCCTGCGCGATCGCGACCTTGGTGCCGACACCGTCGGCCGACGTCGCCAGCAGCGGACGGTCATAGCTCTTGAGCGCCGAGACGTCGAACAACCCGGCGAAGCCGCCGATGCCCCCCACCATCTCGGGACGGCGCGCCTTGTCGACCCAGACCTTGATCAGCTCGACGGCGCGGTCACCGGCCTCGATGTTGACGCCGGCGGCTTCGTACGTCGCGCCGGGCGCGTTCTGGTCGGTCATCGGCAACGGCTCCACAGGTCAGGGTCGGACAGCACGGGTCGGCGGCGCGTTCGTCGGCTTGGTCGGCCGGTCAGGGACGGTCGAGGGCGTCGGTGGCCCCGCCGCCGGTGAGCGAGGAGATCAGGCCGTCGACGTCGGTGCGCAGCGAGCCGTTGTGGGCGGACTCGTCGCGGACCTCGAGGCGGTACTTGTCGAGGTGGCGCTCCTCGGGCAGCGGGATCGGGTACTCGCCGTCGAAGCACGCACGGCACAGCTTCGCCGCGGGGACGGTGGTGGCCTCGGTGAGCTCCTCCAGGGAGATGTAGGCCAGCGAGTCGGCGTCGATCGAGCGGCAGATCTCGTCGACGGCGAGGCCGGTCGCGATCAGCTCGGCGCGGGTCGCGAAGTCGATGCCGTAGAAGCACGGCCACTTCACCGGCGGCGACGAGATCCGCACGTGCACCTCACGGGCGCCGGCCTCGCGCAGCATCCGCACCAGGGCGCGCTGGGTGTTGCCCCGGACGATCGAGTCGTCGACGACCACCAGCCGCTTGCCGTCGATCACGTCGCGCAGCGGGTTGAGCTTGAGCCGGATGCCGAGCTGGCGGATCGTCTGCGAGGGCTGGATGAAGGTACGCCCGACGTAGGAGTTCTTCACCAGGCCGGTGCCGTAGGGGATGCCGGACTCCTCGGCGTACCCGATTGCGGCGGGGGTGCCCGACTCGGGCACCGGCATCACCAGGTCGGCGTCGGCGGGGAACTCCCGGGCCAGGCGCCGGCCGATCTCGACGCGGACGCTGTGCACGCGCCGGTCGTTCATCAACGTGTCGGGCCGGGCGAGGTAGACGAACTCGAAGAGGCAGTGCTTCGGCTTCGCCTCGGCGAACCGTTGCGTGCGCAGGCCGTCCGCGTCGACCACCACCAGCTCGCCCGGCTCGACCTCGCGGATGAACGAGGCGCCGACGATGTCGAGCGCTGCGGTCTCCGAGGCGATGACCCATCCCCGCTCGAGCCGGCCGATCACGAGCGGCCGGACGCCCTGCGGGTCGCGTGCGGCGTACAACGCGGTCTCGTCCATCCAGACGAACGAGAAGGCCCCGCGGACCTGCGGGAGGACCTCGAGCGCGCGCTCCTCGAGCGTGGCGCCGTCGCGGTCGTGGGCCAGCAGCGCGGTGACGAGGCTGGTGTCGTTGGTCGACTCCTCCACCCCCCGGCGCGGGATGTCGAGCTCGCCAGCCGACAGCGGGAGGTCGGCGACCAGGTCGGCCAGATCGCCGGTGTTGGTCAGGTTGCCGTTGTGGGCCAGCGCGATCGAGCCGGTGGAGGTCGGCCGGAAGGTCGGCTGGGCGTTGTGCCAGGTGCTGGCGCCGGTCGTGGAGTAGCGCGCGTGCCCGATCGCGACGTGCCCCTTGAGCGACTCCAGCGTCGCCTCGTCGAACACCTGCGACACCAGGCCCATGTCCTTGTAGACGAGGATCTGGCGGCCGTTGCCGACGGCGATGCCGGCCGACTCCTGCCCGCGGTGCTGCAGGGCGTAGATGCCGTAGTAGGTGAGCTTGGCGACGTCCTCACCGGGCGCCCAGACGCCGAACACGCCGCAGGCGTCCTGCGGACTGCGGTCGGTGGGGTCGAGGTCGTGGGACAGGTGGCCATCGCCGCCACGGCGGCGCGCATCGCTAGGCACACCTGCAGTGTAGACGGAGGAGGGGTGGCAGTTTCACCGCCCGACTAACGTTCCTGCCCGACACGCCGGGCAGTTTCGTACGACGAGCGGGCGTGTCGTTCGACGGGCGGTGAAACTGCCCGGGGCCGTTCACATCCGGCGGGCGCCGTCCTTGATGGCCTCGCGGATGCGGAAGTAGGTGCCGCAGCGGCAGATGTTGCGGATCTCGTCGATGTCGGCGTCGGTGATGTCGCGGCCCTCGCGGCGGGCGGCGCGGACCTTGGCGACCGCGGCCATGATCTGGCCCGGCTGGCAGTAGCCGCACTGGGCGACGTCCTGGGCGATCCAAGCCTCCTGCATCGGGTGCAGGTCGGGGTCCTCGGCGCCACCGGCGTCGGGGGCGTCCGGGAGTCCCTCGATCGTGGTGACCTCGTCGTCGGGACCGAGGTCGCCGACGCGGACCGCGCAGGGGTTGAAGGCGCGGCCGTTGAGATGGGAGGTGCAGGCCTTGCAGACGTTGATGCCGCAGCCGTACTTCGGTCCGGTGATGCCGAGCCGGTCGCGCAGGACCCACAGCAGGCGGACGTCGGACTCGGAGTCGACCTGCACGCGGCGGCCGTTGACGAGGAAGGTGTGCGTGACGGTGGGGACTGTCGACATGGGGGCTCCTGTGCTCGCTCGGTGGTGGTCAGTAGGTGTGGTCGCGGCCGTCGGTCGGCGAGGCCGGGACGGGCGGGACGAACGGCTTGGGCTCGAACGACAGCGTCTGGTGGTTGATCGGGAAGCTGGTCGGCATCGGGCCACCGGTCGCACGCCAGTAGGCGCAGGCCACCGCCGCGAAGCTCGCGGCCACCCCGGCCTCCCCGGCGCCACCGGGCTGGGTGACGTCGTTGTCGACGATGACCACCTGCATCTCGGGCGGGGCGTTCCAGTGCCGCGTGTAGAAGTAGTTGTCCCAGCTGGCCTCGAGGAACCGGCCCTGGCGGAAGTGCAGGCTCGAGGTCAGGGCGAGGGCGATGCCATCCATGACGCCGCCCTGCATCTGCGCCTCCAGCCCGCGCGGGTTGACCACCAGCCCGGCGTCCACGGCGAAGGTCGCCCGGGTCACCCGGGGTCCGGTCACCGCGTTGCGGATCCGCCGATTCACGGTATCGGGGCGGCAGTCGATCTCCACGACGCAGGCGGTGACTCCCTTGTATTCCTTGTGGATCGCAACGCCCTGGGCGGTCCCGGCCGGCATCGGCTTGCCCCACTCGGCCGCCTCCCCCACGGCCTCCAGCACCGCCTTGGTGCGCGGTGAGCGCGCGGTGCGCAACCGGAACGCGTAGGGATCCTCCCCCATCCGGCGCGCCAGGTCGTCGACGGTCAGCTCGACCGCGCAGCGCGTGTCTGGCGAGTAGATGTTGCGCATGCTGCCGGTGTTGAACGGCAGGTCGACCTCGCTGAGCAGCTGGTCGACGACGCCGAAGTTGTAGCCGAGCTCCTGGGTGAGCAGGAAGACCGTCTGCGCGAACGCATAGTTGCCGGCGACCGGCAGCTGCGCCGCAAACCGCGTGATGATCTCGCCCAGGCCATGGGTGAAGTCGGTGCGGACGCTGCAGTTGCGCTGCTCGAAGGTGTTGACCTGCTTGCCGGAGTAGGACGCCCGCACCTTCGACACCACCATCGGGTGGGTCCGACCCTGGCGGGCGTCGTCGGCTCGGTGCCACATGAGCTTGACCGGCGCGCCCATCGCGCGCGAGATCTGCGCGGCCTCGAGCGCCGCGTCGAAGAACAGCTTGCGGCCGAACGACCCACCGCCCTGGACGACATGCACGCGCACCTTGTCGATCGGCAGTCCGACTGTCAACGCGATCTGTTCCTGCGCCACGACCGGCGACTTCAACCCGCCCCAGATCTCCGCCGAGTCCTTCCGCACGTCGGCGATCGCGCAGTTCGGCTCCAGTGCGGAGTTGCCGCGGAACCAGAAGGTGAACTCGTGCTCGACCGTCTTCCCGAGCGGAGGTACGACGAACGGCAGCTGCGCGGCGCGCAGGTGACCGCGCACGTCGCCGTCGGACTGCTGCACAAGCGGCCCGTCCTGCCACTCGACGTCCATGGCCCGGACGGCGTCGATGCACTGCCCGAAGGTCTCGGCGCGCACGGCGTACCCGGTCGGCACCTCGGCGACGTGGGTGACGCCCGGCATCGTCAGCACGGCGTCGCGGTTGCGCAGGGCCATCGGTCTGCCGTTGAGCGTGGGCGGGCGACAGACCATCGTCGGCAGCGCCCCGGGGACTTCGAGGTCCATCGCGAACTGCTTCTGCCCGGTGACCGCCGCACGGGCGTCGATGCGGTTCTGCGGGGTCCCGATCACCGTGAACTTCTCCGGCCGCTTCAGCAGCACGCCGACCTGGCGCGTGGTGTCGCTGGCGGCCTCGCGGGCGAGCTCGGCGTAGGTGATCGAGCCCGTCAGCCCCTCGATGATCCCCTCGCCCTTGATCCGGACCTGGTCGAGGTTGTCGCCGAGCAAACGCGCGGCCGCGTCGAGCAGGGCTCCCTTGGCGATGGCGGCGGCGACCCGGATCGGGGTGAACGTCGAGATGGTGGTGTTGGACCCGCCGGTCAGCTGGTTGAACACCAGCTCGGGTCGCGCGTCGGCCAGCGACACCCGGACCTGCGCGACGTCGATGTCGAGCTCCTCGGCGATGATCATCGCCGTCGAGGTGGTGATCCCCTGCCCGACCTCCATGCGCGGCAGCGCGAACGACGCGGTCCCGTCGTCATGGATCTGGATCGCGATGAGGTTCGAGGTCGCCAGGGCGGCATGGGTGAGCAGGTCGTTGAGGTCGTAGAGCTCCGCCGGCTGCGGTGCGGTCACCGTGGACTGGGCGCCCGGCATGCCGAGGGCCAAGTCGGCCGCGGTGATCAGCGTCGCCCCGGCGACGACGTACCCGAGGAACCGGCGGCGGTCGGTGCCGGGCATCCCGACGCCCTCCGCAGGGCCGGCGGGCGGCACGATCGGGTGGGGAGCGGTCACGGGCGGCCTCCGAGTCGGTCGCGGCCCGCGCGCCGTCGTCGGCACCGCGAGCCCTGGTGGGGCTCCCTCCCCGCGGCAAGAGGGGCAGGCGTCACACCCGAAACCAAGCGACCCGCTACAGCGACTGCAGCAACAGCGCCTCCGCCAGGCAGACCCGGGCGAACTCCGCCAGGTGGAGGCCCTCGTTGGCGCCGTGGGCGCGGGTGTCGGGGTCCTCCACGCCGGTCACGAGGACCGCGGCGTCCGGGAACGCCTGTTGGAACGCGGCGATGAACGGGATCGAGCCCCCGACGCCGATGTCGACCGGGCGTACGCCGTCCCACGCCAGCGCGAAGGCGTCCCGGGCGGCGTCGTACACCGGCCCCTCGGCGTCGATGACGCCCGGCTCCCCCGCCTCGCGTCCGGTGGTGATCTGCAGCTGCGCGCCCCACGGCACGTGGGTCTCGAGGTGCCGGATCAGCGCCGCGAGACCGTTGTCGGCGGTGTCGCCGGGAGCCAGCCGCAGCGAGACCTTGGCCCGCGCCCGCGGGATCAGGGTGTTGCTGGCGTCGGCGATGCGGGTGGTGTCGATGCCGACGACGGTGATCGAGGGCTGGGTCCACAGCCGCTCGACCGCCGAGCCGCGCCCGATGAGCGCGACCGGGTCGAGGACCGACGACTCCTCGCGGATGCGCGACTCCGGGTAGTCCAGGTCGCTCGCCGGACCGCTGACGAGACCCTCGACCGCGACGGACCCGTCGTCGTCGTGCAGGCTCGCGAGCAGGCGCGTCAGCGCCATCAGCGCGTCGGGCACGAGCCCGCCCCACATGCCCGAGTGGACACCGTGGGCGAGCGTGCTCACCTCGACCACCAGGTCGACGTTGCCGCGCAGCGTCGTGGTGAGCGCCGGGACGCCGATCTCCCAGTTGGTGGAGTCGGCGATGACGATGACGTCGGCCGCCAGCAGGTCGTGGTGCTCGGCGAGGAAGGCGCCGAGGGTCGGCGAGCCGATCTCCTCCTCGCCCTCCACGAAGACCGTCACCCCCACCGGCAGCGTCCCGTCGGGGGTGAGCCGGCGCAGCGCCTTGACCGCGGCCAGGTGGGCGGCGATCCCGGCCTTGTCGTCGGCCGCGCCGCGCCCATAGAGCCGCTCGCCGCGCTCGGTCGGCTCGAACGGGTCGGACTCCCACTCCGCCGGGTCGCCGGTGGGCTGCACGTCATGGTGGGCGTAGAGCAGCACCGTGCGCGCCCCAGCAGGGGCGGGGATCCGGGCGATCACCGCCGGTGCGCCGCCCTCCACGGACGTGATCCGCACGTCGTCGAAGCCCTCGGCGCGGAAGAGGTCCGCGGTGGCCTCCGCAGAGCGGCGTACGTCGTCCGCACGCGCGGGGTCGGCGCTCACCGACGGGATGCGGACGAGGTCCTCGAGGTGGCGGCGCACGTCGGGCAGGACGGCGGTGACGGCCTCACGGACCTGGTCGGGAGTGGGCTCCGGGGTCGCTGGTGCGGTCATGGGCCGAGCCTAGGTCGGTCGCCGCCGGGGTCGGTACGGCGGGCGCGGCCGACCGCGCCCAGCGGGAGGTCGCGACCTCGTAGTCGGCGAACGAGCGCGCGTCGACGCCCGTGCGATGCAGCGCCCGCACCGACACCGGACCGGGCGGGCTGTCGACGTGGACGGTGGCGAGGTCGAGCCGGCGCTGGAGCGGGTTCTGGGTGATCCGCACCGACTGGACGCGGCGGTGCGGCGCCACGTGGTGGCGTCGGGTCAGCAACCCGTGCCGACTCACCACCAGGGAGGCGTCGGCACCGACCGCGAGCCAGCGGCCCTGCAGCGGCGCCAGCCATCGGGCGGCGGTGGGTGCGGGGCGCAGCGGCACCCGGGCGGGGTCGAGACCGCCAAGGACGGTGCGGGCCAGCCAGTGGATCTCCTCGCGCGGCCCGACCGGGTGCAGCGTGGTCGGCGAGCTGTCGGAGCTGTCCAGGGTGACCTTCGCGCCCGCGACGGAGACGTCGAGCCGTGCCCAGCCCATCCGCCGCCACAGCCACGGCTCGCTGACGACGACCCCCTGGACCCGGTGCAGGGCGAGGGTCTGCACGTTGAGGTCGAACAGGCCCCGGCGCACCTGCAGCCCGGAGACGGTGCCGGCCACGGTGAAGCCGTAGTTGCCGCTGACGCGGTTGAACATCACCAGCGCCACAGCGCCCCCGGCCGGCCCGGCGACCCCGAGGACGGCCCAGACCTGGCCGCTGAGCAGCATCGCGACCGCGACCCCGGCCAGGCCGACCACGAGCGCGACCATCTCGCCCGACAGCAGCGAGGCGGCGACCAACCGGCCCAGCGGCACCCGGTGGAGGACCTGCGGCTCGGGCTCGTCCACCGCCGGCACGTCGACCGGACCTGCGCCGACTGCGGCGACCGAGCCGTCCGCTGCATCGTCACTCGCGTCGGCCGCGCGCTCGGCGCGGGCGGCGTCGCGGCGCTGCAGCAGCGTGCGGCGGACCTCCTCCGCCTCGGCGAGCGGCAGGAACGCCAGCTTGCCCTCGCTGTCGCCGCCGGCGGTGTCGACGCGGATCTCGGCCAGGCGGAACAGCCTGGCCACGAACGGCTGCACGATGTCGACACCCTGGATCCGGTCGAGCCGCACGCGGCGCGACTGCCGGTTGACGATCCCGGTGTCGATGCGCAGCTCGGTGGTGTCGATGCGGTACTTCGTCAGCAGCCACGACGCAGCGCCGATGCCCACCCCGATGAGGAGCACGGCGCCGAGCGCGAGCGCGACGAACCCCAGCCGGCCGCCGATGATGTCGCGCCAGGTCGCCAGGGCGGCCGCGACCAGGACCACGAACCCGCGGACCAGCGGCGTCAGCGGCGAGACCCGGCGGAACCCGTCGGCCAGCGGCTTCACAGCCCCGAGCCCTGGCTCTCGCCGAGCTCGGTGAGCCGGTCGCGCAGTCGGGCGGCCTCGTCGGCGGGCACACCGGGGATCACGGCACTGGTGCCCGGCGCGGCGGTGTGCAGGCTGACGGTCGCGACGCCGAAGTGCCGGTCGATCGGGCCCGAGGAGACGTCGACGTACTGCATGCGGCCGTAGGGCACCGCGACGAGCTGGCGGAAGAGTGCACCGCTACGGATGTAGAGGTCCTCCTCGCGCTCGGCGTACCCCCAGCGCCGGGTCTGCACCGCGATGACGAACCAGCGCACGACCACCACGGCCAGCACCAGCACCGCGGCGACCACGAACACCCAGCGTGGAAGGAGGACCTCGAGTGCCGCAAGCACGGCCAGCACGACCAGCAGCGGGATGTGGAACAGCACCATCCCCACCCGGCGCGCCGACGTCAGGCGGGGGGACACCGGTGTCCAGGACGTGCCCGGCGGGGCGAACAGCTCACTCACGCCGTCAGGCTACGGCCGACCGCTGCGCGGCGCGCGCCCCCGGTGCCGGCGGAGCCGGGCGCGCTCATCGGTCGAGTGCGGTCAGCAGTGCGGAGCGCAGGTACGGCGCCACGGTGGCGTTGTAGGTGGCGGTGACGTGCGACCCGTCGAAGTAGACCACCACGCCGCCGATCACGGCCGGGCACGTGCCCCGTCGGCAGAACCGGTCGGTGAGGTCGACGGTGCGCGCCGTACGCCGCTCGAACGACTCCGTCGCCTCGACCAGCGGGTCCGGCGGCACCCAGTCACGCGCCCTGCCGTCGCAGGCGGTCAGGTCGTCGAGGTTGGCCGCCAGACAGTCCGGGATCGACCCCACGGTCGAGGCCGGGAACGGGGTGTCGTGGATGGTGAGCACCCGGACGCCCGCGTCGACAAGCGGCGCGAGGAACTCGGTGTAGCCGACGCGCCACCGCTCCAGGCTGTCGTCGTAGGCCAGTCCGCGGGCGGCCCGCCCGTTGCGGGCCGAGAGCACGAGCAGGTCGGGCGGATCGTCGAGGAGCGCCTGCTGCACCCGCTGCGCCCAGCCCAGGCAGCCGTCGGCGTCCGCGACCGTGTCGAACTCGACCGGGGTCGTCGAGGGCGTGCACTCCGAGGCCAGGTAGGTCTCGATCCGGAACCGCTCGGCCCGGGCGAGCTCCTGCAGCGCAGGCAACCACTGCCCGGCGTGGGAGTTGCCGACCAGCGCGACGGTGGTCTCGGAACGGCGTACGCCGAAGGCACAGGTGCGCATCCCGCCGAACGGGACGTACTCCCAGCAACCGCGGCCGTAGGCATCGGACTTGTCCTCCAGCGCCCGCGCCGGAGCCGGGACGATCTCGTCGCCGGGCACCGGCGCGCAGTCGTCGCGGTCCAGCGCCGCCGCCCCGAAGCACGGGTCCCCGGACCCGATGCGCTCGGCGAGCTGGCGCTCGGCATCCTCCTGTGCCTGGGTGAACGCCGCGCCGAGGGCGAGCGCGAGCGCCACGACCACCGCCATCCCGGCGACACCCAGGGCGTAGGGCTTCACCAGCGGCCGGCCCCACCGGGGCGTGCGGAACCGGTCCTCCACGTGGGCCTTCGTGAGCCCGGCGAGCACCAGCGTGGCCGCGAGGATCAGGAGCTTGTCGAGCCGCTCGAGGGGTCGGTCGGTGACCAACGGGACGAGCACGATCAGCGGCCAGTGCCACAGGTAGACGGAGTAGGACACGTCGCCGAGCCACTGCACCGGTCGGGTGCCCAGGACGCGCGTCGGCGAGAGTCCTCGCTGCGGCGCGTCGGCCGCGAGGACGAGCACCGCTCCGAGCACCGGCAGGGCGGCGGTCCAGCCCGGGAAGGGTGTGGCCGAGGTGTAGACCACGGCCGCGACCGCCATCGCGGCGAACCCGGCCCAGGACAGAACCGTGCGGACGCCGTCCGGGAGCGGGAGCCCCTCATGCTCGCCGACCTGGCGACCGAACGCCCGCTGCGAGAGCGCCGCCGCCAGCAGGCCGCCGGCACCGAGCTCCCAGATCCGGGTGAAGGTGTTGAAGTACGCCGACGCCGGCGAGACGTGCGTGAGCCAGACCGACCAGGACAGCGAGGCGGCGACCACCACGCCGAGCCCGGCGATGACCACCGGGCGCGCGGCAGGTCCGCGGCGGCGTACGACCGCGGCCAGCGCGAACAGCAGCGCCACCACGATCGGCCAGCCCAGGTAGAACTGCTCCTCCACCGACAGCGACCAGAAGTGCTGGACCGGCGAGGGGGCGTTCTCCGCGGCCAGGTAGTCCACGGAGTCCGACGCCAGCGCCCAGTTGACGTAGTAGAGCGCGGCGGCGCGAACCTGGTCGGCGACGTTGCCCCACTGGGTCTGCGGGGCGAACGCCCAGGTCGCCGCGGCCGTGCACGCCAGCACAAGCAGCGACGCCGGGAGCAGGCGGCGTACGCGGCGTGACCAGAAGACCAGGAGGTCGCGCAAGCCCGCGGGCGGGGCGGCGAGCAGGTGCGCGGTGATGAGGAACCCGGAGATCACGAAGAAGACATCGACCCCGACGTAGCCGCCGGTCAGGCGCAGCGGCCACAGGTGGTAGAGCAGGACGAGGCTGACCGCGACTGCGCGCAGACCCTGGATGTCGGCGCGGACGCGTCCCGAGGTGCCCGGGGCCGGTTGTGCGGGCGTCGAGCGCGTCGGGACCGACGCCACACCACTCACGCGCTGCTCCCGGAGATCGGCGACGGCTGACCGTCGCAGATCGTAACCACCGAAGCCGGAGCAGGTAGCCTCACGGCCCGTGACGCACAACATCGCGGTCGTCCTGGCGGGCGGCGTCGGGACCCGGGTCGGGCTGGACATCCCCAAGCAGCTCATCAAGATCGCCGGTCGCACGATCCTCGAGCACACCCTGGCGGTCTTCGACGAGCACCCTGACGTCGACGAGATCATCGTGCTGATGGCCGAGGGCCACCTCGACGCGGTCCATGCCATCGTCAAGGCCGGCGGCTACGACAAGGTCACGACGGTGCTGCCCGGCGCCGACACGCGCAGCGGCACCACGATGCGCGCGCTGGAGGCGATCGGCGACCGCCCGGCCGAGACGAAGGTGCTCTTCCACGACGCAGTGCGCCCGCTCGTGACGGGACGCATCCTCACCGACTGCTTCGAGGCGCTGGACACCCACGCCGCGGTCGACGTGGCGATCCCCTCGGCCGACACGATCGTCGAGGTCGACGCCGACAACACCATCCGGGCCGTGCCGCCGCGGGCGATGCTGCGCCGCGGACAGACCCCCCAGGCCTTCCACCTCGGAGCGATCAAGCGCGCCTACGCGCTCGCCGCGCAGGACCCGGACTTCGAGGCGACCGACGACTGCACCGTCGTGCTGCGCTACACGCCCGACACCCCGATCTGGGTCGTCCACGGCGACGAGTCCAACATGAAGGTCACCGAGCCGATCGACGTCTACATCGCCGACAAGCTCTTCCAGCTGACCAGCCGCAACCTCCTGCAGAACCGCACGCCCGAGGAGTACGCCGCCGCCCTCGCCGACAAGGTCGTGGTCGTCTTCGGCGGCAGCTACGGCATCGGCGCCGACATCGCCGAGCTGGCAACGTCGTACGGCGCCCGGGTGCACGCGTTCAGCCGCAGCGCGACCGGCACCCACGTGGAGCGCCGGGCCGACCTACGGGCGGTCCGCGAGCAGGTCCTCGCCGCCGAGGGCCGGATCGACTTCGTGGTCAACACCGCCGGGATCCTGCACCGCGACGAGCTGCAGCAGACCTCGGAGGAGACCGTCTATGCCGTCACCGAGGTCAACTACCTCGCCCCGGTGTTCATCGCCCAGGAGTTCTTCGCGCCGTTGCGCGACAGCGGAGGGAGCCTGCTGCTGTTCACCTCCAGCTCCTACACCCGCGGCCGGGGCGGCTACAGCCTCTACTCCTCGGCGAAGGCGGCCGTCGTCAACCTGACCCAGGCGCTGGCCGACGAGTGGAGCGCGCACGGGGTGCGGGTCAACTGCGTCAACCCGGAGCGGACGGCGACCCCGATGCGCACCAAGGCCTTCGGTGAGGAGCCGCCCGAGTCGCTGCTGGAGTCGCGCGAGGTGGCCCGCGCGTCCCTCGACACGCTGCTGAGCAAGCAGACCGGACACGTGGTCGACCTGCGGCGCGTCGACCCGTTGAGCGGTGCCGACGACTGAGGTGGGGCGGCCCTAGACTGCCTCGTCGGACAGTTCGGGGGTTCTCATGTCGCAGACCACGCCGGGCGCCGCCCGGCGTCGACCAGGAGGTCGTCTCATCGAGCGCACGCCACCGCGGGTACGCCGGGTCGCCGGCAGGGTCCGGCGTGCCGTCCTCGCGCGCGGCCGCGCCGCCACCGCAGTCGCTGACACCCCCGCACAGCCGCGGGGCAAGCGGCCGGTGCTGAGTGTCGTCATCCCGGTCTACAACGTCGCGGAGTATCTCCCCGCCTGCCTCGACTCCGCGTTGGGCCAGACCCTGCGCAACCTGGAGATCATCGCCGTCGACGACGGCTCGACCGACGAGTCGCTGGAGATCCTGCGCGCCTACGAGGCCCGCGACCCGCGCGTGCGCGTCCTCACCCAGGTCAACGCCGGACAGGGCATCGCCCGCAACACCGGCGTCGACATCGCCCGCGGCGAGTTCCTGACCTTCCTCGACTCCGACGACACCGTGCCGCCGGCGGCGTACGCGACGATGGTCAAGACGCTGCGCCAGACCGGGTCGGACTTCGTCGTCGGGTCGGCCCGCCGCTTCAGCAACGACCGCTTCCACCCCACGGGATGGGCCCGGACGGTGCACCTGGCCGACCGGCTCGGCACCACGATCGACGAGTTCCCCGCAGCGATGCAGGACATCATCGCCTGCAACCGGATGTTCCGCGCCGCCTTCTGGCGGGAGGCCATCGGCGGCTTCCGTGGGCACATCGCCTACGAGGACCACGTCCCGATGCTCGCGGCGTACGTCCGCGCCGAGCGCTTCGACATCCTGGCCAAGGTCACCTACAACTGGCGGATCCGCGAGGACCGCACCTCCACCGGGCAGCAGAAGCACAACCTGGAGAACCTCCTGGACCGGATCGCGGTCAAGGAGGAGGCCTACGAGATGCTGGTCGCGGAGGCCAGCGAGGTGGTGTACGACGCCTGGGTCGCGCGCGCCATCGAGGTCGACTTCCCGGCGTTCATCTCGCACGCCCTGGCCGGTGCGGAGATGTATCGCAACGTGCTGTCGGCGGCCTACCGCACCTTCTTCTCCCGGGCCAGCGACGCGGCACTCGCCGAGGTGCGCTTCGTGCAGAAGCTCCGTGGGTGGCTGATCGGACAGTCGCGGTGGGACGACCTGGCCGCCGCCGACGGGTTCTTCCGGCTCAACGGCACCCTCCCACCCACCGTCGTGCGCGACGGTCGCGTGCTCCCGTCCGTGCCGGCCGATGCCACCTTCCTCGACGAGGTGCCCGCGCGGATCCAGGAGCTGAGCACCTACGAGACCGGGTTCGAGGGCGTCGTCCGGCGCATCACCTGGCTCCCCG